>DATFHP010000129.1:0-3576 GCA_035248285.1 Allosphingosinicella sp. | reverse complement strand
CCCGATCATCCCGAAACCCGGCGGCACGGTCGCCAACTACGATCTGGTGATCGCGTCGCAGCCCTATCGCGCGCGCGCCTCGACCGAGTTCAAGGCGAAGCGCGTGATCGCGCCGCTGGCGCGCGCTTTGGGCCCCGGCGGGCGGCTGCTCGGCATCCACTCCTACGGGCACGATCCCGGCATGGAGATCATCCAGCGGGTCTGGCCGAACGACAATCCGTTCACCACCGACCGCCACCAGCTGCTCAAGGCGGTAAAGAACGAGCTTGGGGCGGCCGGGCGCGACCTCAACTTCAACGCCTATGCGGATAACCGCTCGCTGTTCCGCTACGAGATGCACACGCTGCCTTCGGAGGTGGCCGAGTCGATCGGCACATCGACGGCGTTCGCGGCGTGGAACGCGGCGATTTATGTGGCGCAGGTGGAGGACGACCGGCTCGGCAGCGTGGTGAGCGACGGGCGCTATCTCGACGCGACGCGCGAGGTGTTGCGCAAGCACGGCGGGCTGTGGTTCTACGACGAGTCCTATGTGATCTCGCGGCGAAGAGATTGACGAGCGATGCCAGGAAAAGTGGGAACCGGTTTTCCGTCCGGCATCGCGAGCAAACAATGAATGGAGCTGCCACCATGCTTGCTCCTCGCTCGGCGGCGGACAGTGCATCAGAGACCGTCACCGCAATCGCGTCCTTCATGCGCGGCGGCTCGCTCGAAGCGACGCGGCCCACCGCGAACGACGTCGCGGCGCTGAAGGATGCCGCCGCGCCGGGCACGTCGATCTATCTCAGCGCGGTGCTGACCCGGCCGCAGGAGGAGGTCGTCGCGCAGGCAAAGGCCATGCGCGATGCCGGGCTCGAGCCGGTGGCGCATCTGGCGGTGCGCAACTTTGCATCGAGCGATGCGCTGAAGCGCTTCCTCGACCGCCTCGCCGGCGAATCCGGCGTGCGCAAGCTGCTGGTGATCGCGGGCGACCGCGCCGAGCCGGCGGGACCGTTCCGTGGCGCGCTGGAGGCGATCGATTCGGGCCTCATCACGCGCGGCGGCATCGCCGAGATCGGCATCTCGGGCTATCCGGACGGCCATCCGCGCATCGCCGACCACGAGCTTGCGCGCGTGCTTGCGGCGAAGCTCGAAGCGGCAGAGCAGACCGGACTGAAGGTCAACATCGTCACGCAGTTCTGTCTCGATGCCGGCCCAATCGTCGCGTGGATTAAAGGTCTGCGCGATCACGGCATCGATCATCCGGTGCGCATCGGGCTTGCGGGCCCGACCAGCCTCACCAGCTTGATGCGCTACGCCAGGCGCTGCGGCGTGCGCGCCTCGACGCAGGGGCTCGCGCGCAATGCCGGGCTGATCAAGCACCTGCTCGGCGCCGCGGCGCCGGACGCGATTATCCGCGCGCTGATCGAGGCCAATCGCGACGGGGCGCTCGGCGACATCGCGCCGCATCTGTTTTCATTCGGCGGCATCGGTGCGACCGCGCGCTGGGCCGCGAATGCGGCGGCAGGGCGGATTACGCTGGACCGGGACGGGTTTGGGGTGGAAGCGGGGTAACTCGGTGCCATACCTCCCCGCTTGCGGCTCTCTGATTCACACATCGCGGAGCCCAAGGGTAGTGCCGTACTTGATACGCTGGAAGTCATCGAGGCCGCGTCGCATGACGAGTGGGCCAGGTTTGCCGTAGTAAGCGGTCCAGCCACCGAGGCGACCGATCACCCATGCGGCGAAGGCGAGCGAGCGTTTTGGGTGGGGATTTTTCTGCTTGTTGGTTTTACCTTCGAGCCGAGCCGATATGGCCTCGAGAATGGGTTGATCGGCAGGTTCGAAGGCATCCGCCAGCTGTTCGTTCGTGGAGCCGTCGCGGGCTCGAACGAGCTGCATCACTGTGACGGCTGCGACGGCCGCGGCTGCGACCAGATTCATCATTGCCCGCGGCTCGCCGATATCGGCACTCTCGATGTCAAAGCCCGCCGTCTTCAGGGTGTGGAAGTATTCCTCAATGGTCCATCGCATCCGGTACAAGTCGATGATCCGACGCGCCTCGGCGAGACTTGTCACCTGATGGGTCGTGAGAAGGCGCCAGTGGATCGGCT
This sequence comes from Allosphingosinicella sp., assembly GCA_035248285.1. Taxonomy (GTDB): domain Bacteria; phylum Pseudomonadota; class Alphaproteobacteria; order Sphingomonadales; family Sphingomonadaceae; genus Allosphingosinicella. Next base: position 1,486 of record DATFHP010000129.1, on the reverse strand, counting down.
CGCCTTTTTGCGGTTTTAATGTTTCGCGCACATCCACAACCGTCACCGATGTGGTTTCGGGCAGATCGCGCGAGACATGATCCGGCCTGCGCAACTCAAACAACGAGAAGCGCACGGCCAGCTCGCTGGTGCGCGCTTCCCGCCCCGGGGCGGCTGGAATGTGGGCCGTAAAGCGACCCTGCTCTGGCAGGCTTTCGATGAACGGGAACAGCTGCGCCGCCTGATCCTCATCTTTCGGCACAATTTTCCGGTTCTGGCAGGCTCGCAGGATCACCTCCACATTGGGCGGCGCAGACGCAATGTGCTCGTAGATGTCGCTCTCTTGATCCGACACGCTGATGATGTGGCGTGCCGACGCCAGGACATCGCAAGCCCGTCTCGTCGCATCGATCCAGCGCTGTGATTCTTTTTCCGCCGTCCGGCGCGCTCGGCGCGGGCCGACCTTGCCGCCCGTCCGGTTCCACACATTGGCATCGACCAGACCGAGCACCGCGCCACTTGCGGCATCCACCGCCAGAACGGCGTGCAGCAGAAGACCGCGGACCATTCCGCCCTTGCCCACCGGGCCGTAGCCATTGGCAAGCGCCCGCCGACCACCCAGCGCCAGTTCGCTGGTGTCCTGGATCGCAACAACCGTGCGGCCAGCGACGCGGGCCGCAGTGCCTGCACCTGCATGCGCTGACATCTCGCCTGCAGTCACAGCAGGATTGCGCAGGAAACGCGTAATCTGCATCTCAAGCGCGCGATTGCCACCCAGTCGCCGAATGCACGATGATCGCCGCGCCACCATCGCGGCGTGCAAATTGGCCCCCCTTTTTCCAGGCGGCGGTCGCCAAACCGCCCCAGACCGTACGCCATCTCGCTCATCGGCTCCCCCAAATCGCTGACGATCCAGGGAATCAGCCTTCAACCTTCCGGGCAAGCGAAGTGTGAATACGAGAGCCGAAGACGGGGAGGGATGACCCGGCGCTATCGCGGCAGGTCGGTCGCGCCCATCAGGAACTTGTCGACCGCGTGCGCGGCCTGACGGCCCTCGCGGATCGCCCATACGACCAGCGACTGGCCGCGCCGCATGTCGCCGGCCGCGAAGATCTTCGGGTTCGACGACTGATACGTCTCTGTGTTGGCCTTCACATTGCCGCGCGCATCGAGGTCGAGCCCGAGCGTCTTGATCATGCCGTCGTGCACCGGATGCACGAAGCCCATCGCCAGCAGCACGAGGTCGGCCTTCACGTTGAACTCGGTGCCCGGGATCGGCTTGAACTTGTCGTCGCAGCGTATGCACTCGAGCGTCTGCACCTGACCGTGCCGGCCGGTGAACTTCTGCGTCATCACGGCGAAATCACGCTCGGCGCCTTCCTCGTGGCTCGACGAGGTGCGCAGCTTCAGCGGCCAGTTCGGCCACGTCATCAGCTTGTCTTCCTTCTCGGGCGGCTTCGGCATGATCTCGAAGTTGGTCACGCTGAGCGCGCCCTGGCGGATCGAC
>DATFHP010000128.1:0-31929 GCA_035248285.1 Allosphingosinicella sp. | reverse complement strand
GGTCGGCGACGAGGTCGAGGTCTCCGCGCCGTCGGGCGACAAATATTATTCGATCGAGAAGCTCGAATTCGTCTGAGCCGCCGCGCGCGGGGCGAGGGCAGGGCCCTGGCGTCGCAATTCTGGAGTTCGTTTCATTTTCACTTCATTCCCGCGGAAGCGGGAATCCAGCTTGTTCAACGTGTTAAACATTAAGAAGGAGCTGGACGCTCGCTTTCGCGAGCGTGACGTGGTGTAGGAAACGGGAACTCTGGCTTCAGGACCCAAACCGAAATGCGCCCTCCCGAAAGCTTTCGTGATGCGCCCGCCACGCTGATCATCGCGGCTGCGACCGCGCTCGCCTGGATGGCGGTCAGCGTACTTGGCATGGCCGATGACGCCGCCATATGGGGCGGTTTCATCCCTGAACGGATCAGCGGTGCGATCGAGGTTCCCGGTCTGGCGCCGGCATGGCTGACGCCGCTCACCGCGACGCTGATCCATGCCGGGCTGATCCATCTGGCGTTCAACCTGATCATTCTGCTGTTCTGCGGGCGCGCGGTCGAGCCGATCGTGGGCTGGGTTGGGCTCGTCATCCTCTATGTGGTCGGCGCCTATGTCGCCGCCGCGGCGCATTTTTTCATCCATCTGAAGGACGGCGCGCCGATGGTCGGTGCGAGCGGGGCGATCTCGGCGGTGCTTGGCGCCTATGCGATCCTGTTCGGCCGCAACCGCGTCAAGGTCGCCAACCCGCGGCTCGCGGTCTGGCTTCATGCCTTGTGGCTTGGCGCGGCCTGGGTGGTGCTCCAGTTGCTCACCGGCTTCACCTTCGAGACGCTGGGCAGCAGGCTGGCCGTCGCCGCGCATATCGGCGGCTTCCTGATCGGCGTCGCATTGGCGCGGCCGCTGCTCCTGTTCCGCTACCGAAAGGCGTGAAGACGCTTCGGAGCAGAATAGAGCCATAGTCTAGGGCTCGTTCAGGTCGGGCTCGAGCAGCCGGTGAAGGTGGACCAGCACATATTTCATCTCGGCGTCGTCGACGGTGCGCTGGGCCTTCTCGCGCCACGCCTCCATCGCCGTCGCATGATCGGGATAGAGGCCGACGATATCGATCGTGCCAAGATCGAAATCGAGCCCTTGCGGATCCTTGACTCGTCCGCCGAACACCAGATGCAATTTGCTCATCGCCGTCCTTTAACGTGCATTTCGCATAGCTGCCGCAGCGTGGAAGGCAATGGGTGGAAATAGACTCTATTTCGTCTTGCCGCGCCCGCCTCCTGCGGCCTTCATCGCCGTGCCGGCGGTGCTGGCGATATCGGCGAGCTTCTGCCGCACGCCGTCGCGGCCGAGACCAAGTTCGTCGAGCTTCTCGCGTCCGGCATCACGCGCCGCGAACGCGGCTTGCCGCGCGCTGTCGTTGATCCGCCCGCCCAGGGCGCCCAAAGCGGCCGTCTCGCGGCGCGTGCGCGGAAGCAGGGCGGCAAGGATCGCGCCGAAAGCCAAGCCGCCGGCCAAAGCGGCGACCGGGTTGGAATCGACCTCCTCGGCGGTGCGGCGCCCGGCGCGCGCCGCGCCTTGGCGTGCGCTGCCATAGAGGTCGGTCGTGCGCTGGCGCGCTGCCTCATAGGCTTCGGTGGCGCCGCGCCTGACACGATCGACGGGGCTGGCGGTATCCGCCTCTTCGGACACGTCGGCAGGGCGATTCGCTTCGTTGCTCGTGTCGATGTCACTCTCTGCCATGTCATGCTCCTCGATTGCCGGTTGTTTCAAAGCCTTGGGCCTCGCCCTGTCAATCCGTCCGCTTGCGGCCTTTCCCCTTGCGCGAGACGAGCCGGGAGGCAGCCGAGACGATCCGTCCGCGGGCCAGGAAAAGCGCGAAACCGGCGATCACGCCGGCGGTCGCCGCGGGTCGGCTCCTGACCGCGGCGACGGCCTCTTCGGCGATTTCGGTGCCTTTTTCCATCACGCCCGACCAGGCATGGTCGGCAAGCGCGCCGGGGGCGAGCTTCTCCTCGATTGCGTCGAGCGTGGCGACCACCCGCTTGCGGGCCCGCTCGGCCTCGATCCTGGCTTGCTCGAGCTCGGCACTCATCCCTCACGATCTCCGCGTTCCTCTTCGTCGCCCCACAGCAGCGCGAGCCGCGACGCGCCGGCGCGCACCAGCAGCAATGCGGCGATTCCGGCGACGCCCGCGACGATCAGGCCGGCGGCGACCGGGCCGATGTGGACCGCAAGCGCTTCCGCGAGCAGGACGAGCAGCACGATCAGCGCCGCAAAGGCCAGCAGCAGGCCCGCGGCGAGCGCCGCCGCGCCCGTCTTCGCGCGCTGGATGCGATCGACAACGATCGCACGGTACAGATTGAGTTCGGCACGGACGACGTCGCCGGCCTCGTCGACAAGCCTTCGAAACAGCTCGGCGATCGAAGCGTCGGACTGGTCCTCCGGCTGGTCCGCCAAGATCAGGCGTCCGCGCCCGAGCGCTTCTTGGCCTTGCCCGTCTTGCCGCGCGATCGGCCTGCGGCCGGGGTCGCCTCGGCGTCTTGGTCGGGAAGGCCCGCCTTGACGACGCGGATCAGCGCGAAGCCGACCGCCGCGGCGATGCCGATCGCGACCGCAGGACTCTTGCGGACATAGTCGCGCGCATCTTCGTACAGATCCTCGACCTCGCGCTCGCGCAAATTGGTGGCAAAGCCCGACACCGCCTGGGCGGCCTGGCGCGCATAGCCGCCATATTGCTCGCCGAGGCGGTCGTCGACCTGCGCCGCCGCTTCCTCGACGATGCGCGACAGCTCGTCCAGCGCGTCGCTCGCGCGTGCTTTGCCGTCATCGGCATATTGGCGGGCGCGCTCGGTCGCTTGCTGCTTCAGGCCTTCCACCCCTTTGCGAAACGGACTTGTCTCGCCGGCTTCCTCCATCGTCGTTCCTCCTGTGTCGTCGCCGGTGGCCGCGCCTCCGATGATGCTCCGGCCCGATCCCCCGCCGGCGCCGGTCTCCATCGCGCCGTTGACGATGCGGTCGGTGCCTTCGGGAAGCTCTGATTCGCGCTGCGGCATTGCTTTTCCTCCGATAATTCGGGCCGGCGACAGTGTAGCCCATCCAGATTCAAAAACACATGGTTTGCGCCTTCCGTTCCGCCCCTTGGATGTTCGCCCAAGCCCGTTGCGTATGCGGTGGGCCGCCGATAGAGCCGCGGCAGCCGTTTCCCGCATCGAAGGCCAAGCAATGACCGCAATCACAGACGTTCACGCCCGGCAGATCCTGGACAGCCGTGGAAACCCCACCGTCGAGGTCGAGGTCTTCCTCGAGGATGGCAGCATGGGACGCGCCGCGGTGCCCTCGGGCGCTTCGACGGGCGCGCATGAAGCGGTCGAGAAGCGCGACGGCGACAAGAGCCGCTATCAGGGCAAGGGCGTGGTTCAGGCAGTCGAGGCGGTGCGCGGCGAGATCGCGGAGGCGGTGGTCGGGCGCGAGGCCGAGGACCAGCAGGAAATCGACGAATTGCTGATCGCGCTCGACGGCACCGACAACAAGTCGCGGCTGGGCGCCAATGCGATCCTCGGCGTCAGCCTTGCCGCCGCCAAGGCGGCGGCGGCGGCGCGCGGACTGCCGCTCTATCGTTATGTGGGCGGCACCGCCGCGCACCTGCTGCCGGTGCCGATGATGAACATCATCAACGGCGGCGAGCATGCCGACAATCCGATCGACTTCCAGGAATTCATGGTTGTGCCGGTGGGGGCGCAAAGCCTGGCCGAAGCGGTGCGCTGCGGCTCGGAAATTTTCCACACGCTCAAGAAGAAGCTCTCCGAAGCCGGCCTGGCTACCGGAGTCGGCGACGAAGGCGGCTTCGCGCCGGCGCTTGCCTCCACCGGCGCCGCGCTCGACTTCATCATGAGCGCGGTCGAGCAGGCCGGCTACGTGCCCGGCGAGGACGTCGTGCTCGCGCTGGACTGCGCCGCCACCGAATTCTTCAAGGACGGCGCCTATAGGATGGAAGGGGAGGGCAAGACCTATGCGCCTTCCGAAATGGTCGAATTTCTGGCCGATCTCGTTGCCCGCTACCCGCTCGTGTCGATCGAGGACGGCATGGCCGAGGATGATTGGGACGGCTGGAAACAGCTGACCGACCGGCTCGGCGACAAGGTCCAGCTGGTCGGCGACGATCTGTTCGTCACCAATCCGGTCCGGCTTCGCAAGGGCATCGCCCAGGATGTCGCCAATTCGCTGCTGGTCAAGGTCAACCAGATCGGCACGTTGAGCGAAACGCTGGACGCGGTCGGGATCGCGCACCGCGCCGCCTATACCGCGGTCATGTCGCACCGGTCGGGCGAGACCGAGGACACCACCATCGCCGACCTCGCGGTCGCCACCAATTGCGGGCAGATCAAGACCGGCAGCCTGGCGCGATCGGACCGCCTCGCCAAATATAATCAGCTGATTCGGATCGAGGAGGAGCTCGGCACCGCAGCACGCTACGCGGGGAGGTCGATCCTCCGCGCTCGAGGTTTGTGACGTGCGGTAAGAGGTTATGCGGGAACTTTCGGACTTGCCCCCGGCGGTCTGAAGCGGCGGCTCGACGCTCGGCGCTGCAGCTTTTTTTCACTTCTCGGCGAAAAGAGCTTGATTCCGTGGCCTTTTACTGATTCTGTCAACCAATGGGTCACACGGGCAACACGTGGCTGGTTGTACGAAGGGCGGCGCTGCCGGCGCTCGCCGTGCTGATCATCGCCAACTTCCTCGGTTATGCGATCGCCGGATCGAACGGCATCCTGTCGCTGGGCGACTATCGCCGGCTCAAGGCTGAACGCCTGGTCGAACTGGCCCAGCTGCAGCAGGAAAAGGCGCGTCTCGCGCATCGTGCGGTGCTGCTCGATCCGCGCCGCGCCGATCCCGATCTCGCCGACGAGATGGTCCGCAGCGAACTGGGTCTCGTCAGGCCGGACGAAGTGATCATACCGGTAAAATAGCGATCGAAGATCGGATATCGGATATCTGACTTCCGACCTCCACCCCCGTTGCGCCTCCCCGCATTTGCGGCCATAGAGCCGCTCCAACACTTCAGCCTCAAGGAAAGGGCCTCGATTTGGCCAAGGCATCGTCGTCGAAGCGCGGCAATGGCGGCAATGGCGCGTCCGCCGATGCCGCTCCGCCCGAGCCCAAGCGCGAACGGCCGCCCGAACCGGCGCGCTACAAGGCCGGCAAGGACGAGCTGCTCGGCTTCTACCGTCAGATGCTGCTCATCCGCCGGTTCGAGGAACGCGCCGGCCAGCTCTACGGCCTCGGTCTGATCGGCGGCTTCTGCCATCTATACATCGGCCAGGAAGCCGTCGCGGTCGGGCTCCAATCGGCGATGACGGTCGGCAAGGATAGCGTCATCACCGGCTATCGCGACCACGGCCACATGCTCGCCTACGGCATCGACCCCAAGATCATCATGGCCGAGCTGACCGGCCGGCAGGCCGGCATATCGAAGGGCAAGGGCGGCTCGATGCACATGTTCTCGGTCGAGCATGGCTTCTACGGCGGCCACGGCATCGTCGCCGCGCAGGTGCCGATCGGCACCGGCCTCGCCTTCAAGCACAAATATGCCGGCGACGGCGGCATCTGCCTCACCTATTTCGGCGACGGCGCGGCCAACCAGGGCCAGGTATACGAGAGCTTCAACATGGCCGAGCTCTGGTGCCTGCCGATCATCTACGCGGTCGAGAACAACCGTTATGCGATGGGCACCAGCATCGATCGTTCGAGCGCCGAAAAGCAATTGTTCCGGCGCGGCGAAAGCTTCCGTATTCCCGGCGTTCAGGTCGACGGCATGGACGTGCTTGCGGTCCGCGGCGCGGCCGACATGGCACTGGAATGGGTGCGCGCCGGCAAGGGGCCGATCCTGCTCGAACTGAAGACCTATCGCTACCGCGGCCATTCGATGTCGGATCCCGCCAAATATCGCACGCGCGAGGAGGTGCAGGCGGTCCGCGAGAAATCGGACCCGATCGAGGCGGTGAAGCGCGAGCTCGAGGCGGTCGGCGTCAAGGAGGAGGAGCTGAAGAAGATCGACAATGAGATAAGGCAGATCGTCGTCGAGGCGGCCGATTATGCCGAGGAGGCGCCCGAGCCCGAGGCTTCGGAGCTCTTCACCGACGTGCTGGTGGGCGCATATTGATGTCGATCGAGCTCAAGATGCCCGCGCTGTCGCCGACGATGGAGGAAGGCACGCTGTCGCGCTGGCTGGTGAAGGAAGGCGACCAGGTCGCTTCGGGCGACATTCTCGCCGAGATCGAGACCGACAAGGCGACGATGGAATTCGAGGCGGTCGACGAGGGCAGGATCGAGAAGATTCTGGTGGGCGACGGCACCGACCAGGTGAAGGTCGGCACGACCATCGCCATCCTCGCGACCGAGGGGGAAGCTAAGCGCGATGCGGCCGCTCCCCAGCCCGCCAAGACCGCCAAACCTGCTGCGGACGAGACGCCGGCCGAGGAGGCCGGCGAAAAGCAGCCGGTCGCGGCGGCGAAACCCATCGCGCCGGAAAAGGCGCCCGCGAGCCCCAAGGTCGAGCCCGAGGTCGCCGAAGGCACCGAGCTGGCGCGCATGACGGTGCGCGAGGCGTTGCGCGACGCCATGGCGGAGGAGATGCGCCGCGACGGCAACGTGCTCGTGCTGGGCGAGGAGGTCGCCGAATATCAGGGCGCCTACAAGGTGACCCAGGGGCTGCTCGAGGAGTTCGGCGCCAAGCGCGTCATCGACACGCCGATCACCGAATATGGCTTTGCCGGCCTGGGCACCGGCGCGGCGATGGGCGGCCTGAGGCCGATCGTCGAGTTCATGACCTTCAACTTCGCGATGCAGGCGCTCGACCATATCGTCAATTCGGCGGCCAAGACCCATTATATGTCGGGCGGCCAGATGCGCTGCCCGATCGTGTTCCGCGGCCCCAACGGCGCGGCGGCGCGGGTCGCCGCCCAGCACAGCCAGAATTATGCGCCTTGGTATGCCAGCGTCCCGGGGCTGGTGGTGATCGCGCCTTATTCGGCGGCCGACGGCAAGGGCTTGCTCAAGGCCGCGATCCGCTCCGACGATCCGGTCGTGTTCCTCGAAAACGAGCTGCTCTACGGCCAGAGCTTCGACGTGCCCAGGATCGACGATTACGTGCTGCCGATCGGCAAGGCGGCAGTGGTGCGCGCCGGCCGGCATGTGACCTTGGTCAGCTATTCGATCGGCGTCGGCATCGCGCTCGATGCCGCGGCGGAGCTGGCCGGGGAGGGGATCGAGGCGGAGGTCGTCGATCTTCGCACGCTTCGCCCGCTCGACAAGGAGACGGTGCTTACAAGTCTCAGGAAGACCAACCGGCTGGTGTGCGTCGAGGAAGGCTGGCCGGTCTGCTCGATCGCATCGGAAATCGTCGCGATCGCGATGGAAGAAGGCTTCGACGATCTCGACGCCCCGGTGCTCCGGGTAACCAACGCCGACGTGCCGCTGCCTTATGCCGCCAATCTGGAGAAGGCTGCGATCGTCAAGGTCGCCGACGTTGTCGAGGCAGCGAGGAAGGTCTGCTACCGGTAATCCGGCAATATCGGAATATGATAAACGTTCGATAATACCGCGCGCAATATTGCTTCACGTAGCCGTGAAGCTGCTGCAAAGATGCTGGGTCACATTTTCGGTGTTGTATATTTGCGTCGTGTCGCGCCGGTCTCGGACGGGCATCGCCGCGATTTCCGTCATCTGGACCGAGCGGATGTAGCGGGTGTTGATGATGGGCCGATATTGATAACTGACTTCGACGAAAATCGTCGCGCCGTTGTCGGGTGCAGTTACTTGCTGGCCGGTTGGGCCCATTCCCGTCAAGTTGATTGCGCCCGCCGCACCATAACTCGATGCATGGTTCTGGACGCCCTGGCAACGCTGCCAGGCGATCTTGTACCTTTTATTTCCGCTGGTCGTATTGACCGTGTCGGGTTCGAGGCTGGAGATGATAACGCGTCCACGCGTGTAGAGGTTGAGTCGGTCCGCCTGCAGACCCGCCCCCGTCAGCACGTCATTGATCTGTTTTTCGCTGATCGTCTTTGCGGCCAGCTGGCTGCCGGTACCGATACGCGCGATATGGTCCGCGACGTGGAGCGCGAGCTGGCTGACCCGCATCTTCGTCGTGACGAAATTGGCGATCTCTATTCCACCCATCATGACCATCGTGAACAAGGGAAGCGAGAGCGCGAACTCGACAAATGCGATGGCGCGAATGTCCCTGCGAAACCACGGCAGCCTGCCAAGCAGACGTAAGCTGTTTGAACCGCTGCTCATGGACAATGTCCCACGCCGCCCGCGGCCTGATCGCCGAAAGGCTGATTGTTCATGATCGTGCTAGCCTTGATGGTCATCGTCGAAGGCAGACCAATCAGCTTGTTCAATGGAAACATGCGCGGATAGGTGGCGGTCACGGTATAGAGCACGCTGTCCTTGGCAGACCCGCCGCCGACGATCGACCCGTCGTTCCGGATGCCGTCATTGTTCTCGTCGTTGAACGGCTCGTTGTTGTCGCAAAGTCCGTTGCCATTCGTATCGGTGAAGCTTTCCAGATTCGCCTTCGCCGATGAGAAACTCTTGTAGGCATTACGCGTGAAGGTCACCGTCGCATTTTTGTTCAGGATCAGGATCTGACTGCGCACCTTCGAATCGATTGCCGCCTGGTTGGTCGAATCCAGGCCGGACTCCAGCCCCGAGTCACGCGCCGCCTTTTGCACGGCGCCTTGGATCGTCGCCTGCATATAGAGCGTATGTCCTGCGTCCAGCGCACCGAGGATCAGCACCGCCATGACCGGCAGCAGCAGTCCGAGTTCGGTCAGAACCGCCCCGTCGGTGCTGCCGCACAGGCACGCGAACTGCTGACGCTTGTTCGACATCGCCTTCCTCATGACGTCAGCCTTAGCATGGAGATCTGTGTCGCGATGGAGTTGAAGGCGGCGATCAGGGCCGTGCTGTTGGAGGCCGAATAGAACTTGCCGTCGGTAGCGCAGGTGGTCATCCGCGTCGCATCCGCCGCGGACGGCGATCCGAAATAGACGACCCACAAGGTGATGTTCTTGTTCTTCACGGCCGTGCACAGCGCCTGATAGCGGGCGATCACCGCCGCGGTGAGCGTACCGCCGCCGTCCGCGTCGGTGCTGCAACCGTCCGTGGGGACCTGGCTGGAATCGGTCGTCCTCCGGTCGAAATAAGCGACGCCATAGGCGTTGTAGTTGGTGACGCCGGTGCAGGTCTCGCCGTCCGTCATGAAGATCAGGTGACGCTGGATCTCTCCACCGTTCGGCGTAAAGGCATTCTCGCTGGCAAAAATGCCGGTAGCCGACATCAGCCGTGCTCCCCAAAGCAGCCCTATGTCGTGGTAGGTGTTTCCGCCCGGCGACAATCCGTCGACATAATCCTCGAAATCGGATGCAGTCGGCCATGCCTGAAGCTTCACCGCCTCGGTCGGACAGGCATAGGATCCGGTTTGCTTAGCCGTATAATAGTTGCCTGAATATTGGGCCGGAGAGCTATAATAGAGTTTGCTGGTGTCCCAATTGTCCGTCATCTTTCGCATATAGACTGCGTCGGGAAGGGCGGGCCCCCACAGCGAGTTCGGGCTGCCCTGACTAGGCACCAGATCGATATCGAGATCTTGCGTGTCTGACGGAATCGGCGAATAGCTGGCGTGGTACGTCGTGTGGCGTTCTTCGATGCACCCGTCCCAGGATACGGTCTTTGTAGTGCCGGTGTTGCCGATCGGCAGCCCGACGCTCGTGTTCCAGCTCGTTCCGTTCTTCAGCCCACTGATATCGAGAGATACAGGCTTATAGTCCCAATTGGCGAATACCTGCTGAGTGGTCGGAGTGCCGTTGTCGATCCGCTGATAGTTCCGGACGAAATTATAGCTCACCAGCCGGCTCTCATATGTACATTTGTTTTTCTTGAACGTGCGTTGATATTCCGTATATTGATACGGTTCCTTGGTTTGCCACGTGACCGTCTGCGTGCTGCCGTTCTGCACCGTCTGCTGATTATAAGGGGCACCTTCCGAGCCGGTTGAGACGGGAGTCGTATCATTCGGTTGGTTGGTCGCGCACCATGTGGAACTAACATTGTTATACGTGACGGCTCCGCCCCAATTCCCATAGACGGTGTTAGCGCTGCTCGTGCTTCCGACGCTCGGCGTGCCGGGATTGTCGAAGGTATAAACCGTGGTTGACGTATAATTGGCAATGCGGGTCTGATACGTCCAGCTGTTCGCGAAATAGTTCGTCGGCAGCAGTCGTCCCACGTTCACGTTCGTGGCGAATGGAACGAAGCCGAACCGAAGCTGGATCTGATTGCTGATGCCGCCGCTCGGCGTGCTGCCGCAATTGGCGGTCGTATCGACTTTGGCCAGGACCTCATAGAAGCATTTGACCGCTTTCTTGAGACCGTCGATCTTACTGATCGTATCGCCTGAGAGAGTCGAGGCCATGGATCCGGTGGTATCGAGCACGAACATCACGTCTGTGTTGGGCAGCTGCATTTCCGCATCGCAGGTCACGCTGATCGTCCTGGTCGGCTGCCGAAACGCCTTCATGATGGTCATCGGCAGAGTCGCGGAAGCCGTACCGGTCACCTTGCCCGCATTCTCGCTAAAGGAGCGAGAACGGCTAGTTGTGCCGTATGCACCGTTTTTGAAATTAGCATCGAAGAATTGGAGCGCCGCTGTGTTGGCGGCGTTGCTGTTGGCCGTCCATAGGCCGCCCCCCATGACCTTGCGGCCGGCCAGCGCGCCGGCGTCGCAGGCCTGTTGGAGACGCGTCTTCGTCAGATAGATACGGCTCATATCGACCGCGCCGCCGACGAGAGCGGCCAACGGAATGATCGCCGCCGCCATCATCGGCAGCGTCGCGGCGCGCTTACTGCGCGCCAGCCGGCGCATGATTCCCGTGTGGCGTGGGCTGCTGCTGCACGTGCCGCCGCTCGCCTTGCCGCGGATCAGCTTGCGAAGTCGAAAGAACATTGCCCCATCCCCCGGACGCACCTCGCCCGTATTCTGCTTTGTGCCTGTGCACGCGCTAAGTGTGGCTAAAGGGAAAGGGTAAATTCTTGGTTGACCACATCCGCGGTATCTCTTGAAAAGGCCTGCGGTGCCCAATGACTATTCCCGTCTCGATCCGGAATGCCGGCTCGCGCTGGCTTATGTCGGTGCCGCTCGCCGCGATTCCGCTGCAGCGCTGTTCGCGATAGACGCAGCGCTGGGGGCGCTCGTCGCGGGCGGCAGCCAGCCAATGGTGACCCAGATCAAGATCGCCTGGTGGCGCGACGCGCTCGCCAGGCTCGACAGTGGACCGCCGCCGGCCGAGCCGATGCTCGAGCGGGTCGCAGCCCGCCTCATTCCCGTCGGTATCACCGGCGCCGAACTTGGCACGCTGGCCGACGGATGGGAGCATCTGTTGAGCCCCGAGCCGCTTGTCCGCGAGGATTTGGACGCCTTCGCGATTCTGCGTGGCGGCCGCCTCTTCGGCCTGGCCGCACGGGCATTGGGCGGCGTGCCGTCTCCCCAAGTCGAGCGTGCGGGCGAAGCCTGGGCACTGGCTGATCTCGCGCGCCGCAGCCGCAACGCCGAGGATCGAGCGGCGGCGCTCGATGCGGCACGGCAGCGCCTGGGGCCGGACGCGCGTTGGCCTGCGCCGTTGCGGCCGCTCGGCATGCTGGCCAGGCTCGCGCGGCGCGACGCCGCGCGGGGGCCGGGCCGGATCGAACGCCAGGGCTCGCCGCCGCGGATGCTGGCGATGCTCGCGCATCGGCTGACCGGGCGATGATCGGCGTTGGACAGATCGCGCGCATCGGCTAGCTTGGCGCCATGGGGAGGTGGGGCACCATGGCGCGCTATCTGGCCGGCGTCGCGTCGGCGCTGCTGCTCGTCGCTGCCGGCTTCCTGATCTGGACGAGCCGCGCAGAGCGTGAACCGCTGGTGCCGGCGCCGAAGACGGGCGCTGCATTTGCCGCCGGCAGCGCCGAAGCGCCGGGCGAGCCGCCGTCGGCGCCCGAGGCGATCCGCGAGCAGCGCCGCTTCGCGCGCTACGACGGCGACGAGAACGGCACCATCACCCGCGCCGAAATGCTCGAGACCCGGCGGAAGGCTTTCCAACGGCTCGACGTCGACCATGACGGTCACCTGTCGTTCGAGGAATGGACGGTAACCACGGCGGAGCGCTTCGACAAAGCGGACGCCAACCATGACGGCATTCTCAACGCCGCCGAATTCGCGACCACCAAGCGCGACACCAAGCCGAAGAAATGCGATTGCTAGGGAAGGGCAGGACGGCGGCCCAATATCCGTTCGGGCTGAGCCTGTCGAAGCCCTCTATTTCTTGCCTTTTGCGAGTTCGCCAATCAAGTTTCAGTCACCTCTAATCAGTGCCAGCTTCTTCGCCCGACTCCATCCCTTGATCCGCCTTTCCATGGCGAGCGCTTCCAATCGAGTAGAAAACTGTTCTGACCAGACAAGGGCAACAGGAAGTCGCGAGCGTGTGTAGCCCGGAATCGAGCCGGAAACATGCGCCGCCATTCTCGCTTCGATGTTGTCGGTGTGACCGACATAGAAGCTGCGGTCGCCGCAATGGAGCATATAGGTCCAAAAACTCATGTGCCCAAACAACAACAAGTAAGGCCCTTCGACAAGCTCAGGGCGAACGGAGGAGCCTCATAGCAATCCCGTTTGCAGGAGCGGCAGGACCCGGCCGTCCGTTCCGCTCGGCCGAGGTCCGTCGAAGTCCCTTCGCTTTTCTCGCGATTCAGCGCGTTGGTGCGCTTCGGCCGGCTTAACTGTCAGGCGATCTTGGCAATGGCCCGAGGAAGGGCAGTCCCCTCCATCGTCGCCTGCCACGCCGCCAGCGCCGCGCGCGCACGCGCGGTGTAGAGCGCCTTGCGGTCAGCCTTGCGGGTGCGGCCTTCGATCGGCGGAAACAGGCCGAAATTGACGTTCATCGGCTGATAGAGATCGGCGTCCGCGCCGCCGGTCACATGGCCCAGCAGTGCGCCGAACGCGGTAGTAGCCGGGGGAGGCTCGATCGCTTCAGCCTTGATCTCGGCCGCGGCGAAGCGGCCGGCGAGCAGCCCGATGGCCGCCGATTCCACATAGCCTTCGCAGCCGGTGATCTGCCCCGCGAAACGGATATGCGGGGCGCGGGCAAGGCGCAGCGTGCCGTCGAGCAACTGCGGCGCGTTGATGAACGTGTTGCGGTGCAGCCCGCCGAGCCGCGCGAACTCGGCTTTTTCGAGCCCCGGGATGGTCCGGAACAGCCGCACCTGCTCCTGGTGCTTGAGCTTGGTTTGGAAGCCGACGATGTTCCACAAGGTGCCGAGCGCATTGTCCTGGCGCAGTTGCACCACCGCATAAGGCCAGCGGCCGGTTCGCGGATCGTCGAGGCCGACCGGCTTCATCGGGCCGTAGCGCAGCGTATCGACACCCCGCTCGGCCATCACCTCGATCGGCAGGCAGCCCTGGAAGTAGGGCGTGTCCGGTGCCGCCGGTTCGCCCCCCGGACGGACCTCGAAGCTTCGGGCCTCCCATTCGCGAAATTCGCCTTTCTCGCCGTCGAGCAGGCCCTGCCGGAAAGCGAGATACTGGTCCTCGTCGAGCGGGCAATTGATATAGTCCTTGCCGCCCTTGTCCCAGCGGGCGGCCATCCAGGCGACGTCCATGTCGATGCTGTCGCGATGGACGATCGGCGCGATCGCATCGAAGAAAGCGAGCTGGTCTCTTCCGGTCAGGGCGCCGATCGCCTCGGCGAGAGCGGCGGCAGTCAGCGGCCCGGTCGCGACGATGGTCGGTCCGGAGGAGGGAAGCGCGTCGATCCGCTCGCGGACCAGCGCGATGTTGGGATGGCCGGCAATCGCTCGCGTCACCGCCGCGGCGAAACCCTCGCGGTCGACCGCCAGCGCCGATCCCGCCGGCACCCGATATTTGTCGGCGCAGGCCATGATCAGCGAGCCGAGCGCGCGCATTTCGGCGTGCAGCAGCCCGACCGCATTGTGGCCTGCATCGTCGGATCGAAAGCTGTTGGAGCAGACCAATTCGGCGAGGCTGTCCGTATGGTGCGCGGGCGTCATCTCCAACCCCCGCATTTCGGAGAGGCGCACCTTCACGCCCGCCTCGGCCAGCTGCCAGGCGGCCTCCGAACCGGCCAGGCCGCCGCCGATGATGTGGATTTTGTCTGTCATCCTGCGCTGCGATAGTGCCGGCCATCGAAAGGAGAAAGCCCATGCTCGATCATATCGGTATCACCGTCTCGGACGTGAAGCGGTCCAAGGCCTTCTATGCGCTCGCGCTGAAGCCTCTCGGCATTGCGGTGCAGCTGCTGCCGACGCCTGAGATGATGCAGGCGGGCCACGAAGGCTATGGCTTCGGCGAGGAGGGCAAGCCCTATTTCTGGTTCGGTTCGGGCAGCAGCCCCATCCACATCGCCTTCGCCGCCGGTACCCGCTCCGATGTCGACGCCTTCCATCAGGCCGCGATCGCCGCGGGCGGCCGCGACAATGGCGCGCCGGGAGTCAGGGAACATTATCACCCCAGCTATTACGGCGCCTTCGTGCTGGATCCCGACGGGAACAATATCGAGGCCGTCTGTCATCGACCTGAGTAAAAACCTCCCTCCCGCAAGCGAAAAGGGAGGTTTCTAATCCGCCGCATCCTCACCACCGATCACCGCGTCCGGCGGGGCCAGCGTCCGCTCTTCCGCGTCGACCACAGCTTCGGCGTCTTCCTCGCCTTCCTCGATGCGTGCGGCGGAAACGACATGTTCTTCGTCGGCGACCCGGAAGATCGTGACGCCCTGGGTGTTGCGCCCGGCGATCCGGATGTCGCCGACGGTGGTGCGGATCAGCTTGGCCTGGTCGGTCACGAGCATCAGCTGCTCGCCATTGTGCGCCGGGAAGCTCGCCACGACCGGCCCGTTGCGCGCCGAGGTTTCGATGTTGGTGATGCCCTGGCCGCCGCGGTTGGTGCGGCGATATTCATAAGCGGAAGTGCGCTTGCCATAGCCGTTGGCGGTGACGGTGAGAATGAATTCCTCAGCTTCGGCGAATTCGGCCATGCGCTCGGCCGTCAACAGCGGCTCCTCCTCGCGTTCCTTCCACGGCGCGGTGCGCAGATAGGCGTCGCGCTCCTCGGTGGTGGCAGGGAAGCCGCGCAGGATCGACAGCGATATCACCTCGTCGCCGCTTTTGAGGCTGATGCCGCGCACGCCGGTCGACGTGCGGCTCTGGAATTCGCGGACGTCGGTCGCCGAGAAGCGGATCGCCTTGCCGTTGCGGGTGGCGAGCAGCACGTCGTCGTCTTCGGTCAGCAGCGCGACGCCGATCAGCCGGTCGGTAGCGTCTTCCTCGAAGCGCATCGCAAACTTGCCGTTGGAGGGGATGTTGGCGAAGGCGTCCATGCTGTTGCGCCGTACGCCGCCGTGCGCCGTGGCGAAGACGACGTGGAGCTTGCCCCATTCCGCCTCGTCCTCGGGCAGCGGCAGGACCGTCGAGATCGTCTCGCCTTCCGCCAGCGGCAGCAGATTGACCATCGGACGGCCGCGCGCCTGGGGTGCGCCCTCGGGCAGGCGCCATACCTTGAGGCGATAGACCTTGCCGTGGGTCGAGAAGAACAGGACCGGCGTGTGCGTCGAGGTAACGAACAATTTGATGACCGCATCCTCGTCCTTGGTCGCCATGCCGGCGCGGCCCTTGCCGCCGCGGTTCTGGGTGCGGAAGGATTCGAGCGGGGTGCGCTTGATATAGCCGGCATGGGTGACGGTCACGACCATGTCGGTCCGCTCGATCAAATCCTCATCCTCGATCCCGTCGGCGGCGGCGCTGATCTCGCTGAGGCGCGGGGTCGCATAAGCGGCGACGATCTCGTCGAACTCGGCGCGCATCACTTCGTAGAGCCGCGCCCGGTTGCCGAGGATCTCGAGCAATTCGCCGATCGAGGCGGCGAGCGCCTGGAGCTCGTTGCCGATCTCGTCGCGGCCCAAAGCCGTCAGGCGATGAAGCCTGAGCTCGAGGATCGCGCGCACCTGCGTGTCGGAAAGCCGATAGCTGTCGCCCTCCACCTCATGCTCGACCGCCTCGACCAGCGCGATATAGGCGGCGATCTCCGCGACCGGCCAGGCCCGCTCCAGCAAAGCGGTGCGTGCTTCGGCGGGCGATGCCGAGGCGCGGATCATACGCACGACTTCGTCGAGGTTGGTGACCGCGATCACCAGGCCGAGCAAGATATGCGCGCGGTCGCGCGCCTTGGCGAGCTCGAACTTCGAGCGGCGCGTGATCACTTCCTCGCGGAAGCGGACGAATGCCTCGATGATATCGCGCAGGTTGAGCGTTTCGGGCCGGCCGCCCCGGATCGCCAGCATATTGGCCGGGAAGCTCGACTGCGCGGGGGTATGGCGCCACAGCTGGTTCAGCACGACTTCGGGGGTCGCGTCGCGCTTCAGCTCGATCACCACGCGCATGCCTTCGCGATTGGATTCGTCGCGGATGTCCGAGATTCCTTCGATCCTCTTGTCCTTGGCAGCCTCGGCAATCTTCTCGACCAGCGCCGATTTTCCGACCTGGAAGGGGATCGAGGTAAGCACGATCGAAGTGCGCTCGCCCCGTCCCTCTTCGATGACGTGGCGCGAACGCATGAGGATCGATCCGCGGCCGGTGTGATAGGCGCTGCGCGCGCCCGCCTGGCCCAGGATCAGGGGCGCGGTCGGGAAATCGGGAGCGGGGACGATCTCGATGAGTTCGTCGACGGTGATCGCCGGATTGTCGATATAGGCATTGCAGGCGGCAATCACCTCGCCCAAATTGTGGGGCGGGATGTTGGTCGCCATGCCGACGGCGATGCCGCCCGCGCCGTTGACCAGGATGTTGGGAAAGCGCGCCGGAAGAACCTGGGGCTCGCGCTCGGAGGCGTCGTAATTGGGCTGGAAATTGACCGTGTCCTTGTCGATATCGTCGAGCAGCGCGCTGGCCACGCGCGCGAGCCGCACCTCGGTGTAGCGCATCGCCGCTGGCGGATCGGGATCCATCGATCCGAAATTGCCCTGGCCGTCGAGCAGCGGCACGCGCATCGACCAATCCTGAGTCATCCGCGCCAGGGCATCGTAGATCGATGAATCGCCGTGCGGGTGATATTTACCCATCACGTCGCCGACGAGCCGCGCCGACTTGCGGTAGGGGCGGCCGGCGATGAAGCCCGATTCCTGGGCGCCGAAGAGAATGCGGCGATGCACCGGCTTCAATCCATCGCGCACGTCGGGCAGCGCCCGCGACACGATCACCGACATCGCATAATCGAGATAGGACGTCTTCATCTCGTCGACGATGGAGACTGGGGATATATCGCTTGGTTCGATGGTCGGCGGAAGGCTGGCCAATGATTGTTCCTGAAATTGAGTGCCCGCACGCCGCGCTTTGTTTAGGCGGCTTCGCGGCGGTGGAGCGGCGAGCCTAGCCCATGCGCCGCCAAAGCGCCAGCCCGCGCGCACGCGCGCGCGAGGATATTGTCAGCCGTCGACGATTCGATGGCGCTCGCCGCTGCGTCGAGCAAGTCGTTAGAATGAAGCGATAATCCGCCCGGACCGACGGATGACCGGGTTCAAGCAGCGTTCAGCGCATCCAATCTAGCCACTGCGTCCGATTGACCTTACAGAGCCGCGATATTTTTCGTTAACAGCAGGTGACGCTGCCGACAGGCACGCCGAGAGGAGCATATATGAACGGATTTTCGAAGCGCGTTTTGGGCGCAGCCATGGCATTGGCCGGGGTGGCCTTCATCGGAACCGTCCCGGCATCAGCCTATAAGGAGGCACCCAAGAAGGAATTCAAGCTCAGCAAGGAGGAGCGCGCCGCGATCATTCCTCTGCAAACCGCGGTCCAGGCGAAAGATGCCGCCGCCGCCGCCGCCGCGCTTCCCGCCGCGAGGGCCGCAGCCGCGGGTCCGGACGCCAAGCTCGCGGTGGGATCGCTCGAGCTGCAGCTCGGCCAGCTCACCAAGGACCGCAAGCAGCAGTCGGAAGGCATCGACCTGATGGTCGAAAGCGGCAGCGCCTCGGCGGAAAGCCTGCCCCAGCTTCTCCAGGCCCAGGCCGGCCTTGCCGTGGAAGACAACAATTATCCCAAGGCCGAAGCCGCGCTCGCGAGGCTCACGCAGATCGCGCCCAATGATGCCAATACCTTGATCACCCTGGCGCAGCTGCAGATGAAGCAGAAGAAGTCCGCCCAATCCGTCGCCACGCTCCAGCGCGCCATCGCCATGCAGAAGGCGGCCGGCCAGGCCGTGCCCGAGGCCTGGTACGCGACGGCGGTCAAGGGCGCCTATGACGCCAAGCTCGTGCCCCAGACCTTCGAGCTCAGCCGTCAGTGGCTCGCCGCCTATCCGAGCGCGACCAACTGGCGCGACGCGCTCAGCATCTACCGCCAGCTTGCCAATCCCGACAAGCCGACCGAGACCGATACGTTCCGGCTGATGCGCGCCCTGCATGCGCTCAAGGGGGAGGCCGATTTCTTCGATTATGCCGACGCCGTCGATCAGGGCGGTTATCCGGGCGAGGTCAAGGCCGTGCTCGATGAGGCGACCGCCAGCGGCGTCGACATCGGCAGGGCGTCATTCGCCAAGATGCGCGCGTCGGTGCCCGGCCGGATCCAAGCCGACAAGGCGTCGCTGCCGGCCGGCGAGAAGTCGGCGCTGGCCGCGGCGAGCGGCAGGCCCGCGCTCCGCGTCGGCGATGCCTTCTACGGCTATGGCGATTATGCCAAGGCGGCGACGCTCTACCGCGCAGCGCTGCAGAAAGGGCAGGTCGACGCCAATCTCGTCAATACGCGGCTCGGGCTGGCCCTGGCACAGGGCGGGCAGAAGGCCGAGGCGGAGGCCGCGTTCAAGGCGGTCACCGGCCCGCGCAGCGAGCTTGCCGCCTTCATGCTGGTCTGGCTTTCGCAGCGCAGTTGAGGCAAGCCGGTCGGCCCGTCCGGATTTGATCAAACCGGGATGGAATCCAGACAAATCGATCTTCGCAGGAGCCGCGTTCATGAGACATATTCCGCAGCTCGCGCTGGTCGCCGCGCTCGCGCTGGGCGCGGTATCGTACCCCTTGCCGGCGCAAGCGCCTGCGCCGGCACGCGATTTTCGAATCGGCAAGGCGGAGCGCGAAGCGCTGGCGGCGCTGCAGACCGCGACCGCCGCGCGCGACGTCTCGGGCGCCAGAGCAGCCTATTCGGCCGCGCAAGGAGTCGCGCTGAGCGGCGACACGCGCTATCTGGCCGGATCTTTGCTGTTCAAGCTGGGCCTCGACGTCAACGACCGCCAGCTTCAGCTCCAGGGCATCGACGCGATCATCGCGAGCGGTGCGGCAACGGCGGACGAATTGCCGGCGCTTTATCGCAACCAGGCTGCGCTGGCCGCATCGGCCAACGACAATAAGAAGGCGGGTACGGCGCTGACCAAGCTTGCCGAATTGCGGCCGGACGACGTCGAGACCTTGATCGCGCTGGCGCAGCTGAGGTCCAATCAGAAGCGGCCGGCCGACGCATTGGCGCTGCTCGATCGGGCGATCGCGATGCAGAAGGCCGGCGGTCAACCGGTTCCCGAAGCCTGGTACAAGTTCGCCGTCAGGAATGCGTTCGACGCCAAGCTTGCGCCGCAGACCGCCAAGTTCGCGCGCGACTGGATCGCCGCCTATCCCAGCCCCCAGAACTGGCGCGACGCGATCGGCGATTACCGAGACGTCGGCGGCTTGGACAAGGCAGCCGACCTCGATGCGCTGCGGCTGATGCGCTTCACCCATGCGCTGGCCGGCGAACGCGACTATTATCTGCTCGCCGACGCACTCACCCAGGGCGGCTATGCCGGCGAGAGCAAGGCCGTGCTCGACGAAGGCATCGCCGCCAAGATGGTCGATCCGGGCAAGGCCGGCAAAGGATCGAAAAGGCCGGCTGCCAAGAAGGGCGCGGGCGGCAAGGCCGGCCTTGCCACGGCGGATAAGGCAGCGCTGGCGGCCACCACCGGCGCGTCGGCGCTCAAGGCGGCCGATTCCAATTTCGGCTCGGGCGACTATGCCAAGGCGGCGACGCTCTATCGCGCCGCGCTGCAGAAGGGCGGGGTGGACGCGAATCTGGTCAACACGAGGCTGGGCATGGCACTGACGCTCTCGGGTCAGAAGGCGGAGGCGGAGGCGGCCTTGCGTTCGGTCGCCGGGCCTCGCGCCGATCTGGCCGGCTTCATGCTGGTGTGGCTGGCGCAGCGCGCCTGACGCCCTTCCTCGGGAGGGGAAGAGGGTTGGGCTGAGAAGGCTTGAACCTCGCGGAAAATCCTTCGCTCCGGCACCCCCACCCGACCAGTATTGCGCCTTCTGGTTTGTGCGGAAGACGCGGTCGTCGGCGCTGCTCCTCGAAGAGAAGGGCTTCTCACACGGCCCCGCCGTCCCATTTTGCGACCAGCCGAGGCGGATTTTAGGCGGAGCGCGTCCCATATTGCGACGCGCTTCAGTTCGCGCTTTCGCAAGGCGTCGTGCCGCGATAACGATTGCCATCGGTGCGCTGGATCGGCAGCTGCCGGGTGCGAGGGGCTTGGGGCACGGTGCGGTTCGACGATATGCTCGCCACGGTATTGGCCCAGCCGGCGACGAGCGAAGCTGCGCGGTCCGCCAAGTGGCGCCAGCTGATCGATCTTCTCGCCCAATCGCGGGTCGAGGCGCATGGCGACAGGGTCGACGAGGCGCTCGCCTATCTGCGCGATCATCGCGACGACCTGCCGCCCATGCAGCGCAAGGAAGTCGCGCATTCGCTTGCCGGACGGCGCGTGTCGCCGCTGTTGCTGCGCTTTTTCGGCGAGGATCATCCGTCGATCGCCACCCCGCTGATGGGCACGGCCCGCCTTTCCGCCGATCAGTGGCTGGATCTGCTGCCGACGATGAGCATGACGGCGCGGGCGCTGCTGCGCCACCGCCGTGACCTCGATTCGGAGGTGTCGCAGGCGCTCGCCGCCTTCGGCCCCAGCGATTTTGTCCTGTCCGCGACACCGCGCATCCAGGACATGGACGACGACGCCCATCACGCCGACGCTGCGATCAACGACGGCGAGGCCCAGATCCGCGAGTTGGTCGCGCGCATCGAGGCCTATCGCGAGCAGCAGAAGTGCCTGCCGCCCGAGCTCGTCGAGGAGATGAGCGCGCTGGCCCCGGTCGAGGATTTCCGCTGGGAAACCGGGTCTGACGGCGTGATCATGTGGGTTGAAGACGCGCCGCGCGGTCCGCTGATCGGCCAGACCATCGCCACCATCGTCGGCCAATACGGAGTCGACGGACAAGCCGCCGGCGCATTCGAAAAAAGGTCGCCGTTCCGGGACGCACGCTTCGCCGTCGCGGGCACGGGACCCGCGTCGGGCGACTGGCGGATCTCGGGCGTCCCGTTCTTCGATGCGCGTCAGGGGTCTTTCCTCGGCTATCGCGGCAGCGCGCGACGGCCACGGCTCGACGAAGTTGCCCGCAGCGAGGTGTCGACGGGGCTGTTCGGCACCAATCTGCCGCCGGATTCGCTTCGCCAGCTGCTCCATGAGCTGAGGACGCCGCTGAACGCGATCGTCGGCTTCGCGGAAATGATCGACGGGCAATATATGGGCCCGGCGGGCACGGATTATCGCGCGCGCGCCCGCGAGATCATGGAGCAGGCCGGCAAGCTGCTGTCGGCGGTAGACGATCTCGACACCGCCGCGCGGATCGAGACCAACCGGCTGGTGCTCGACGAAAGCGCGGCCGACACCGTCGCGCTGCTCGAGCATTTACAGGCGGCCTATGCGCGTGTCGCCAAGCAGCGCAAATCGAAGGTCGCCATCGATATCGCGCCCGATCTTCCGCTCGCCAAGGTCGAGCATGGCGCCGCCGAGCGCATGTTCGCGCGGATGCTCGCCGCGACGCTCGGCCTCGCCCGCGAGCGCGAGACGATCAAGGCGAGCATGACGATGGGCCAGATCGGTGCCAAGGCGATGCTGTGCCTGGCGATCGACCGTCCGCGCGCGATCGCCGGCGTCGACGAGGCGGCGCTGCTCGATCCGGGCTACAGCCCCGAAGGCGATTGGCCTGGCGCACCGGCGCTCGGCCTCGGCTTCGCGCTGCGGCTGGTGCGCAACCTTGCCGAGGCCGCCGGCGGTGCGCTGGTGATCGGCGACAAGCGCTTTTCCCTGTTCCTGCCGCCGGTCGAGCAGGCGGAGCGGTCGTCCGGCCAGGGAAGCTGAACCGCGTGGAGAACGCGCCGGGAAAGCATCTCCAACCCGTCGCTGTACAGCAAGCGGGCAGGGGGGATGAAGCGACCGCCGCGTCGGCCCGCCTCGACAGCCCCCCCGACAACGATCGCTACGTCCGCTTTCCCGCCAGCTTCGGCCGCCGCTTCACGATTTTCGTCGACACCGAAGAGGAGTTCGACTGGGGCCGGCCGCTGCGGCGCGAAAACCGCGACGTCACCGCCATCCGGGCGATGCCCGCCATGCACGAGCGCATGCGCGCGGCGGGCGCCAAGCCTGTCTATCTGGTCGATCATCCGATCGCCGCCGCTCCCGAAGCCGTCGCTGTGTTGAGGCCATGGGCGGACAAGGGCGAATGCACGATCGGGACGCAGCTGCATCCGTGGGTCAATCCGCCGTTCGATGAGGAAGTGAATCCTTTCAACAGTTACACCGGCAATCTTCCCCTGCAATTGCAACGCGCCAAGCTGGCGGTGCTGACCGACGCGATCGAGCGCGCGTTCGGCGTCCGCCCCACCGTCTATCGTGCCGGACGGTACGGGGTCGGCGCGCGCACCGCGACGCTGCTCGAGGAGGCCGGCTACACGGTCGATCTGTCGGTGCGTTCCTTGTTCGATTATCGCCGCCAGCACGGGCCGAACTTCGCGCAGGTCCGGCCGCAGCCCTATTGGGTCGGCGATGGCGGGCTGTTGGAGGTACCGCTGAGCGCGGCCTTCACCGGCCGCCTCCGCAGGGCGGGCGGCTGGCTGTTTCCGGCCACATCCGGCCTGCCGCGCATCCGCAGCGTGCTGGCGCGGACCGGCCTGCTCGCGCGGATCGCGCTCACGCCCGAGGACATGCCCCTGGAGGACGTCCGCCGGGCGATCGCCCATCTGCTCGCCGACGGCGCGCAACATCTCAGTATTTCCTTCCATTCGCCGTCGGTGGCGCCGGGCCACACCCCCTATGTCCGCACCGCCGCCGATCTCGCGGCATTCCACGCCTGGTGGGACGGCCTGTTCGAAACGCTCGATGCGCAAGGGATCGAACCCGCCTCGATCGAGGACGTGCTGGCCGCGGCGCGGGCGTCGAGGGATGCGCGGGAATCCAAAGTCCCTTCGTCCTGAATCAAAGGATAGCCCGTCCCACATGGCCGATGGGCCCCTGTCATGAGACAATTTCATCCCCGAGTGAAGCGATGGAGGCTCGGTCATCGGCTAAGGCCCGCTTGGATTTGATCCCTGCGCACCCATAAGCGCCGCGCTTGCCAATTCGTCCGCAGCTCCGCTATCCGGGCTGGCGCGTGGGCCTGTAGCTCAATGGTAGAGCCGGCCGCTCATAACGGCTTGGTTGGGGGTTCGAGTCCCTCCGGGCCCACCACCCCTTCATGCGAACGGAATGAGTCGGGTCGTCGTGTCCCAGGACACGCACGACGAAGGACGAGAAAACTTCTCCTTCAGGACATTAGAATCCTTTTATAACCTCGCTCAGATGTTCGATCTTGGGCTCACCCTCGAAATATGGACCGGAGAGACGAAGCATTTCTTGAAAATCCGCCGATTCCCGAAAAGTCACCATATGATCCTCAATCGTCTCCCAATCGATGATCATCCAGTAGCGACGTGGATATTCGTTCGATTTGGTTAGCCTTGCGCCATGACAGCCTTTGGCGCGGCGGAAGAACACCATCGACTGAGCAGCAGCGGCTTCGAAAATCTCCTCGTGCCCTTCCTTGACGTCGATTTGCGCCAGTTCCTGGATCATTTCCCCACAATCCTTTTCATAAAGAAACAAGCTTTGCCGGAAGGCGAGCGGGCGCGTCAATCGACTGCGGCGGACCGAGCCTGATCGAGACGAGTTCCCCACGGCAATTCCATCTTTTCGCCGTCGTCGCCTCGGCCTCCGCCCGCGCGCGCGCTTGCCGCCATCAGCCGGAGAAACTAAGGCCGCAACGTCGGGGAGTAGCGCAGCCTGGTAGCGCATCTGCTTTGGGAGCAGAGGGTCGCAGGTTCGAATCCTGTCTCCCCGACCACTTTTCGATTGTCCGGCCCGGATGCATGGGTCGTTCCCGGGATCGGCTTGGACCGTTTGCGGTCGCCAGACGAATCCTGGACAATGCGAAACACACTTCACGCAGATCGTTGTCCCCATCGCGCACAGACGCGGGCAGCGTCAGCACCGTCGCCGTGAAGCCATTGCGTGGCAGCGGTCGCCTCGTGCGCGCCGGACGTTTCAGCCGCTCTTCTGCGCCAGCACTTTGTCCAGCACCGTCGCGATCATGTCGAGCCGATAAGGCTTGAAGACCACCGGCAGCCCGCCGGTGCCGGTGGCCGTGACTTCGTCGCTATAGCCGGTGGTCAGCACGATTCCGACGTGGGGAACGCGCAGCTTGAGGAGCTCGGCAAGGTCGAGCCCGCTCATTCCGGGCATGACCACATCGGTGAAGACGATGTCGAAATCGTGCTTCTCGGCCGCGTCGAGCGCTTCGACCGCCGACTGCATGCGCACGACCTCGTGGCCGAGCTCGCACAGCAGCGCTTCGGCGAAGGCGCCCACCTCCTCATTGTCGTCGACCACCAGGATACGGCCGGTCCTGTGCGCGCCGCGCGCTTCGGTCGCCGGCTGTTCCTCGCTGCCAGCCTTGTCGCTGCACGGCAAGATCAGCGTGATCGAGGTTCCCTTGCCGGGCGTGCTCGATATATCGACATCACCGCCGGATTGTGCGGCGAAGCCGTAAACCTGGCTGAGGCCGAGACCGGTGCCCTTGCCGACCGCCTTGGTGGTGAAGAACGGCTCGAACACGCGCGCCAGGGTTTCGGGTTCGATGCCGGTTCCATTGTCCGAAATCGCGATCGCCGCCGAGCGGCGGCCGTCCTCGAGCCTGCGCGCCTCGAAGGTCCTTATCGTCAGCTCGCCGCCGTCCGGCATTGCGTCGCGCGCGTTCACCGCGATGTTGAGAATTGCGGCTTCGAGCTGCGTCGGATCGGTCTCGATCGACCAAAGACCGGGGGCGAGGTCGGTGCCGACCTTGATCCGCTCGCCCAGCGTTCGATCGAGCAGATCGGTCATCGCGACGATATGGTCATTGACGTCGAACACCTGCGCGCGAAGCGGCTGCCGTCGCGCAAAGGCAAGCAGCTGGCTGGTGAGCGCCGCGGCGCGGGTCGCGGTCTGGACGATCGCCTCGGCGAAGCGCATGCGCTTGGCCTCCTCGAGCCCGGGCCGTCGCAATATGTCGGCGGATCCCTGGATCACGGTCAGCATGTTGTTGAAGTCATGCGCTATGCCGCCGGTGAGCTGACCGATCGCCTGCATCTTCTGCGCCTGACGAAGCTGCTCTTCGGCATTGGCACGCTCCTCGGATTCGACCTGCAGGCGCCGATAGGCTTCGCCCAGGGCTTCAGCGCGCTCCTTCAGGGCGCGGTTGGCCTTGCGCATCGCCACAGTGCCGAAGCCGAGGACGCCGATCGAGACCGCGGCGAGCAGCACCAGCAGGATCAGCAGGCTGTTGCGCGCGAAACGGCGGCCGACCGGATCGCGCACGCTCGACAGATAGACGGAACCGATCTGCCTGCCGCCTTGCGCGACCGGAACCAACGCTTCGATCTTGTTTTCCCTAAGCGCGTTGGGGGCAGGGCGCCGCAGCGGCAATGTGCCGCTCGTACGCTCGTAAGAAGCGAACAGCTGGCCGCGGCCGTCATAGACCCCCGCGGCGAGGATTTGCGGATTGACGTGAAGCGCGTTGACCGCTTCCTGTGCCGTGCGATTGTCGCCGAAGTCGAGAGAGGCGGTGACGCTGGCGGCGAGGATTTCGGCCTGGACCGTGAGTTCCTGCAGCTTCTGGCCCTGATAGGCACGGTTATACTGGACGATGACTCCGATTCCTGCCGCCAGCAACAGCAGGACCACCATGCCGATCGCGAAGGGCGCGTCGAGCGAACGGTCGACTGGGCGGACACGCCGCATCATGAGCGCGCCTGCCTTGCCCCGACCGCCAGGCTGAGGAGGCGCGAGTCGATCATGAGCCGTGCCGCGCTGGCTGCGGCCCGATCGATGTAGAAGCGCACGCGCCCGTCGATGACGACGAAGTGGATCATGCCGCGGGTCGCGCCCGCGCCGGCATCGGTCACCGTCAGGATCGGTTGTCCGCGCAAGGCTGCGAGCCAAGCCGCGGTGGATTTGGGCGAGCCGCCGTCGACGAACGCCACCTGGCAGGAAGCGGCTTGCCCGGGCGACGCGATGCGCTTTATCGTGATCGGATGCTCCTCGACGGCCTGTCCGGCCGCGGCGCGATCGATCAATGCGCCCAGATTGTCCTGACCGATGATGCAGAGCTGCAGCGGAGCGCCCGGACCCGGCCGCGCCGCCGGCGGCCAGCTGACGTAACGCGCGAATTTGGAGAGAAAAGCGGCCTTGACGGCCTGATCCGTCGGCTGCGCTCGTGCCGCAGTCGCGGCGCAAAGCAGCGCGATCGCGATCAGCCGGCCCGTTCCCGACAGTGTGTGCGCCTCCCGGCCGGGCACTAGAATCTCACCCGGGTGCCGCCGTAGACGCTTCGCTCGATGCGCTGCGCGCGGTTGGGATCGGCGGTCTCGACATGGGCTTTGTGAAGCAGATTGTTACCCGCGGCGTAAAGCTCGATCGCGTCGTTGAGTTTCCAGCCGATGCGCGCGTCTGCTTCGATATAGGCGGGCGCATGCTGGCGATGGAGTTCGTCCATGGCGCGGAGCGCGGCGGTGACGCTCACTGCGTCCGACAAGGCAAGATCGGACCGGGCGGTGATCTGATGGTGCGGGTTGGCGCCGAGCGATACGCCGCCGGCAATGTCGTTATGTCCTGGCTTCAGCCGGAACCGTTCGCCGAGCGTGGCGAGACCGAGATCGATTCGCCAGCCGGGAAGCAGCTGCTGCACCAGCCAGGCTTCGATGCCGTAATTGCGGCCCTTGAAGCCGTTGTCGAGCTTGAACGGAAGGATGGTGACCGGCGTGAACTCGGTCGTCCTCAGATCGTCATAGCGATTGTAGAAGACCGATACGGACAATGAGGTGCGACTGCCGATGCGGCCGCGGTAGCCGCCTTCGAAGGCCGTCAATTTTTCTGCAACGAAATCCGGCGCCGGATCGAGCAGGCCTGGAAAGACAAGCTGGCGGTCGATCCGGGAGGGGGTGCGCACCGCGCGCGAAACCGCCGCCCAAAGCAAGGCGCGATCGCCCGGCCTCCAGGCGACGCGCAGATTCGGCAGCAGCTCGACTCCCGAAAAGCTGCTGTGCTCCACCTTGAGGCCGCCGATCACCGACAGTTTCGGAGTCAACGCGAATTCATCCTGCGCGAAGGCGTTGAGAACCCACAGCCGCCGACGCTCGGGATCGAGCACGAAGGGATTGAGGTGATTGACGAACTGATCCTTGGTGGTGCGTGCGCCGGCGCCCAGGACGATCTTGTGCGAACCGGCGTCGAGATTGAGCTGACTCTCCAGATCGAAAGTCTGCAGCGCATCCTTGGTGAGAATGAAGCGGCGACGGTAATCGTCGTAATAGGCCTGCACTTGCAGCGACGACCCGACGCCGAGCCCATGCGTCCAGCGGGCCAATATGTTGCCGCCGCTATCGCCATCGCCAGGGACCTGGCCGGTATCGGTGCTGAAATAATCGCCCTGTACGGTGACGGCGTCGCGGGCATCGCCGAAGTCGGCACGAAATCCGGTCTGGAATCCCTTGAAGCGATCGTCGACATCGGGCGCCGCGCCGCCGGGCATGCCCTCGCGATCCCAGCCGTCGGCGTAGATGCGCATCGCACCGGAGCCGAGCCCGGTCCCGAAGCGCAGCGCCGCGGTGCGTTCGTTCGCGCCCGCCGATGCGCGCGCCAGCACGCCGATGGTATCGCGCGAATCCTTGCTGGTGATGTTGACGACGCCGTTGACGGCGTTGGGGCCGAACAAGGTGCCGCCCGGCCCGCTGATGACCTCGATCTGCGCGAGATCCTCGAGCAGCGGCGAATGCAATTCCCAAAAGACGCCGGAATGGAGCGGGGTGTACACGCTTCGGCCGTCGATGAGCACGAGCAGCTTGTTGGCATTTTCATAGCCGTTGAAGCCGCGCGCGCTGATCGCATATTGGCGGGCGTCGACGCGCTGGACGGTGAGGTTGGGAGCCAGCCTCAACGCCTCGGGAAGCGAGGTCGCGGCCGACTCCGCGATATCTCGATCGGTCAGCACATAGATGGAGGTGGGCGCTTCGCCGAGCGGCTGTGCGCGCTTCGAGGCCGATTGGACCTCGACCCTGGCAAGCTCCTCGATCGAAAGATTGCCGAGTTCCTCGACCGTCTGCGCGCGCGCCGACACGGCAAGCGTGCAGCACAGGGCCGCCGATGCCAGCAACGCGGCCGCACGCCGTCGGCGCGTCATCGCCCTATCTCTGCGCTTTCGGCGCTGCCTATCCATGATGCCATGGTAAAGTCCTCGTTATCGGCACTATGGAAGCCAAGTGCCTTCAAACGGGTTACTTTCCATCTGCGGGAGGCCGCCGGCGGTCCGGATGCGATCGCTGACGCAAGGATGAAGCGGAGACCAAAATTCGTCGCCTGGGATTAGGTTGGACGTGACGGTTTGCCAATGGCGCCCGCGCGGGGTAGGGCGACGCCAAATCCACGAAGATCATCGGAGACACGCGCCGCCATGGCAGCACAATATAGTTTCGTCATGAAGGGTTTGACCAAGACCTTTCCCGGCGCCCCTAAGCCGATCCTGAACAACGTCAGCCTGCAATTCTATCCGGATGCCAAGATCGCCATCATCGGCCCCAACGGATCGGGCAAGTCGACGCTGATGAAGATCATGGCGGGCCGCGACAAGGAATATGCCGGCGAAGCCTGGCCGGGCGAGAATATCCGCGTCGGCTATCTCGAGCAGGAGCCGCAGCTCGATCCCGCCAAGACGGTCAAGGAAAACGTCATGGACGGCATCCGGCCGGTCGCCGACCTCGTCGACCGCTTCAACGCCATCTCGGCGCTGATGGCGGACCCGCCCGAGGATGCGGATTTCGATGCGCTGATGACCGAAATGGGCGAGCTGCAGGAAAAGATCGACGCCGTCGACGGCTGGACGCTCGACAACCAGCTCGAGATCGCAATGGACGCGATGCGCTGCCCGCCGGGGGACAGCCCCGTCGACAATCTTTCCGGAGGCGAGAAGCGGCGCGTGGCGCTGACGCGCCTGCTGCTCGAGAAGCCGGACATCCTGCTTCTCGACGAGCCCACCAACCATCTCGACGCCGAAAGCGTCGCCTGGCTCGAAAAGCATCTGGTCGATTATCCGGGCAACGTCATCCTCGTCACCCACGACCGTTACTTCCTCGACAATGTCGTCAATTGGGTGCTCGAGCTCGATCGCGGACGCTATTACATCTACGAGAGCAATTATTCGGGCTATCTGGAGAAAAAGGCCAAGAGGCTTCGGCAGGAGGAGCGCGAGGAAGCCGGTCGTCAGAAGGCGATCGAGGAGGAGCTCGACTGGATCCGGCGCTCGCCCAAGGCCCGCCAGACCAAATCGAAGGCGCGCATCAAGGCGTTCGACGAGCTTGTCGAGGCGCAGGAGAACCGCACCCCCGGCAAGGCGCAGATATTGATCCAGGTGCCCGAACGGCTTGGCGGGACGGTGATCGAAGCCACGGGCCTGTCCAAGGCCTATGGCGATAAATTGCTGTTCGAGGATTTGTCGTTCAGCCTGCCGCCGGGCGGTATCGTCGGGGTGATCGGCCCCAACGGGGCGGGCAAAACCACCCTGTTCAAGCTCATCATCGGCACGGAGAAGCCCGACAACGGGACCATCCGCATCGGCGAAACCGTGCATCTCGGCTACGTCGACCAGAGCCGCGACGCGCTCGATGCCGGCAAGAACGTGTGGGAGGAAATCTCGGGCGGTGTCGACGTCTTCCGCTTCGGCAAGCATGAGGTCGGCACCCGCGCCTATGTCGGCGCGTTCAACTTCAAGGGCCCCGACCAGCAGAAGAAGGTCGGCCAATTGTCGGGCGGCGAGCGCAACCGCGTCCATATGGCCAAGATGCTCAAGGAGGGCGGCAACGTGCTGCTGCTCGACGAGCCGACCAACGACCTGGACGTCGAGACGCTCCGCGCGCTCGAGGACGCGCTCGAGAATTTCGCCGGCTGCGCGGTTGTGATCAGCCACGACCGTTTTTTCCTCGATCGCATGGCGACCCATATCCTCGCATTCGAAGGCGACAGTCACGTCGAATGGTTCGAGGGCAATTTCGAATCCTATGAAGAGGACAAAAGGCGGCGGCTGGGCGACGAGGCCGACCGGCCGCACCGGATGAGCTACAAGAAGCTCACGCGCTGAAACACGCGCGGGCCTCGATCCTAGCCTCGTTCCGGTTCAGGTTGAACCGGAACGAGGCTAGAAAGTTCTTTGATTGCCGTGCTTGGGTCCGAAGCTGGCCCCGACAGCTTCGGACCCGGCGCATTCCGAGCCGCCAGATGATTCCATCTGGCTCGAAATCACTCTAGTTCAGCAGACTGCGCGCCTTCTCGTCATATTCGGCGGCCATCCGAATCAGCGTCACCCTGGTTCGATGGTCGTCGATGGAGCGCGCGAGGCGCTTGCAGCGCTCGGCCTGCGAGCGCAGGTGATGCAGCTGGCCGCGATCGGTGACGTCGATCAGCATGTTGAGGGCGCCGACGATCTCGCCGCGATCGTCGAGCAGCGGGGTAGGAAAGGGCTGGAAACGAACGCGTGAGCCGTCCGGCCGCTCCGCGATGGCCTCGACGCCGCGCACCGGCCGCTTCTCCTTGATCGCGACCGCCATCGGACAGCGGCTCTTCGGCATAGCCTTGCCGTCGCTGGTGAACAGCTTCCAGCTGACGCACCAACGATCCTTGCCTCTGGTCGGCGTGCGGCCGGAAAATTCGACGCATGCGCGGTTGAAGAACGTCAGCCGTCCGTTGGCATCGGTGAGATATACCGGCGCGGTCAATTGCTCGAGAATGGCGAAACCTTCGGGATCGCGCTGGTTGACCGCCTGGATCGCGATGCTGAGCATCTCTTCGGTGGTGTTGGTCCCCCTTGGCATGTCCTGACTCAAGAATCGCTCCCCACTGGCGCAACTTAACGCAGATCAAAATACAATGTTCCCCCGACGCATCGCGACACTTCATCGCGATGGATGACGTCTTGGTCGCAGTGCGGAGCCCTGGTCGCGCCGCCGACCGGAGCCGTCGCAGGCCGTTCTTGCTCCGCGCCGAAGAAGGGCAGGGCGGCGATGGACGGAAGCAGCGACGGGAGCATGACAATGTCGGGAGTCGAAATTGCCCTGGCGGTCCTAAGTCTGATGTCGGCCTACGCGATCAGCTATGTCGGGGAACGATTGATGCAATCCTACACCGGCTGAGCCGGCGCCCGCTTCCGGTGCCGGTTCGTTCCGGTTAGATGAAGACAATGCTGATCGTCATTGTCCTCATCGTGTCGGCCGTGTTCGTCGCTTTGCTTTTCGCGATCGTCGGCCGGCGCTCGCGCACCATCTTCACCAATCCCAGCGCCTTGCCCGATCGCCAGATCGAAGCGACGATCGATCTTACCCGGCGGATCATGCAGCGCGCCAGGACGGGTTCGCCGGCATGGGCGCGCGCGGCCGGCGCGCACAAGGCTGCGGTGGACGAGCAGCTGCGACGCCGGGGCGAACAGCCGTTCGACAATATCGAATTCACCG
>DATFHP010000127.1:0-48231 GCA_035248285.1 Allosphingosinicella sp. | reverse complement strand
TTTCGCGGGCCTCGTCGATGACGAGGGCCACCTGCTTTTTCATCGTGCCGTCGGCGCCGACCGCGCCGGTCAGCACCGGTGCGGCAAGGCCGCCGGTCAGCACCGCGACGATGCCCTTCTCCTCCGATCCCAACAATTGCTTCACCTGCGCCGGGCTATCGCGTTCGGGCGCGAACCAGGTGAAGCTCGGCAGGCCGCGGCCGCCGAAGGCGGGGCTGAGCCGCTCGCGCGCGCCGTCCATCGCCTCGAAATCCGCCTTGGTTGCGACGACCGCGACGTCGGTGCGGATGTCTTCCTGGGCGGCGTTCGACATCACGCCGCTGACCAGCACCGAGAATGCGACGATCATCAGCGGACTGAGCAGGAACAGCAGGAAGCTCTTCGAATAGACGGTCGCGGTGAAGTCGCGGCGGCCGATGACGAAGGCGGCGCGGAAGAATTCGCTCATCTTTTGGTCTCCGGCCCGGCGCCGGCGTCTTCTTCCATCTGGCGCGCAGCCTGCTCCCCGGCGATGGCGACGAAGGCGTCGTGCAGGCCCGGCCGTTCGATCGAAAGCTCCTCGATGCCGGCGCCGCTGTCGATCAGCGCCTTGAGCAGCGGCTCGATGCCGGCCGCGGGCAGCTCGAACTGCCATGTGCCGTCATGCTCGCTGGCGCGCGGCGGAAGCGCGCCGCGCCAGCTGCCCTCGGCGCTGCGCATGCGCAGCCGCACCTGCGGGCGGAGCCGGTCGCGCGCCTCGGCGACCTTGCCCTCGAAGCGGATCTTGCCGCCGGCGACGATGGCGATGCGTTCGCAAAGGCGCTCGGCATGGGCGATCACATGGGTCGAGAAGATGATCGTCGCGCCCTCCGAAGCCTGCGCCCGGATCAGATGCTCGAGCCGCGCCTGGTTGATCGCATCGAGGCCGGAGAATGGCTCGTCGAGAACGATCAGCCTGGGCGCATGGACGATCGTGCCGAGCAGCTGCACGGTCTGCGCCATCCCCTTCGAGAGGCTCTTGACCGGCTTGTCGACATAATCGCCGAGTCCGTTGTCCTGCAGCATCGCCTCGGCGCGCCTGCGTCCTTCGGCGAGCGAAAGGCCGCGCAATGCGCCCATGAAGGCGACCGCTTCGCGCGTCTTCATCGCCGGATAGAGCCCGCGCTCCTCGGGCAGATAGCCCACCTTGTGCGCCGCTTCGAGCGGCCGCTCGTGGCCGAGCAGGCTGCGCCGCCCCTTGTCGGGATCGATGATGCCCAGCAGCATCCGGAGCATCGTCGTCTTGCCCGCGCCGTTGGGGCCGAGGATGCCGTAGATGCTTCCTTCGGGCACTGCGATGTCGACGCCGTCCACGGCCAGCTTGCCATCGAAGGCCTTGACGAGGCCTTTCGCCTCGATTGCCAGCCCGCCCTGCATTATGACCCAACCCTTCGTTCGCGAGCGCTCGTACTGGGACCAAATGGACAAAGGCAAGTTAAAGCTGCGCGAAGAATTGGAGCGCGAGGCCCGCACCCTGGGCTTCGCAGCGATCGGCGTCGCGCGCGCCGATGCCGCGCCGAAGAGCGCCGAGCGGCTGAACCAGTGGCTCGCCTCCGGGGCGCATGGCGACATGATCTGGATGGAGGAGAGCGCGCCCCGCCGCGGGTCGCCGGCCGCGCTGTGGCCCGAGGTGCGATCGGTGATCGCGTTGGGCATGAGCTATGCCCCGGCCGCCGACCCGCTGGCGCTGGCCGAGACGGGCGACGTCGGCCGCATATCGGTCTATGCCCAGGGCGGCGATTATCACGAAATCGTCAAGAAGGCGCTGAAGCGTCTCGCCCGCTGGCTGGCCGATCGCGCCGGCTGCGCGCTCAAAATCTTCGTCGATACCGCCCCGGTGATGGAAAAGCCGCTGGCCGAGGCGGCCGGCATCGGCTGGCAGGGCAAGCACACCAATCTGGTCAGCCGCAGCCACGGCAGCTGGCTGTTCCTCGGCGCGATCTACACGACGCTGGAGCTGGAGCCCGACGCGCCGCATAGCGAGCATTGCGGATCGTGCACGGCCTGCCAGGCCGCTTGCCCCACCAACGCCTTCCCGGCGCCGTTCCAGCTCGATGCGCGGCGTTGCATTTCCTATCTGACCATCGAGCATAAGGGCGCGATCCCGATCGAGTTCCGCGCGGCGATCGGCAACCGCGTCTACGGCTGCGACGATTGCCTTGCGGTCTGTCCGTGGAACCGCTTCGCGGACAGCGCGCGGCGCAACCAGGCGTTCGTGCCGCGCGCGGAGCTCGCGGCCCCTGCCCTCGCCGATCTGCTCGCGCTCGACGACGACGCCTTCCGCCAGGTCTTCGCGGGCTCGCCGATCAAGCGGATCGGCCGCAATCGCATGGTGCGCAACGCCGCCGTCGCCGCCGGCAACAGCGGCCGCGCCGACCTCGCCGCGCCGCTGCGGCGCCTGCTCGACGATCCCGACCCAGTGGTGGCCGAAGCGGCAGCGTGGGGGTTGGCGCAGCTTCTTTCCTCGCCCGGCTTTCCGGGGGAGGGGGACCGCGCGTAGCGCGGGGGAGGGGGCTCTCTGATACCAACCAATCCCCTCCCCCACTCTTCGAATGGTCCCCCTCCCCTGGAAATCCAGGGGAGGAAAGAGGATTGAACTATTGCCCCTCTTGCTTCTTCATCAGCGCCGCAACGCAGGAGGCGCGATCCATGTCCCTGCCGTCGGGCAGCCGTGCGTCGACATAGGTCACGACCGCTTCGCCGCCGCGCGCGGGCGGATAGAGATAGAGATCGAGCACGCAGATGCCGCTGGCGAACTGCAGCTTGCGCGCATTGCCCTCGCGTATGTCGAGCTGGGGACGTCCGAATTGCCCTTCGAGGGCGCGTGCGTCGCGGCCCATGACGCCTTCGAGTCCTGCCACGCTATAGGATGGCGGGGCAGGCACCGGGCGCGGCGCCGATACGGGGACCACCTGTCCGACGCATCCGGCCAGCAGGAACAGCCCCGCTCCGAGCCCTTGCCGTCTGAAAGCACGCACCATAGACGCTCCACTCGGGTCCGGACGCTCGGTTCAGGCGCAATCCTGCTTCGCCGAGCCTTTCGCATTCGTCAATCGCGCGGTTGATCGCGCCGGTCACGGCGGCTAGGCCGCTTCGGCAATTGGCCCAAAAGAAAGAAACAGCAAGCACGTGCCTGACAACCGCCTCGACATCATCGCCATCGGCAACGCCATCGTGGACGTCATCGCCAGCACCGACGATTCATTCCTGGAGGCCGAGAAGCTGGTCAAGGGATCGATGCGCCTGATCGATGCCGAGGAAGCCGAACAGCTTTACGGCAGGATGCCGCCCGGCCTCGAGGCAAGCGGCGGATCGGCCGCCAACACGGTTGCCGGAATGGCCGCGCTGGGACTTCGCGGGGCCTTCGTCGGCCAGGTGGCGGACGACCAGCTCGGCGCGGTGTTCCGTCACGACATCAACGCCATCGGGGTAGAATTCGACACCCGGCCGCTCCGGGACGGCATGCCGACGGCGCGAAGCCTGATCCTGGTGACGCCGGACGCGCAGCGGACGATGAACACCTTTCTCGGCGCGTCCCAATATCTGCCGGCGGGCGCGCTCGACGAGCGCCAGATCGAGGATGCGGCGACGCTCTATCTTGAAGGCTATCTGTGGGATCCGGCCGAACCGCGCGCCGCGATGGAGAAAGCCATCGCGGTCGCGCGAAGGGCCGGCCGGCAGGTCGCCTTCACGCTGTCCGACAGCTTTTGCGTCGACCGCCATCGCGAGGGATTCCGCAAGCTGATCGACGAGGGCAGCATCGACATATTGTTCGCCAACGAGCATGAGATCCAGTCGCTGACCGAACAGGCCGACGTCGAGGCCGCGATCGCCGCGGTGGCGCCGAAGCTGCCGTTGCTGGTCGTCACGCGCAGCGAGAAGGGCGCGATCGCCATCGACCGCGGCCAGCGCGCCGAGGTGCCGGCCGAGCCGGTGGCGAAAGTCGTCGACACCACCGGCGCCGGCGATCAGTTCGCCGCCGGCTTCCTCGCCGGGCGCGCGCTGGGGCGGCCGCTCGAACGCTGCCTGCGCATGGGCGCGATCGCCGCCGCTGAGGTGATCTCGCATTACGGCCCGCGGCCCGAGACCGATGTTCTGGCGCTGATCGAGCAGAAGCTGGGCGGATAAGCCGGAACGCCCGCTCGGGCTGCAAATCAACTTAAGGCCGCACGACCGGCTTGCCGTCCGCCTGCGGCGCGTCCTCGGGAAATTCGGGCAGTTCCGGCCTGTCGAGCCGCGGCTCGCCCTTGTAGAGCCGCGAATTGTGCATGCCGTAGACGAAATAGAGAATGATCGCGGCCACCGTGTACCAGAAGAAGAAGACCAGGACTCGCCATTCGACGCTGAAGATCAGCGCGAAGCAGGAGACGATGCCGATCGCGGGAAGAACGGGATAGAGCGGGACCTTGAACCCGCGCGGAATTTCCGGATGCGTCGTGCGCAGCCAGATGACGGTCAGACAGACGATGCCGAACGCCGCGAGCGTCCCGACCGATGTGACGTCGCCCAGCGTGTTGATGTCGAACACGCCGGCCGCGAAGGCGGTCAGGATGCCGACCAATATGGTATTGACCCACGGCGTCCGGAACCTCGGATGGACCTTCGCGAGCACGCGCGGCAACAACCCGTCGCGCGCCATCGTGTAGAAGATGCGCGTCTGCCCATACATCAGCACCAGGACCACCGACGTAAGGCCGATGATCGCGCCGACCTTGATCAACGATGCGAACCATTTCCATTGCGGCCCGAACTGGTTGACCGCCACGGCGACCGGGTCCGGGACGTTGAGGCTCTTGTAGTTGACCACCAGGGTCAGCACGATCGACACCAAGATGTAGAGAATCGTGCAGATCACCAGCGATCCGATCACGCCGATCGGCATGTCCTTCTGCGGGTT
The DNA here is from genome assembly GCA_035248285.1 of Allosphingosinicella sp. Taxonomy (GTDB): domain Bacteria; phylum Pseudomonadota; class Alphaproteobacteria; order Sphingomonadales; family Sphingomonadaceae; genus Allosphingosinicella. Next base: position 43,316 of record DATFHP010000127.1, on the reverse strand, counting down.
CTTGGCCTCCTGCCCGGCCGTCGAGACGGCCTCGAACCCGATATAGGCGAAGAAGACGATCGAAGCGGCGCGAAGGATTCCGCTCCAGCCGAACTCGCCTTTCGCGCCGGTTGGCGGCGGTATGAAGGGCGTCCAATTGGCGGCGATGCGCTCGGGCAGATTCTGCAGCACCAGATAGCCGCCGACCAGGATGAAGGCGACGATCACGCCGACCTTGATCGCGACGATGACATTGTTGACCTTGGCCGATTCGGAGACGCCGAGCACCAGCAGCCCGCTCAAGGCAAGACAGATGAATATCGCCGGCAGGTTGAATATGGTGGTGACCGCGACGCCATCCTGGAGGACCGCGACACCGTCCTGCATCAAAGGATGCCCGGCCGGCCCCGTCAGCACTGCCGGAATGACGATGCCCACATCCTTCAGCAGGCTGACGACATAGCCCGACCAGCCGACCGCCACCACCGAAGCGGCGAGACCATATTCGAGCAGCAGCAAGGCACCCATCACCCAGGCGAAGAATTCGCCGAGCGTCGCATAGCTGTAGGTGTAGGCCGAGCCGGAAACCGGCAAGGTCGAGCTCAATTCGGCGTAGCAAAGCCCGGCGAAGGCGCAGACGGCGCCCGAAATGAGGAAGGACAGCAGCACCGCCGGGCCGGCATGGAGCGCCGCGGCATTGCCGGTGCGGACGAAGATGCCGGCGCCGATGATGCAGCCGACGCCGAGAAAGACGAGGTTCCAGGGTCCGAGCGACCGCTTGAGCTCGCTGGTGCCGGCTTCCTCCTGCACCTGCTCGACCGATTTGCGCATCATTATGCGCGCGAGGAACCCGTTACCCGCCCTGGTCGCCATGACATCCCTCGCCCATGTTCGGCAGAATTGCTGGTCGCAAAACCTAGTCGCTTATTCCGCCCGCGCAAGCGCTCAATCGTCAGCGCGCCAGCATCGGCCCAAGCCCCTTGCCGCCGAAGATATGGACGTGAAGATGCGGCACCTCCTGCCCGCTGTCGGGTCCGACATTGGCGAGCAGCCGATAGCCGGGCGTGACCAGGCCGGCCTCGCGCGCGACATGGCCGACGCCGCGGACGAATGCGGCCAGCGCCTCGTCCGAGGCGGTTTCGGAGAAATCGTCCCAGGAAACGTACCGGCCCTTGGGAATCACCAATATGTGCAGCGGTGCCAGCGGATTGATGTCTTCGAAGGCGAGCACGTGCGCATCCTCATAGACCTTCCTGCAGGGCAGCTCGCCGCGAAGGATGCGGGCAAAGACATTGTCGTCGTCATAAGCCGCGGTGGCGTCGATCGGCATGTCGGCGGTTCCTTTCCTTTCGCTGCCGGGCGGTCCCGGTGGTTTCCTTGCCGCTGCCTATCGGGTCGCCGCGCCCGCGCGCAAGCGGCTTGACCCGGGCCCCGTCCGCGTTACCAATCATGCCATGAGCGACGATGCGCCCGACAGCCTGATTCCCTATGACGAGATCGTCCAGGAAGCGTTGCGCGCGGTGGTCGGCCGCGTGCTGGGCGAGGTCGAGGCGACGGGGTCGCTGCCCGGCGCGCACCATTTCTACATCACCTTCAAGACCGGCGCGGCCGGCGTCGAGATACCGCGCCACCTCACCGAGCGATTCCCCGACGAGATGACGATCGTCATCCAAAACCGCTTCTGGGACCTGAAGGTCGCCGACGACGGATTCGAGGTCGGGCTGAGCTTCAACCAGGCGCCGGCCAAGCTCGTCATCCCCTTTTCGGCGATCACCGGCTTTGTCGATCCGGCCGTCAATTTCGCGCTGCAGTTCCAGGTGCAGACCGACGAATCGGGTCCGCAGGACCATGAGGAGGCGGAGAACGACCATCCGATCGCCGAGCCTCTCGAGGACGGCTCAAACGTCGTTTCGGTGGACTTCAGCCGCAAAAAGTAACAACGGCCTCGCCGGGGCAATTTGAGTCCGAATCCTAGAGAGAGAATGATGACTTCGAACCGCACCGAAAGCGACAGCTTCGGACCGATCGACGTTCCCAGCGACGCCTATTGGGGGGCGCAGACGCAGCGATCGATCGACAATTTCCCGTTCGGCGAACGCGAGCGGATGCCGGCCGAGATCGTCCACGCGCTTGGCTTCGTGAAACAGGCGGCGGCACGCGTGAACGTTCGTCTCGGGCGACTCGACGCCGAGCTCGGCGAGGCGATCCAGCAGGCCGCCGGGGAAGTGGCCTCGGGCCAGCTCGAGGACCAGTTCCCGCTGGTCATCTGGCAGACCGGATCGGGCACGCAGTCCAACATGAACGCCAACGAGGTGATCGCGGGGCGCGCCAACGAGATATTGACCGGGCGGCGCGGCGGCAAAGACCCCGCGCACCCCAACGATCATGTCAACATGAGCCAGTCGTCGAACGACAGCTTCCCGACCGCGATGCATGTCGCCGCGGCGCGCGCGGTGCAGCGTCGCCTGGTTCCCGCTTTGCGGACCATGTACGAAAGGCTCGCTGCCCAGGCCAAGGCGTGGGATCCTATCGTCAAGATCGGCCGCACCCATCTCCAGGATGCGACCCCGCTGACCCTGGGGCAGGAATTTTCCGGCTATGCGGCCCAGCTTGAAGACGGAATCGCCCGCGTCGAGGCGGTGTTGCCGCGCCTGCAGCGGCTTGCGCAGGGCGGCACCGCGGTCGGCACCGGCCTCAATGCGCCGCCCGGCTTCGCCGAAGCCTTTGCCGCCGAAATGTCCAACCTGACGCAGCTTCGCTTCGAGACCGCGCCCAACAAGTTCGAAGCGCTCGCCAGCCACGACACGCTGGTCGAGCTGTCCGGCATGCTCAACACGCTGGCCGTATCGCTGACCAAGATCGCCAACGACATCAGGCTGCTCGGGTCGGGCCCGCGTTGCGGCCTCGGCGAGCTCAGGCTGCCGGAGAATGAGCCGGGAAGCTCGATCATGCCGGGCAAGGTCAATCCGACCCAGTGCGAGATGCTGACGATGGTCTGCGCCCAGGTGATGGGCAATCATGTGGCGGTGACGGTCGGCGGCCTGCAGGGGCATCTGGAATTGAACGTGTTCAAGCCGCTGATCGGTGCGAACGTGCTGCGTTCGATCGATTTGATCGCGACCGGCGTCGAGAGCTTCACCGAGCGCGCGCTCGACGGGCTCGAGCCCGACGAGACGCGCATCGCCGAGCTGATGAACCGCTCGCTGATGCTGGTCACCGCGCTGGCGCCCGAGATCGGCTACGACAATGCCGCCAAGATCGCCAAACATGCGCATGAGAACGGCCTGACGCTGAAGCAGGCCGGGCTCGCGCTCGCGCTGGTCGACGAGGCGACCTTCGACCGCGTCGTCCGTCCCGAGGCGATGCTGGGACGCTGAGCGGGACATCCCCTCCCGCTTGCGGGAGGGGATCAAGGGGTGGCCACCCCCGGGGATCGCCTCATCCCTACCAGATCAGGCAATCACCAACATGCAAGGGGAGTAGGCGCCCCTTCAGAAAGCCCATTCCACCGATGCCCAGAATTTCTTCGTGTCGGTGGTCGGATTGACGAAGCCGACGTTCGTCTTGGCATTGTAATCGGCATATTTGAGCAGCAGCGTGAACTTGTCGATCTTGCCGGCGAGCTGCAAGTTCCATTCGCTGCCATAGTCGAAGTCGAGCCGGTCGGTCTTATAGTCGTGATAGACCAATGTCGCGGCGATGGACGCGAACGGCCCCACCTTGGTCAGCGTATAGCCGGCCGAGCCGTAGAGGTCCTTGATCCCGTTGGGCGGCGTGGTCAGGAACTTGTCGGCCCAGCCCTGGAATTTGTGCAGCGTGGCGAGCGGGGTCTGGAACGAGGTGAAGGCGACGCCTTCGTCCGCACCCAGCACTTCATAGCCGGCGCCGAGCGTCAACGCCTTGTAGCTCAGCCCGCCTTCGATCAGATAATATTCGGCCTTATAATCGTTGGGATTGCGGTGATAGTCCGACTGGGTCGCGTAGCTCGCGGCATAGGTCAGTTTCACCGCCTTCGAAAGCGGATAGCTTCCGGCGAAACGCGCCCCGTAGCTCTGGCTCGAACGGCGGAAGCCCGCGACTGCGAATTCGTCCTGGTCGACCAGATAGGCGAAGCCGGTGAGCGTGCCGATCTTGGTCTTGTAGCTGACGTTGGCGAAGACATTGTCGCCGCTGATCGCCTGCTGGTTGGTGCCGAAACCGTCGACGCCCCAGATGGTGCGATCGGACCAGGCGTAGGTGACGTCGAGCTTGAGATTCTTGATCGCGCTGTTCTCGATGCGCACCGCGTCGAAGGTCTGCTCGTTCTGGCGCCAGCCGACGGCGCCGACGAAGCGCTGGTCGTCGAGGTTGATGCGCTGCCGGCCCAGGGTGATCACGGTCTTGGCCAAGCCCTTATATTGAACCTGGGCACGATTGAGCTCGACATTCTCCGGATCGGCGACGATCGGAAACTGCGTCTTGAGATTCACGCCGCTGTTGTAATGTTCGACGATGGCGGCCGTGGCCTCGCCCTCGATCAGGAAGCTCCACTTTTTGTTCGCCATCTCGGCGCCGATTCGCGCCCGGAAGGTCAGCGCGTCCGCGTCCTTGACCATCGGATCCTGATCGACCGATTCATAGCGCAGCCGCGTGTCGATGATCGGCTTGAGCTTGAGCGGCTCGGCCCAGGCCGGCGTGGCGAGAAAGGTTGCGGACAGCAGTAGGCACGTCGGGAATTTCATCGGATACCCCCCTTTTTGATTTGCGTTGTCGCTTTGGGGCATCCTCTCCCAGGATGCTTTGTTGTTATCGGATCGCGTCAGGCCGCCCGGCCAACCGGGTTCGAATGGCGTTGGTGAAGGAAGTGCAGCACTTCGTGCCGGGCATGATTGTAGGCAGGCATTTCGGTCACATCGATGCGGTCGCGCGGACGCGGCAGCGCGATCGCCAGATCCTCGCCAATGGTCGCCGCCGGTCCGTTGGTCATCATCACGACCCGATCGGCCAGCAGCACCGCCTCGTCGACATCGTGAGTGATCATCACCACCGTGTTGCTGAGCTGGGCCTGGATCTTCATCACCGCATCCTGCAGGCTGGCGCGAGTCAAGGCGTCGAGCGCGCCGAACGGCTCGTCCATCAGCAGCACGCGCGGGTTCATCGCAATCGCGCGCGCGATGCCCACCCGTTGCTTCATGCCGCCGGAAAGCTCTCCCGGACGCTTGGCCGCGGCATGCGTCATTTCGACGAGCGCGAGATTGTGCATCACCCAGTCGCGCCGTTCGGCCCGCGATGTGCCCGGCATGGTCTTGTCGACGGCGAGGCGGACATTCTCTTCGACGGTCAGCCACGGCAGCAACGAGTGATCCTGGAAGATCACCGCGCGGTCCGGTCCCGGCTTGTCGATCACGCCGCCGTCGAGGAAAACCACGCCGCGCGACGGCTTCACCAGCCCGGCGACGATGTTCATCAAGGTCGACTTGCCGCATCCCGAATGGCCGATCAGCGCGACGAACTGGCCCTTCTCGATCGAAAGGTCGACATTCTGCACCGCCGTGAACGATCCGGTCTTGGTGGGAAAGGTGACGCTGATTCCTTCGAGCGCCAGATAGCTGCGTTGCTTCATCGTCCTTCTCCCCTCAAGCTTGGCGGGCCAGGCGGCGGCCGATCCAGGCGACCATGCGGTCCAGCGAAAAGCCGACCAGGCCGATCCAGATGAGCGCGACGATCGTGTCGGTGAGCAGCGAGCTGTTGTAGCTGTCCCAGATGAAGAAGCCGATGCCGGTGCCGCCTTGCACCATCTCGGCGGCGACGATCGCCAGCCAGCTCATGCCGATTCCGATCCTGAGGCCGGTGAACATGTACGGCACGGTCGCCGGCAGCATGATCCGCACGAAATATTCGGCCGGATTGAGCGCGAGCACGCGCCCCACGTTGCGGAAGGTCGGCGGAATGTTCTGCACGCCGGCAGCGGTGTTGAGGATCACCGGCCAGATGGCGGTGATGAAGATCAGGAACACCGCCGACGGTCCCGCCTGCTGGAAGATCGCCAGGCTGAGCGGCAGCCACGCGAGCGGCGGGACCGTCCGAAGCACCTGGAACAGGGGATCGAGCGCCCGATAAGCGAACAGGCTTTGGCCGATCAGGATGCCAAGCGCGATGCCGATCAAGGCCGAGAGGCCGTAGCCGACCGCGACTCGCTTGAGGCTGGTGATGATGTGCCCGGCTATGCCGACGTCGCCGGTGTCCTCGATGTGCAGGCCCGTGGAATCGACCGACACGCCCTTGAACGGGTGGACGATCACCTCCCGGCTCTCGGACCACACGCGCGAAGGGCTCGGCAGCGCGGCACCCTCGCCGCTGCAGCTGATCTCCCAGACCGTGAGCAGCACGACGAGCATCAGCAGCGTCGGAATCACGGTCGCAGCCAGGCTCCGCATTGTCTCCATGATCTTGCCTGGCGCCTTCATTTCGGTCTCCGGTTCCGTCGGAGCGGCGGGAAGCCGGCTATTGGGATAGGGAATGATCTCCGCCTCGCGGCCGGCCGCGACATGCGCGGGCAATCGGCCGGCTGAGGTTTCGACGAACGGCGCGGATGAACCGGTCATGATGCTCTGCCCTCTTGCTCGATCAGACGCGCTTGATGGCGAGGCTGCCGAGATACGCGTTCGGATTGGCGGGATTGAAGATCTTGCCGTCGAAGAACTTCTCGGGTCCGCGGCTTTCGCCCTTCGGAATCAGCCCCGCCGGCACGCCGGCCACGCTTGCCGCCCGGCGCCAGATATCGGAGCGATTGACCTTGCCGATCAGGCCCAGGCGATTGAGGTTCATCGGCAGCTTTCCCCATCGCTGGTTCTCGGTGAGGAACCACAGTTCGTGGCTCTTCCACGGGAAGCTCGCATTGGCGGCGAAGAACTTCATCTTGAACGGCGCGTTCTTGACGACGCGGCCGTCACCGAAGTTGAAGTTGCCGAGCAGCCGGTCCTGGATGTCCGCGACCGGGCACTTGAGCCAGTCGCGGCCGCCGATGATGGTCGCCAATCGGGCATTGTTCGCCGGATTGTCGCACCAGCGCTGCGCTTCGATGATTGCCGCGGTCAGCGCGATCGCGGCGCGGGGGTGCTGGGCCACCCAGTCGGCGCGCATCGCGAAGCTTTTCTCGGGATGGTTCATCCACATCTGGCCGGTCGACACCGCGGTATAGCCGATGCCCTGGCCGACGAGCTGGTCGTTCCAAGGCTCCCCGACGCAAAAGGCCTCCATCGTGTTCGCCTTCATGTTGGCGACCATCTGGGGCGGCGGAACGGTGATGAGCTCGACGTCCTTGTCGGGGTCGATGCCGCCGGCGGCGAGCCAGTAGCGGATCCACATGTCGTGCGTGCCGCCGGGAAAGGTCATCGCCATGGTGATCTTGTTGCCCGCGGCCTTCCGCTTGGCGATGATGCCCTTCATCTTGGCCGCGTTGAGGTCGGCCTTGGCCGCGAGATATTCCTTCTCGACCGAGATCGCCTGGCCGTTGACGTTGAGCCTGGCCAATATGTTCATCGGCACCGGCTTGCCCTGGCTGATCGTGCCGAGGGTCAGGAAATAGGGCATCGGCGTCAGGATATGGGCGCCGTCGATCCCGCCCCCCGCCGCGCCGAGCACGATATTGTCGCGCGTCGCGCCCCAGCTCGCCTGCTTGGCGACGACGACGTCCGGCATGCCATATTTGGCGAACAGGCCGAGCTCCTTGGCGACGATCAGCGGCGCTGCGTCGGTCAGCGCGATGAAGCCGAGCTTCGCGGTCTTGACCTCCGGGCCGGGACCGGCAGCGAAGACGCCGGCGGGAAAGGCGGCATCGATGGTGGAAAGGAGGCCCGCGGTCGCGGCGCCGCCGCCCAGCTTCAGGAAGCCCCTCCGCCCCACCGCCTGTTCGTCGTCCCTGTCGTCGTGCATGCGCAACCCCCTAGGTTCAGCCATGAAAAAAGCCGCCCACGGTCGAGACAGTCTCGAGCGTGCGGCGGCTTTGCCTTGCGCGTCGCCTTGTCGGCGGGCGCCGGCCTCGCGTAATCGGCAATGATTCCGCGAGGCGATGGTGCGGACTGCTTCGTCCGCGCCGCTCCATCTGTTCCGTTCGAACGGTTCGGCGCAAGTGCATTTGCTGCAGTGCAAGATAAATTTTTTGCACCGCAGCAAATGCACGCGGGCGGGTTCAGGGGCCGTGCACGAAAGGGCCATCCCGGCGTGGCAGGGCCGGCGGCGGAGCCCGTTCGCTATTGAACTATGGCCAATTCCTGCCGAACATCGTTATGCTCCAGCCGCGTCCAAAGACCGTTGGATAAAAGGAAGGACGATATGAAAATCGAGATCGTGGCCATGAAAAATGGTCCCTATGCGCTGGCGGGGGACCTCACCCATCTTGACCTTCGTGACGGCGATGGAAACCTTCACGACGTTGCCGACAAGAAGCGGATTTTCCTCTGCCGATGCGGGGCTTCGACCACCAAGCCGTTCTGCGACGGCCAACATAGCAAGATCGGCTTCCAGGCGGCCGAGTCTGCCGTGAAGGCGGCGGGGTAACCACCCCGGCGACGATGGCTCGGTCGAAGGCAGGCGAACCGCGTTGCGGCGGCATCGGCCGTACGAACCAGCCGATGCCGCTACGCGTTCATGAATGCGACCTATGTCCCGAACGTCGGCTAGCGATTTCTAGTCGGATCGCATGATCCGACGAATCGGAAATCGCGCCATATCAAGATCTTAGAGCGGTTGATTCGATGCAATCGCATCACAACCGCTCTAAAGCAACGTGCGAAAAAGTGGGAACCGGTTTTTCGCAATAACGATGCGATAACAAAAGCCTAGAGCACGATGCGTGATTCCGAATTCGCGCATCGTGCTCTAGTCGCGAATGACTTTGGAGTAAGGAGCCTCGCACACGGTCGCGCGGATCGTCGTCTGCACGTGCTTTTCGACGTGCGGCTTCCGGGAACCGCCGTTCACCTCGCCCCAGGTGACCACGACTTCGCTGCCGACCTCGGCATGCTCTTCATCGAGGCAGCACATCGAAATCAGGTCGCGCGGGGTGAGCGAATAGGCGCAATATTGCGACATCCCGATCAGCTTTCCTTCCGGCGTCCGCACTTCGTCGGCCTGGGGCCAGCCGTACATCGGCGTCGGCAGGTCCATCGCCTTATAGATCGGTCCCTCGGAAAATTGAGACCCATGGACCTTGAGGATGTCTTCCTTGTTCCATCTGAGAAGGCGTTTCACGCGGCGCGGCTTGGAAAGCGCCGCTTCGATCGCTTCGCGCCCGATGAAATCATGATCGAATTTCACGAACCGGTCGTAACCCAGCGCCGACGGCGTCCAATAATAATCCTCGATGTTGTCGGAATAGAAGCTTCCTGCGAGCTGCATATTGGCTTCCCAGCTGTCCGCGGTCAGCCATTCGCGATAGGCACGAAGATCGGCGCCGGTATAGATTCCCGGCAGCGGGTAGGGAATCCATCCGCTGAGAACGCCGTTGCTGAAATAGGTGAGCGTGCCCCCCTGCCGAATGCCATGTTTCTCGCCGGCCTTCAGAATCGCGTCCTGCACGGTGTCCAGATGCTCATAAGGTCCGTCGATCTCGGCGCCCCCGGTCGCGGACATCGAGTGACGAAGGACGTGCACCGGAACGCCCGCCATGGTCACGTTCGTGGTCGCGAAGAACTTCAGCTCCGGCCAGCCGCCCTCGGTGACTTCGTCCAGGATCTTGCCGGCATTGGGTCCCTCGACCTGGAACCGGAACCTTGATCTTTTTCCGGTGGGATTGAACGGCGTCGTCGGTTCGAAAACGACGTCGACGTCATAATCCCCGGTCTCGGCGTTGAAGCGGACCCAGTTCAGCAACGGCATGCCGCTGATCAGCTCGAAACCGCCCTCTTCCCCGTAATAATGCATGACGCAGTCGCCGATATGGTGGCCGCGCGGCGTGCAGGCAAAATATTGCTTGCCTCTCTCCGTCGAGAGGTTTGAAAACGAGCAAGGCGAAAGATATTGCAGCATCCGTTTCGCATCGGGCCCTTTCACGTACAAGGTCGGCATGTGATGCGATTGGTTTGTGATGACGCACGTGTCGCGGGCCGCTCGATGCTCGTCACGCCAGCTCGTATATTCCCGCTCGATGAGGTTTTTCGAGGCAAACAGGTTTGCCCTCGATTTGTGCATTTGCGCCACTGTATCGTTATACAGATATTCTACCAGGTTCGGCTTGGAAGATATAAGGTCTTGCAGACTTTTCATTCTATATGTTCCTCTAAGAACAGAGAATTATTATTTAAGTATTGCGCTCTTGTCGCCTATCGATCGTGTTTCAATAGTCCAGAATGACCGCGGGCGCCTGCGCCGGATTTTCGTCGATGAATCGATAGGCTTCCGGAGCGCGATCGAAGGGGAACCGTCGCGCCACCAGATTGTTCGGATCGACCGTGTTGACGATGTCGAGCACGGCGGCAAATCGACGCTCGCTGCTCCAGCGCGCAACCTCGCCGTCGGTAAGGCTCATCACGTGCACGCTCTTGATGGTGTGCCCTCGCAGGTGAAACTCGGGCGAAAGCGAGAGCGTCACCGGCCGGGTACCGTACCAGGCCGGGATCACGATCCATCCCCGATTGCCCGTATTGGTGATGGCGGTTTGGAGCGCGGGTGGTGCCCCGCTCGTCTCTATGTACATGTCGACGCCGCGCCCGTCGGTCATTTGCTTGACGACGTCGGCGACTTCGGAAGGATCGACGACCGCATCCGCCCCGATCCAGCCGGCGCCGGCCCGCCGCTCCGCAACCGGATCGACCAGGATCAGACGACCGGCCGTCTGGCGCGCCATATGCGCGGTGAAGCTTCCGACGATGCCCAGCCCGGAGACGACGACGCATTCGCCCAACCGGACCGGCGCTTCATGAAGCGTGCGGAACCCCACGCTGGCCAGCGACACGAAACCGGCGCGCAGCGTATCCACGTCGGGTGGCAGCTTGACGCCGAAGATCGCCGGCATGGTGAAAACATCCTGGTGCGGATGCGTGGCGAACACCAGATCGCCGGCGGAGAAGCCGGACCCCTCGCCCGCGGACTCGACCCGGCCGACGACCTGATAGCCGAACTTGATCGGGAAGGGTATCTTGCCCGCTGCCGTCGGCAGCAGCTTGTCGGGCAAATTGCCCTCTCCCCGATAGAGATTCATCTCGCTTCCGGGACTCACCATCGAGTGGATGGCCCGCACGCGAATCTCGCCAGGTCCGGGAGCCGGGGCTTCTTCAGGCCGCAACGCCGCGGCCCGGGGGCCCTCGAACCACAGGCCACGCGCGCTCATTGTATCACCCGACATACTCTTCTGGCTCCTTTCAAAAAATGGCGACCTGTCGCGCCCCCGGCCGTCCGCCGCGATCGGCGGTCACGCCATTGACGGCGGCGGGCTTGGCGGGACCGCCTTACCCGCTGCGACAACCCTCGCATTGAGCATCCGCGGCTGCGGCTTTCAATCCAGGATCAAGCACCGGTACGGGGTGCGCGTCAACGTCGCGCGGCGAATGATTCTTCGGCGGCTGACCTTCCTGCCTATGCTGAACGGATCAGGTCCGACCGCCGAGGCGGACAACGGTCATAACGAAGCGGAGGTGCCGGCTCTCGGCTGCGATTGGGACACGCGCCGGTGCGTCGGAACCATCGCTTGCCACCCCCCTTCGGGCACCTTTCCCTGCAGACCGAAAATCTGCATCGTATCGGCCGCAAGTCCGACCGGATCCTCGCCCGTCTCCGCAGACTTGGCAATGCTCAGCAGCGTTCGATACAGACGCACGATGGCGGCGTCGGACGGCGCGAGATTTTCGCCGCGCCGGTCCCGCAGCGCTCCGGCCGACTGAATCACGGCCGCATCCTCCTGGGAGAAACTGTGAAAGCCCGAGAAGGTCTCGCCGCGCCGCATCGCATCCCGGTTCTGCTTGAAGCCGTTCAGCGGCGACGGCTTGTCGGGACTGTTGAGCGTATCCCAATGCAGCCCGGAGTCGCGCAATGCCTCGTCGTCCAGGCCGATGAACCGCAGCTGCTCGCTGCGCAGCGGCTCGATCCCGATCTTGCGGTCCGATTCGAAGAAGACGTGGAAATAGATCGACTGGTCGTCGTTGATCGGCACGACGGCCATCCAGAGATTGGCGTTCGGATTGACCGTGGCATAAGGCGCGACGAAGGCCGTGATGCGCGCCTCATATCCATCCTCGACCTTCCGCAACGCCGCGTAATGAAATCCGAAATCGGTCGCCTCGGCCTCCATTCGCGGCGCCATGTCGGCAAGCATGGGGCGGTTCGCCTTTGCATATTGAAGGTCCGACTGGAGCGTCGCCGCGAGCCCGTCCGCATGGAGGATGTTAAGATGACTGGAATCGACCAGCGCCTCGATCACCTGGACGAAATTGCTGTTCTCGACCAGATATCCGTTGAGCCTGTGGTCGGGATGAAAATCGAACCACGGATAATGAGGGAAAGGCGGCTCGAGCTCCTTCGGCCCGAGATACACCCACACGAGCCCGCCGGCCTCGCGGACGGGATAGGCGGGCGCCTTGACGCGCGTTCGAAAGCCGGGCTCGGCGACGTTCGGCGTCTCAAGCAGAACTCCGTTCGCGTCAAAACGCCATCCATGGAAGATACAGCGCAGGCTGCACTCCTCGACCCGTCCCAAGGCCAGGCTCACGCCGCGATGGGGACAGGCCTCATCGAGAAATCCGATGACGCCGTCTTCGCCCCGAAAGGCGACGAACGTCTGTCCCAGCAACTCGACGCGTCGAGGATCGCCTCCCGGTTCCGGCAGGTCGGAACTCTGCAGCGCCGGCGTCCAATAGCGGCGCAACGCCTTGCCCATCGGCGTCTCCGGACCGACGCGGCACATCATCTCATTGTCTTTGGCTGAAAGCATGGCAAATTCTCGATCGTCAGCGGCGGAAGCAGATTACACAGGCGACCTTCGTTGGCAATCCTCGCGCGGCTTCGGATACGAGCCTATCCAAGCCTCCGCTTATGCTTTGCCGACCGGCAGATGCCACCTTGCTTGGGGTGCGCTCGGGGATCGAGGGATCGCGAAGCAACGGGCCCGCCCGCAGGACTTTTCCGCCTGCCCCCTATCTGTCACTAGCGATGTTTTGCATCATCGGAACCGACGCGCGGAAGCGTCGGGGCGACTTCAGGAGCAGATTGGGCATGACCGAAAGGCAAGGCATTGATTATCTCGACAGGCTGAGGCTTGGCGGCCGGGGAATCGTGGTTCTGGGCGGCGGCGAGGGCATTGGACGGGAAAGCTGCCTGGCGCTGACGCAGGCGGGAGCCGAGATCCTCTGCGTGGACCGCAGCGAGGATGCCGCCCGGGCCGTCGCGTCGGAGGCGGGCTGCGCCTATCATGTCGCCGACATCACCGCGCGCGACCAGATGGAGGACGTTTTCGCGCGCGCCAACGCGCTGTTCGGGGCCAGGCTCAAAGGCGTCGTGAACGTCGTGGGCGTCGCTTTCGTCAAACCCTTCGAGGAGATTCCCGAGGAGATTTGGGACAAGCAGTTCGATATCGTTCTTCGGCACGCCTATTTCACGCTCCAGATCGGCGGCATGGCTTTGGCGCGCAACGGCGGCGGTTCGATGACTTTCGTGGGTTCCATGTCGGGCGTGGCGAGCATAGGAGGCCAGACTGTCTACGGAAGCGCAAAGGCCGCGCTGCATCATCTCGTACGCGGCGGCGCCAACGAGTTCGGGCGCAGACAGGTGCGCGTCAATGTCGTGGTGCCGAGCTTCATCCGGACGCCGCGCATGGTCGGGATCATCGACGAGGCCCAGTGGCAACGCATGGCGGACACCGTTCCGCTCGGCCGGGTCGCCTCGCCCGATGAGATCGCGTCGGCCATTCTCTTCCTGCAGTCGGATCTCGCCTCTTTCGTCAGCGGGACTGTGTTTCCGGTCGACGGAGGCGTGACGGCGCTGAGCATATTCTCCAAATTTTGAGCCGGTCGGCAGAGCATCGCGCCGGCCTGTCTTTCACCGACCAAGGGAGCAATGACCGATGAGCAATACAGATACGAGCGCGGAAGCCATCGTCCGCCGCTTCTGCCAAACCTGGGACGAGCGCGATCTCGAAGGCATCGTCGCCATGCTGTCCCTCGACATCGCCTACCAGAACGTGCCAAGGCCTGCGATGCACGGTCGCGAAGAGGTGCGAGCCTTCGTGGCCCCGATCATCGCGAAAGCGACGCGGATCGAGTTCATCCTGACCGCCATCGCCACCTCGCCGGATGGAGAGACGGTCCTGACCGAACGGCTGGACCGATTGCACTACGGCGACAAGGTCGTGGACATTCCGCTGATGGGCGTGTTCGTCGTGAAATCCGGGCTCATCACGGCCTGGCGCGACTATGCGGATTCAGCCCATGTAGGCGCGCAATTCGCGCAGCTGGCCGGCTGAGCGACGCCGGCGCAGCGACAATCGTGCGCCGCCCATCCGAAATGCCTATGCCTTGCGATCAGGATGCTGCCGTCTGGTGGGATGCGACCATCTGCTTGGCCTCGGCATAGCAGCGGGAGAAGGCCTCATAGCCTTCGCGAAGGAACGCGTCGTGCGGCTTGGCCCAAAGCGAGTCCGGAAAGGCGTTGCCCCAGCGTCCGTCGTCCGAGAAGACCTCGTAATCGTACCAGCCGGTGAAGCCCGCCTCGATCAGCGTGGCGACCATTGCCGTACATTGGTTGCGGCCGTCGCCGGGCTGGGCCCGGTCGCACCAGCTGCGTTCGTCGATCCGCGCGTCGTTGACCTGCAGCCCCATCATGCGGTCGGCGAACTGGCGCAATTCGCCATGGACGTTTTCCTCGGGCCAATAATGCCAGACGTCGGGAAGCAGATCGACGTTGCCGCGGCCGGCCTTCTCGATCACTTCGACCGTCTCGGTAAGCGTCACCAGCGCCGCCCCTCGCCGGCGCGCCAAAGGTTCAAGGCCGAGCCTCAGCCCCACCTCGCCGGCGGCATCGGCAACCACCTTCAGACCTTCGATGACGCCCTCGATCGGCCCGGCCGGGTTCGCGGGATCGCCGCTGACGCCGGGGCCGATCAACACGCCGGCGGGCTTGAACCGGGCCAGACGCGCCATGCTGGTCGCGATCCGCGCCGAAAGCTCCTTCCAGCTCTTCCCTGCCGCAGCAGGATTCAGCGGTGTGGGCAACAAGGTCCAATCGTCGGGAACGACGATCCCCGCGCGTATGTTGTGCGCGGCCAAAGCCTCCTCGACGGCCTCCTCCTCGCCGGGCGCGATCTTGCGCTCCCAAAGCCCGACCCCCTGCGCGCCGATGGCGGCGCATTGCTCGATGTCCTGGAGCCAGCTGTTCTTCGGCGTGCACCAGCAGCAGACCGTATATTTGAATTCGCTCCGCACGTCGTTCGCATCGTTCGTCATGGCGCTCTCAATTGATCTTGCTGGCTGTATCGAGCGGCGGCAGCTTGCCGTTCGAAATGAAGGTGCCGATTATGTTCCCGGCGGTCACCGGAAGGAGCAGGTGGGTCGGCTGTTCCGCATTGTGGTGGACGGTGACACGCGATCCGCCGACCCGCGCGAGATGGCCCATGGCCGAATGGTCCAAAATATTCTGCGGCTCCTCATTATCCGCGCTCTTGATCCGGATCCCGATGCGCTCGCCCGGTTTCACCAGGATGCTGATCGGACTGACCTCGATGTTGAATTCATAGGCATCGCCCGGAGTCAAAGGCTCGCGGGCCGTATGCTTGTGGTAGGGGCGCCAAGGCTTGGACTGTTCGGGCGAAAGCGCCCGCTGCGAGCCGCGCAGCCATCCACGCGCCAACACGCGCTCGTTGCCCTCGGCGTCGCTGTGCAGGATGCTGACGAACCACAACACCTCGTCGGCGGTGGTGGAGCCGAACAGGTTGAGCACGACCGGGCCGCAAAATTCCGTCGCCTCGACGAATTCGGGGGTCCAGAATTTGAGCTCGCCGCGGTGAAATGTCGAATCCTCATAGGTGCTCGATCCTTCGGACGGCCAGAATTCATGCTCTGACAGAAGCCCCTCGGAATGGAGGTAGAAGGGAGTCCAGCGCGTGCCGGGCACCGGCCAGCTCTCCGCCATCTTCCATTGCGCGCTTCCCTCGATGAACAATTGAACCGCAGGCTCGTCGAGCATGCCCGTATCATTGTCCTTGAGCCAGTGATCGAACCAACGCAGCGTTTCGTAATGATATTGGTAGATCGGCCGATCGAGGTAGAGCGGCGCTCCGACGGTCAATCGCCGCGGCCCTTTCCAATTCTCATAGGCGCGAATATCGCCGCCCAGATGGATGCCGTACATGCCCCAATCGGCGCCGAAATAGGCCGGCACGTCGAAGGTCCGGGAGAAATCGACCGCGCGCGCCCGGTAAAAATCCGAGTCCAGCGGCTGGAGCGTGATCTCGTTCACAGGCGGACTGTGCCCGCGATCCGGGTTGCTCAATGCTTCGACGAGGTGGGGATTGGCGCGAATCTCGGGATCGCGAAGCGCCGTGGCGACGGCTTCATCATATTTTTCGTCACCCCAGTCCTTGCGTAGACTGTTCTCGGTCTTGAGAAATGGGTTTTGGCGGCGGTGCCAATATTCGAAGAATGAATGCGCATAGATGCCGCCGTGGTAATAGAAGTCGCGATAGCCGTCGCTATATCCGTACATGGAGAAGATCGCTTTCAGCGCCGGCGGAGACAATGTCGCCACGCGCTTCGATAGCAGCGAGAAATAGCTCGCGCCGATCATCCCGATCTTGCCGTCCGCCCAGGGCTGTTCCGCGAGCCATGCGATCGCCTCATAGACGTCCTGAACGACTTGCGCGCTGGGCTCGATGTTGCTGAAAAATCCCGTCGAGCCGCGCGCGCCGCGAACCGTGGCGATCACCATCACATAGCCGCGGCGGACGAAGAAGCTGGGGTCGCCCGATTCCAGCCACGCACGCGGATAGGTGAAGCCCACCGGTTTGATCGGCGCGGTCTGGGCGTCGAGCGAATAAGGGCTCGGCGCAAACAGCACCGGAAATTTCTCCGGCGAGTCGGGACGATAGACGTCCGCCTCCAACAGGATCCCGTCGCCCACCGGGATCTTGATGCCCCGTTCCACGACCACTTCATATTCTCGGGGGGACAGGCTCCAATCCAAAGAAAACATTCGACTCTCCGTAGATGCTTAATGGTCGCCACCGACTCGAGGCTTCGTGCTAGCGAGACCATCGGCAGGCGGCATCTGGGTTTTGCGATCCATCGTCGGCCGTGCAGGGACAGTAGCAGAAGCTCGTTCCGGAGGCTGACTAGCGACCATGCCGGTATCTGTCGATCCCGCCTTTTCGCCTTCCGCTCCCAATCGGCGATGCGGGCGCGCCATCGATCGTCGCGGCGATCCCGATTTTGACTTCGGCATTCTCGACCGTCAGCAAGTCGGGCTTCGGTCGCCTTTTTCAGTGTCGATCCGGCCGACATGACGGTGAGGGGCCACTTCGAAATGCCCCTCAAACGCACCTGTGGCAGGTGGCGCCGCACGCTCCGTTTCGCGCGCGGGCGCCACCAGCGATCAGAATTTCTGGGAGATTCTCACGCCATAGGTCCTGGGCGGTCTGTAGGTCGTCTCGAAATAGCCGCCAGGATTGCCGCCCGAAGTCCCGACGCGAGGGATCTTCTCATTGAGGATATTCTTTATGAACAGCTGAATGTTGGTCGTTTCGTTTGGCAGAGTGAAGCCGCCCGTCGCACTCCAATCAACGAACGAGCCGGAGCTTAGCGCTTCACTGGGTTCAAAGGTGAATCCGCTGTTCCAACTGACGTTCGTATTGAAATCGAACGTGCCGCTGTCCGTCGGATATTCGAAGAACAGCGCGCCGTTGACGACCGCATCGGACGTATAGGACAGGGCATTGCCTTTGGCATTGGCGCCGGGGGGGAAGGTCCGCAAGACTCCGCCACCCTGGGCAAGAGACAATAACGTCAGCACCGGATAGTTTGGATAATCGACATATTTATGGTCCAGGAACTCCGCGCCGACATTCAGGCGGAGATAGCGGCTTACTTGCGCCGTAGCGTCCACATCCAAGCCGATAATTCTCGCTTTGGCCGCATTCACGGTTGTGGCAGACGTCTGATTGAAAATCGTAACCTGCAAATCCTTATAATTATAATAGAAGGCCGCCGCGTTGAAGATGAGCTTTCCATCCAACAGCTTGCTCTTCAAACCCAATTCATAGGCGTCGAGATACTCGGGGTTGGTCGGCTGGGCCGTCGGACCTGCAGGCGGAATGCTGTTGTACGAGCCTGCCTTGAAGCCGCGGTTGTAGGACACGTAAGCCATGACGTCCGGCGTGAAGTGATGATCAAGGCTCAAGCGCCAGGTGAAGGTCTTGAAGGTCTTGCTGGCGTCCGTGGGGTTCACGGTGTTGAGCACCGCACCGGTGGCTTGGGAAACGATATCGATGTGGCCGACGATGGAACGCTTATCGATCGTGTAGCGAAGTCCGCCCGTTATATTGGTGTCACCCAATGCAGAGACCGGCATGGTGACCTGCCCATAAACCGCGGGAGAGTCGATCGACTGCTTCATCCGAAATTCTTGCTGGATCGGCGCAAGTACCGTGCCACTTATGAAGAACGGATCATATTTGAATGCGGCTTTGAGATAATAGAAACCAAGGATCCACTTGACGTCGCTGCTCGGCCGCGACGTGAGCTGCAATTCCTGCGAGAACTGATGTTCCGGCTGGTCCCAGCCGGCATATTGCACATTGACGGGGACGGGCGTGGCATTCCATGCCTGATTCATCCGGCTCTTGCGGTACGCCGTTATGCTGCGCAACGTAGCCCAATCGAATTCATGATCGTAGGTCAGGCTCGCGCCCGCGGCCCAATTCTTCGCGAACGGATCGTGGAACATGTCGACGTCCCACGCGCGGCCCGGAAAGGCGTAAGGTGCACCGCGGGGCGGGGGATGCGTTGCATCTGGCGGGCCCCACTGAACGGTAGTGCCCGGAAATGGACGATAGGCGTTGAGGCCCGACGATTTTATTCTAGAGTAATCGACCGCAAGTATGAAGGTGTCCACGGCACTCGGGGTGAACATCACTTTCGATCTTATCGTGTACGTGTCGTCCTTGTTTACCTCGTGACCAGTGAAGAGGTTACGTCCATAGCCCTTGCCTTGGTTTTGATAATAGGCGGCGAGATCGACTGCCAGATTTTCGCTCAAACCTCCGGTGACGTAACCAATCCCGACCAGCGTGTCGTAATTATCGTAACCGACGGTGACCTTCCCACCGAAATCATGTGAAGGATTCCTGGTTCTGATATTGATGATGCCGCCGGTGGCATTTCGTCCGAACAATGTGCCCTGCGGGCCTTTCAGGACTTCGACCGCCTCGATGCTCGACAGGTTCATCAACCCGGAGTTCATCGAGGTCATATAGACGTTGTCGAGGTAGGTCGAGACCGAGTTTTCATTGCCCGCGTTGGACGAGGTGGTGCCGACGCCACGTATATAGGGTCGGAAGGCCGACATGCTTGCGTTGACGTTGAGTCCGGGAACCAGCGAGACCAACGCGCTCGTCGATTCAACGCCGCTCTTGGTCAGCGTTTCCGCCGTGACCGCCGCCACCGTCACGGGCACGTCCTGCAGCCGTTCCGAACGCTTTTGCGCGGTAACGACGATTTCCCCCAAAGCCTCGGAATCGTTCGAGGCGGCGGACGCAGTCGCCTGCGACTGGACGGGCGCAGGCTCCACGGCCTGGGCCATCGCGGCCCCGCCCGAAACGAGGCCGATGACCGAAACGCCACCCTTCAAAAGGCTAAGCCTAATCATTCACACCCTCCCCTTATGCATCGCGCTTTCGGCGATATTCTTTGCAGCTTATCTGAACTTTCACGCGGCAAGAGAGCACGGCGTGCGCGACCGCATGTCAAACATGCAACCGCAGGAGCATCACCTCTCCTTCCCCCGGCGCCAAAACCCCCTGCTACGACATATCGTCGATGATCGATTATCCTGATCGAAGCCGATCGTCAATGGAAGGCTGTTGGGACATTGGTCTGGCCACGCGCGGTTCGGCGCGTCCACCGCCTGCTTCGCTTTCGCAATGGGCCTCTCATCAGCAGGATGTCCTTGATTTTCTGGCATAATCCAAGTCTCGCCTCTTGACGGACGTGGCTGCGCGGTCTATCCGGACGGATCAGGCAAAGGGGGTGCATGATGCGTGTAACCAATATCGCACAGGCCGGCTGCACGGCCCTGGCATTGGCGGCCATACCGGCTCAGGCAATTGCCAAACTGTCGGTTTACGTCCCGGTCCAGAACGCGATTTCGGTCACGCCGCAGAATCCGATCTCGATCAAGCCGCAGGCCGTGACTTCGGCCAGCACGCCGGTGCAGAGCGCAGGGCCGAGCAATGCGTCGCTCGACAATCTTACCGTCTCGCAGACCTTCCCTGCCTGGCAGACGACGATCGCTTACGAGGAGAAGACGGGGGGCGGAGCGCAATTCTTCAGCAACAACGCCCGGGCCACGACGTCGGTCCGCTGGGATCAGGCGAGTCAGAGCTACATCGTTCGCGAGACCGGCGACGCCAGCAAGAGCTATGCTTTGTCGGCGGCGAACCGGACCTCGACCACTCCAGCCTATACCAGCTATCAAATCTCTAGCGGCGGCACGACCAACACGTTCCGGTTGCTCAATCCAGGCGCAGCCAATCCGGTCGTCCAGCTGACCTATGCCAGTTACGGCGCGTGGCACCAGACGACCCCGGGCGCGGGCTTCCAAGGCGCGGCCAAGACCAGCGACACCTATTTCGTCTACGGCATAAAGACGGCCGCGGCGGATATGCCCCATAGCGGCACCGGCACCTATGCGACGGTCATCGACGGGACCTTCGTCAACAAATCGGGCCCCTATACGCTCAGCGGCAGCGGCGGCTTCCTCGCCGATTTCCTCGCCGGCACGATCACCTTCACCGCCTCTCCCGTCGGCACGCCCGCCAGCGGACCGGCAATCGTCTTCGGCCCGATCAGCGGCGGCGGCACGATCGCCTTCGCCAATTCCGGCTTTTCGGCCAACGGGTCCAACGGCAGCTACGGGATGAACCTCGCGGGCTATTTCTTCGGGCCCGCCGCCGCCGAAATCGGCGCCGTCTTCAGATTGACCGGCGGCGGCGGCAGCGGCAACGGGGTGATGATCGGCAAGCAATAGGACCGGTCCTGAAGCGGAAGGGCGCCTACCGGCGCCGCAACCTGAACATTCTGCTTTTGCTTGGCGGGGCCGCGCTCGCGACGGCAGGCGCGGCCCAGACCCCTGCCCTTCCCCCGACCGATCCATGCGCCGCGGATCCGACGTGCCGCCATGCCAGCGCGGCCGAGCTGTTCGCGCTGGCCGACTCCTTGGTCGCCGAAGGCGATCTTGCCCGCGCCCAATCCATCTTGGAAGCGTTGACCGCCGATCCCGATCCGGAATTGCGCGCGGAAGCCCGTTTCCGGCTCGCCGCGATCCGCGAGCGCCGCGGCGATCTTTCCGGCGCGGTCGACGCGCTCCGATCGCTGCTCGGCGAGAAACCCGATGCACAGCGCGCGCGTCTCGAGCTTGGCCGCCTGCTGGCGCTGCAGGGGAACGACAGGGCAGCGCGGCGCGAGCTGAGAAGGGCGGCGGCGAACGGCCTTCCGGCCGACGTGGCGCAGACCGTCCGCCGTTTTTCAACCGCGTTGAGCGCGTTGAAGCGGCGCGGCTTCTCGGCCGACCTCGCGTTCGCGCCCGATTCGAACGTCAACCGCTCGACCAGCGACAAATATGTCGACACGGTCATCGCTCCGTTCGAGCTCGACCCCGACGCACGCGAACAATCCGGAATCGCCGTCAGCGTGGGCGCCGAGGCTTATTCGCGCGATCGCGTCCTGGGAACGACCTTGCTGACGCGCGCCGGCGCGCACGGCGATTTCTTCATCGGCAAAAAGCGCTTCAACGACATCCAATTCTCATTGACTTCGGGCCCGGAGCTCACGACCGCCATCGGACGCATCAGGCCCGCGCTCGTGCATGAGCGGCGCTGGTACGGCGGCCGTGCCTACAGCACCGGCTATGGCGCGGCATTGAACTGGCTCACGGCGCCGAGCGCGCAAAGCCAGTTGCAGATCGACGTCTCCGCGGTGCGGCAGTCGATCCGAAGGAATGCGGTGCTGGATGGAACGCGCTATGCGGCGTCGGTAACCTTCGACCATAGCTTCACGCCCGAAACCAGCGCGCGTTTGGCGCTTCGCGGCGCCATCCTGGATGCAGCGGCGCGGCCCGAATCGCTGCACCAGGCCGGCGGCGATGCGCTGGTCGCGCATGTCTTCGCCTTCGCCACGATCTTCGCGCAAGCCGGCTATACCAGAACCCAGGGATTGGCGCCCTTGGCCTTGTTCGGCAAGACGCGGAGAGACGACCGCATCGATCTTGCCGCAGGGACGATCGCGCACGGCCTCGAATATCGTGGCTTCGCGCCGCTGGTTCGGATCATCTACACCGACAGCCGGTCCAACCTTGCGCTCTACGACTACCGCCGCACCCGGGTGGAATTCGGCTTCACCCGCGAATTCTAAATGCCCTTGGCTGGGCCCGTCGGGCCCGCGCGCAAGCGAAATGCTTTGCACCGCACCGAGAAAGCGCCCACGGTCGCGGCTACTCTCGAAGGAACAAGATCATGAGCACGGCCGAGGAATATCAGGCGAAGGCCGACGACGCGCTTGCCAAATTGGGGGAAGCGAAGAGCGACGCCGAGCGGCTCAGGCTGCGCAGGGCGCATAGCGCTTATACCAAGCTCGCGAGTCATGGCGCGGAAGCGGCGGCCCGCGCTGCGCTCAAGCCGGCGCCGAGGATCGTGCCGGAAAAGCCCACCGCCGGCAAGCAAGCGAGACCGCTGGATTCGTTCACGCTCAAATGAGCCGCGCCTGCCGGCGCCGGCGCTCAGTCGAGCATCGCTGCCACAATGCGGCGCAACTCCGCGCGCGGGATCACGCCGTCGCGCCGGACTCGGCGTTCGGCTGCGGCGCATCGGCTGCTGCCATGATGCAGCGAGATTTTGGGCCGATCGGCCCGGGTCACATGTTCATTCATAAATATCCTTGGGCGGCAGCTGCCGCCGGTTTGTTCGATTGTGGATAGGCATCGAAGCCGATGCGCTCGCACGATCCGGCGCCGACTATCTTGCCGGCAATCTCGAACCAGTGCGCGACCAATTTGATCGCACGCCGCTGCGTCGCCGCTTGCTGCAACCGCGCACTTGCTCGGAATGCGCCGGCACCGAAGCTGGCGGGGCCAGCTTCGGTGCCAAGCACGGCAATCAAAGAACTTTCTAGCCTCGTTCCGGCGCAACCTGAACCTGGACGAGGCTAGCGCCTGAAGCTCCGACGCTGTGCGGGGCCTTGGCCCGGCGTCTTTTCGCGAAAGATAATTCGTCCCTTGGAAAGATCGTAAGGCGTCATTTCCACGTGGACGCGATCCCCGACCACCGACTTGATGCGAAATCGCCGCATCTTGCCTGCCGTATAGGCGATGATCCGGTGCTCATTGTCCAGCTGCACCCCGAACCGGCCGTCTGGATAAATCTCGTCGATCACGCCTTCGACGGTCAGCATTTCTTCCTTGGCCACGGATTTCCCCCCAATGCGGAACTGCCTCGCACAACAGGTGCGAGCGCTCGGAAGCATGAAAGGAAGGGAAAGCGCCCGAAGGGGCCGTACCATTCCGTCGCAGGCGACGTCAGCGAGACCTAGATAGGCGCGCGGCGCTCGACATTCAATGCGCACGAATGGCCTGGCCGATCGGGCCGTCCGGCCGGTCCTGACCGATTCCGCCTTACATTTCGCGGTCGGGCGCCTATATGGGGTTGGCTACAGTCGCAAATTGACGGTCTTTGGCGCTTTGCGGCTCCTTTTTCCTTCTTTGGCCTCCGCTAGCCCAAGGCGGACCGATTGGCGGTTCGTCGTTTCAAGGAAGGGATATTCCCATGCCGATCGGCACCGTAAAATTCTTCAACGCTGACAAGGGTTATGGCTTCATCCAGCCCGAAGGTGGCGGCAACGACACCTTCGTCCACATCAGCGCGGTCGAGAAGGCCGGTATGCGCACGCTCAACAAGGAGCAGCGCGTCAGCTACGAGATCGAACAGGACCAACGCGGCAAGACCAGCGCGGTCAACCTCCAGGCCGCCTGACCGATCCAGCTCCCTCTCCTCGCGGAGAGGGAGCCAAAAGGAGTCCGCGCATGTCTTCGCAGAAGGAATTCTATCAGGCCCGGGCAGCGGAGGCGCGCAGGGATGCCGAGGCCGCGACCCTCGACAATGTGCGGGATCGATGCCTTCGGGCCGAAGCAGCCTGGAGCGGAATGGCGGACCGTGCCGCGCGCACCGACAGGATGAGGATCAAGGCCGAAGCCGAAAAGGCCGCGCGTGCATCCGAGCTGGCGAAATAGGCCCACGCCGCGCCATTCGCCGTCATTTCTTCCCGGCCGCGGATTTGTCGATACCGTCCGCAAAGCGCGATGGACGCGCACCTCAAAATTGGTCAACATCATTCCGGACGGGGCGACCGGAAAGAACGGATGAATGACCTACGCACGCTATTCCAAAAGCGCGATGATCCTTCATTGGCTGCTGGCCTTTTGTCTCGCTTTCCAGCTGGCCCTCGGCTGGCGGCTCGAGGACCTCAAGGGCATCGAGCAATTCACCGGCTATCAGCTGCACAAGTCGGTCGGCATCACCATCCTCTTGCTGTCGCTGCTGCGTCTGGCCCTCAGGCTGTTCCGGCGGCTGCCGGAGGCGCTCGCGGACCGCGGCTGGGCAGGCGCCCTCGCCCGCGCCGTCCATTGGGGCTTCTACGTCGTGATGATCGCCGGCCCGCTGACGGGCTGGCTGCTCGTCTCCACCGCCAAGATCAATGTACCGACCCGTGTCTACGGGCTCGTACCGTGGCCGCACCTGCCGGTGCCGCGCGCCTGGCACGAGACGGCCGAAACCCTGCACGGCGGCCTCGCGATCCTCGCCCTTGTCCTGTTCGGACTGCACATATTGGGGGCTCTGCGCCACCAGTTCATCAAGCGCGAGCAGCTGCTGCCGCGGATGATTCCCGTTCCTGGCGGAAGGATGTCCATGCCCATCGCCGCGGTCGCGGTGGCGGTTGCGCTGGCGGCGATGTTCGCCGTCTCCTCGCTGGGCTGGTTCATGCCGCTGCGGGGCGCGCCGGTCGCTGAGACGCCGGCCCCGCCGCAACCCGCGCCCCCCTCGTCGTCCCCGCCGGTCGATGAGCCTGCCGACGTGCCCCAGGTCGCCGCGACCAATATGTCCGAACCGGCACCGGCCGAGGCAGCAGCGAGCGACTGGAAGATCCGGCCGGGCGGCCGGCTCGGCTTCGTCGCGCATTGGAACGAGACTCCGGTCAAGGGAAGCTTCTCGCGCTGGGATGCGGACGTCCGATTCGGGCCCGACGCGCTCGATCAATCGAATATCGTCGTGACGATCGATCTTTCGTCGGTCGACAGCGCCGACGCACAGCGCGACGAGATGCTTCGCGGCGGCGATTTCTTCGACGTCGCCAGCCACGCAAAGGCGCGATATACGGCACGCCGCGTCCGCAATCTGGGCGGCGATCGCTATCGCGCCGACGGCGAGCTTCAATTGCACGGGGTCGACCGGCGCGTGCCGGTGACCTTCAACCTTGAAATCAAGGGCGATGTCGCGACCGTACGCGGTTCCGCCAGCTTCGCGCGGAGCGCCTTCGGGGTCGGATCGGGCGAATGGGCGGCGACCGACACGATCGCCGACCCGGTGACGATCGACTTTGCCTTCAAGGCCGACCGCAAGAAGGCCGAATAATGCGGGGACACAATACCTATTTGATAATAGGTATTGTGTCCCCGCATTAACGCGCCGGCCGTCGGAGCATCCAGATCCGGCGCTCCACCGTGAACGGAATGCCCAGGGCCTTGCAGAAATCGTCGATCGTCCAGAGCACGTCGGGATGGGTCCGCGCGCAATCGTCGCCGCACAATATCCCGCCCGGCTTCACGCGTGCGAACCAGTGCACGACGTCGGCATGGAAGCCGGGATTGTGATGGATACCGTCGAGGAAAACGAGGTCCAGGCTGTCGAGCGGCCATGTCGCGAAATCGTCGGGACTATGCCCCTTGATGGCCGTGATATTATGGCAATCGCGCGTGTAGTGATCGAAATTCTCGCGCGTGCCCCAATTGCCTTGCGGGCGATCGGTCCTGCCGAAATCCTCGCCTGCTTCGGCGCCCTGATCGAGCCGCGACGGCGGCGAATAGGGATGCTCGGCAGGATCCCAGATATCGACGCAGGTTATGCTTACGCTCGGATCGACCGATTTCGACCAGCACCAGCTCGATCGCCCGCAGAACGGCCCGACCTCCAGCATCGCGCCGCCCGGCGGGATCGTGCGCGCAAGCCGCTCCAATATCTTGAGCTCGGGCTCGGGCATCCAGCCGGGAATGTCGAGATTATAGGGCACCCCTAATGTTTGCGGCTCAGCTCGCGCATCGCCGCGTCCAGGCCGTCGAGGGTCAGCGGGTACATTCGCCTCCCGATCAGGTCGTGGATCATCTGGGTCGATTGCGAATGGCCCCAGTTCTTCTCGGGTACCGGATTGAGCCAGGCGGCGGCCGGATAGGTGGTGAAGAGGCGATGGAGCCAAACGGCGCCCGTCTCCTCGTTCATATGCTCGACCGAGCCGCCCGGGTAGGTGATCTCATAGGGGCTCATCGCCGCATCGCCGACGAGCACGAGCTTATAGTCGTGGCCGAACTTGTGGAGGATATCCCAGGTCGGCGTGCGCTCGTTGAAGCGGCGGCGGTTGTCCTTCCAAACCGACTCGTAGACGCAATTGTGGAAGTAGAAGAATTCGAGGTTCTTGAACTCCGACGTCGCCGCCGAGAACAGCTCCTCGCACAGCCTCACATGGGGATTCATCGATCCGCCCACGTCGAGGAACAGCAGCAATTTGACCGCATTGTGCCGCTCGGGCCGCATGTGAATGTCGAGCCATCCCTTGCGGGCCGTGCCGTCGATCGTCTCGTTCAGGTCAAGCTCCTCGGCGGCACCTTCGCGCGCGAAACGGCGAAGGCGTCGCAGCGCGATCTTGATGCTGCGAATATTGATCTCGACCGTCGAATCGAGGTCCTTGAACTCCCGTTTCTCCCAGACCTTGACGGCCCTGCCGTGCCGGCCGGGGCCGCCGATGCGCACCCCTTCGGGATTGTAGCCGGAATGGCCGAACGGCGACGTTCCGCCGGTGCCGATCCACTTGCTGCCGCCCTGATGACGGCCTTTCTGCTCCTCGAGCCGCTTGCGCAAAGTCGCCATGATCTCGTCCCAGGAGCCGAGCGCCTTGATCTCCTCCATCTGCTCGGCAGTGAGATAAAGCTCGGCGACCTGCCGCAACCACTCCTCGGGAATGGCCGCACCTTCCTCGCCATGATCCGAAGCGATTCCCCTGAAGATCTTGGCGAACACGCGGTCGAACCGGTCGATCAGGCTTTCGTCCTTCACGAAGATCGCCCGGGAAAGATAATAGAATTCCTCCGGACGTCGTTCGATGACGTCGCGGTCGAGCGCCTCGAGGAGGACGAGATGTTCCTTCAACGTCGCCGGAATTCCGGCCAGCCGCAGCTCCTCGATGAAATCGAAGAACATGGCCGCTAGCTCGTTCGGCGGGTCATGAATGCGAGACGTTCGAACAGCATCACATCGGCCTCGTTCTTGAGCAGCGCGCCGTGGAGCGGCGGGATCGCCTGGCGCGGATCGCGCAACTGCAGCACCTCGAGCGGCAGATCCTCGTGCAACAGCAGCTTGAGCCAGTCGATCAGCTCGCTGGTCGAGGGCTTTTTCTTGAGGCCCGGCACGTCGCGCACCTCGTAGAAGATATCGAGCGCCTTCGCGACCAGCTGCTGCTGGATGCCCGGAAAGTGGACGTCGATGATCGCCTGCATCGTCTCGCGATCCGGGAACTTGATATAGTGAAAGAAGCAACGCCGCAGGAACGCATCGGGCAGATCCTTCTCGTTGTTCGAGGTGATCACGACCACCGGACGTTCGCGCGCGACGATCCTCTGCTTGGTTTCGTAAACGTCGAATTCCATCCGATCGAGCTCCTGGAGCAGATCGTTGGGGAATTCGATGTCGGCCTTGTCGATCTCGTCGATCAGCAGCACCGGCAGCGCCGGGCTTTCGAAGGCTTCCCACAATTTGCCGCGGCTGACGTAATTGGCGATGTCATGGACGCGCGGATCGCCGAGTTGGCCGTCGCGAAGCCGCGCCACCGCATCATATTCGTACAGGCCCTGCTGCGCCTTGGTGGTCGATTTGACGACCCATTCGATCAGCGGGGCGCCGATCGCGTCGGCAATTTCGCGCGCCAGCACGGTCTTGCCGGTGCCCGGCTCGCCCTTGACGAGCAAGGGGCGGCGCAGCGTCACCGCGGCATTGACCGCGACCTTCAAATCCTCGGTCGCCACGTAGCTGGCCGTTCCGTCGAAACGCATCCGGTCGATCTCCTGTCTTTGATCGAGAATCACCTAGAATCCAAACCGAGGCAGGGCAACGCGCCCATCCTCGGAAAGAGCAGGGGCGCACTTTACAGCAAACGCTTGCCCGGCCTACACGCCGGCCGCGTGAACGTTATCGATTTTGAACCGCGACTGACCGCCGCCAAGCAGCGTCGGCAAGGCGACGCATCGCGCCCCGCCTCGGATCCCGCCGTCCACCTGATCGAAGCGCAGCTTCGTCTCGCGATGATTCCGGCGCTCCTCGGCCATATGCTGTGCGACGAATGGGACCGCTATTGGAGCGCCATGCTGGGCATCGGCCCGGCCGAGAGCCGACCGGATCTGCGCTTCGATTCGCGGTGATTCCAAATCGGGCGCACCGGGGCAGCTGTCACAATTCTCCTGCGCGTTTGCTCCGACACAAGCCGCGAACGTCTCGGCTGCCTGAATGCCTGTGCGAAGGGACGCCCGGCCGCTTTCGCCGCCGGGCGTCAGCGACATGCCGCACGCAAAGGGGGAGCGTTGCAGCAATCGTCAAATGACGACTGCGGACGGGAGTTCCCAATACAACCGAAATGGACCCGTTTTTCCGGCGGCGGCATAGGCCGCCGGGCTATTTCCCGTCGTCGGGTTTCTTGCCGAACCCGGTGCGGCGATCCTTGCTGCGGCGCCGGTCCCTTCCCGCGAGGTGCGACGGCAGATCCTTTTTTGCCGGCGCCCGGCGGTCAGGCTGCTTGCGTCGGGTCCGCGGTTTGTCGTCGCCGGCCGATGTCGCCGCGACTTTCGGCTTCGCGGCCGCAGGCTTTTTCCAGATGACCTTGTAGCCCTTGGGCGCGGTCTTCCAGCCATGGCTCGCCTTTACGAGATCGGCGCCGCAGGCGACGCAGCGGCTGAACGTGCGGCCTTCGTTTTCGATCGTCGTTGCCAACGGTCGATGCCAACCCAGATGGCACAGCAAGCGCATGATCGATCGCATTCCCCCCCGCTTTGCGCAATCGCGCCCATCTTTACTCCGTTTTGGCAAACAAGCCATGAGGTGCTTTGCTGCCCGAGTCCCGACTGGGGACCGCGACCCAGCCGGCCTTTCCCGCGACATGAGCGTGCGCGGCCGACGCTTGCCTTCCGGCGCTGTTGCACTCTCATTATTCCGGAGGCACAACAAGCGAGCGGCTTCGGCCGGGCAAGGAGGCAAGCGCAAATGACCTTCTTCAACCTTCTGGCTCGCTACAGGCGCCATGTGCAGGGTCTGCTTCGCATCGTCGCCGGCCTCTTGTTCCTGTCGCATGGCGTGGCCAAGCTGTTTGGCTTTCCTCCCGGCGCCGCGCCCGGCCAGCAGCCGTTATTCTCTTTGCTCGGCCTCGCCGGCACGATCGAGCTGGTGGCGGGCGCCTTGATAGCCATTGGCCTGTTCAGCCGACCGGCCGCCTTCATCGCCTCGGGCGAGATGGCGATCGCTTATTGGGCCTTTCACGCCCGCGATGGCTTCTTTCCCATCGTCAACATGGGCGAGCCGGCGATCCTCTATTGTTTCCTATTCCTGTTCTTCGCCGCAGCCGGGCCGGGCGCGTTCAGTGTGGACGGCACGCCGCGCCGCCCTCACCCCTTTTCCTGATCGCGCCGTTGCCGTTTTCCGCAGGGGTGTGGGCGCTGGCTATCGCTCAACAGAAAATGAAAGGGTCATCGATGACCTTCATCTCCACCGGCAACACCGCCGCCAGGTCGCCGTCGGCCTGGACGGCGACCGGGTCGGCACATTCGATGGAAAGCGCGGTGCAGGTGAACGCGGTGACGCCGCGCAGCCGGTCGACCCGCTTGCCGCGCAGCATGGCCCATAGGAACCGCGCATAGGCCAGGCGGCTGGCGTCATGGAGCGCGACGACATGCAGGCGCGGGTCGTCGAGCCGCGCGTCTGGAGCGAAGCTCCAAGGACCGGCGAAATAGCGTCCCTTGGCGACATAGAAGGCTTCGCAGTCCAGCGCCCGGTCTTCCCAGCGCAGCCGGATCGCGGGGCGCGGCCATTTGATCAGGACCGAGAGAAAGCTGACGCCGTAAGCGGCGCGGCCGATCGCCCGCTTCAGCGCCGGTGACAAAGCGGCGACGGCGGCACTGTCGGGGCCGGCGCTCGCGCAAGCCAGAAACAGGCTGTCGCCTAGCGCCGCCGCATATTGGCGGCGCCCGCCTGCGCCGCCTACCACCTGCATCGCATAGAGGCCGGGATCGAGCGTGCCGCCCGCTTCGCGGTGGAGCAGGTTGACCGTGCCGGCGGGATAGAGGCTGATCGGAACCCGCCGCTCCGCACGCGCGACCGCCATTGCGGCGTGACGGGCCGTGCCGTCGCCACCGACCACGCAGATGTGACACGCGCGTTCGTCGATGGTGATGGTCTGGCGCGGACCGCATTCGGATCGCACCAATTGGGCCCCGGCGCGCGTAAGAGCGCCGGCCAGCGCTTCGACCGTGCGCGCGCAATGCTGCCCAGCCGCCGGATTGGCGACAAGCTGGATCACCGGCGCGCAACGTCCTCCGAACGGCTCCTGCTTCATTCGAACCCTCTAGCGCCGCCGTGCGCAACCAAGCCTTAACGGCATCCGCCAAGGACATGAAAAGTCGCCGTTCGTTGCGGAAACGCAACGGACACCCTGCCGTTGTCATGCCACGATCCGCCGCGCCGCCCCTATTCCGGGCCGGCATTCGTCGCCATCATGGTTAAACCCCAAAAAGGAGACACTCATGCGTATGAAGACATTGCTGCTGTCCGCTATCGCGCTCAGCTTGCCGACAGCCCTGGCCGCGCAATCCGATCCCAATGCCGCTCCGGCGCAGAATCAGGCGCCGGCAGCCGGCGACGTCTCTGCGCACGCAGGGGGTTCGGCGGCCCAGGCCGGCGGAGTCCAGGTCGCGACCAAGTCCGACGTCACAACCGGCGCCGCCGTCCTCGACCAATCGGGCGCACCTGTCGGCAAGATCGAATCGGTGACCGCCGATGGCGCGGTCGTGTCGACCGGCAAGGTTCGCGCCCAGATCCCGTTCGGCAGCTTCGGCAAGAGCGACAAAGGGCTGGTCATCGCCATGACCAAAGCCGAGCTCGAGGCTCAGGCGGGCACCAAGAAAGGCAGCTGATCAGCTGCGACAGGGGGGAGGGTCTGCGAAACGCCCTCCCCTTTTTGCGGACGTCCATCGCGTAACCCTCACCGAGAGACCGATTCAGGCGAAGCGCCCGGCCGAAAGGCGGCCGGCTGCCGCTTCTTTCGCCGCAACGCCGTCGCCATCCGTCGGAGGATGTGATCGGACGGCAGCGCCCGCAACCATCTGCGAAATTCCGGATACCGGCGTAAATGGGCCGAGGGAGACAGCGTCTGGGCCATGAAACACTGGCCCGGGGGGCCGCGCAGCTCGGCCGGCGGAAGCGGCCGGCGCCCCGCTTCGGCAAATGCTTCCGCAAGCGCGTCGGCGAGCGCAGGATGACCCAGCCGGCGCGCGAGCGCGACAAACCGTTCGCCGTCGGCGTTGGAGCGTCCGGCTATCCAGCTCGAATCGCCGAAATAGCTGACCCCTTCATCGACATATTTCTCATAATAATCGGCAAGGTCGATGGTGATCAGCTGGCGGTCGTCCTCGTCCAGCATGTCGAAATCGTGCTCGATCGCGCGCAGCGTCGCCGGGTCGACGCGCACGTCCCGGAAGCGCACCAGCAACCGTTCGATCTCCATGCCGACCGCGCCGGCAACCCGTGCTCGCCGCGCCCGGGTCACGATCGAGCCGAGGCCATCGCCGAAGTCGCCATTGCCGTAGACGTTGTGCAGCAAGGCTGCGGTGACGAAAAGCGGCGGCAGGCCAAGCCCGGCGACGATGCTCGCCACGCCCACCGAATGGGCGACGAACGGCTTGCCGTCCGCCTGATAAAAGCCCGAGTAAAGTTCGCGCGAGAGATCGTAGGCGCGCCGGACGAGACCAAGATCTTCGAGCGACCAGCCTTTCGCGCGCAGCTGGTTGTACAATTGCAGGTTGGTCTGGGCGACGTGCAGCATCGCATTCCCTCGTCGTCCCGATTGTCGCGGGCACGACGCGAATCGTCAATGCGGTTGACGCCAGGCGCGCCACACCGAGCGAAGCCGGTCTTGAAGATGCGTGCCGCGAAGCCAGTCGCGGGGCCGAACGCTGAAGCGCGAACGCAACGCGACGTAACGATCGAGCGGCACGTAGCCGATCAATTCCCGCGCCTCGGCGAGGCTCCACCGCTGCGATGGATTTGCCGAGATCAGATTGACGACCGCGAAGCCTTGCACGTCGCTGTGGATCGCGGCTTCCACGCCGCGGCACATGTCGCGGTTGCTGAGCCAAATCTCATTGTCGGGGGCGTAGAGGCGCGTCGGCTGGTTCTTGCCCGGCAGGCAGCAGCCGATGCGAAGCGCGATCGTCGCCATGCCATTGGCGCTCGCGAACGCCCTCGCCACACGCTCGGCGAACAATTTGCTCGCGCCATAGGCGTTGGTGCCGGGATCGGGCTCGCCCACCAGGATCGCGGAGGGGTTTCGCCACTGCGCCGCCACCGCCCAGAGCGAGCTTGCCAGCACGACCTTGCCGACCTTGTGGCGCGCGGCGGCAAGATAGACGTTGAGCAAGGCGTCGACGTTGCGGCCGGTGAGCGAATGCCAATCGGCCCACGGTCTGTGTTCGGCGGCGAGCTGGACGACGATGTCGGCGCCGTCGAACAGCGCGGTCCAATGCTCTTCGTAGCGGCTGAGGTCGGCCTCGCGGATATCGGCATCGCCACGCGCGTCGATGTCGATCAGGCGAAGCTCATAGCCGCCGCGATCGCGCAAATAGGCGCACAGCTTGGCGCCGAGATTGCCGGCGGCACCGGTGACGACCACCACCGGATCGCGGCTGCCGGTCTCGGGCGCCGGCCGGTGCGATCCCCCCATTCCGACGCTAGGGCCTAATTATTGGAAATTCGGCGGTGCGCGAGGTCGAGATAATCCTTGCGCAGCTGCAGCGTGAGATCGCCCACTTCGAAATTCCAGGGGCCGGCCGAGGCGACGGGAGTCACTTCGGCGGCGCT
The DNA here is from genome assembly GCA_035248285.1 of Allosphingosinicella sp. Lineage (GTDB taxonomy): Bacteria > Pseudomonadota > Alphaproteobacteria > Sphingomonadales > Sphingomonadaceae > Allosphingosinicella. Next base: position 9,733 of record DATFHP010000127.1, on the reverse strand, counting down.
TCCGGTCAGGAAGAATTGCTCGAAGCCTTCGAGCTCTTCCGGCCAGATCGCGCGCTCGACGACCGCGATGCCGCGGCGCCGGGCAAGCTCTATCACGGTCTGGCGGGTGATGCCGTTGAGGAAGCAATCCGGAGTCGGCGTATGCAGCGCGCCGTCCTTGACGAAGAAGGCGTTGGCGCCGGTTGCTTCCGCCACCTGACCGCGCCAGTCGAACATCAGCGCATCGTTGTAGCCGCGGTTCTCGGCGGCGTGCTTGGCCATCGTGCAGATCATGTAGAGACCCGAGGCCTTGGCGTGGATCGGCGCGGTGTAGGGCGCCGGCCGGCGCCAGGGCGAGATGTCGAGCTTGACGCCGCGGCGGATCGCCTCCTCGCCGAAATAAGCGCCCCACGACCAGGCCGCGACCGCCATGTGCGGCTTGGTCAGCTGCGCCGACACGCCCATCTGTTCCGCGCCGCGCCACGCGATCGGGCGGACATAAGCGTCCTCGAGCCCGTTCGCGGCCAGCGTTTCCTTGCAGGCGGCATCGATCTGCTCGACCGACCATGGAAGGTCGAAGCCGAGAATGGACGCGCTGTTGCGCAGACGCATGCTGTGCTCGGTCAGCTTGAAGATCTCGCCCTCATAGGCGCGGCCGCCCTCGAATACCGCCGAAGCGTAATGGAGGCCGTGGATCAGGACATGGACGTTCGCCTCGCGCCACGGCACCAATTTGCCGTCGAACCAGATCCAGCCGTCGCGATCGTCATAGCTCTGTATCTCGGTCATCCACGTTCCATTTAAGTCCTGTTTCGAAACCCATCTAGACGATAGAGGGGGCTGCTTATGGGGTCAACCGAAGCGGAGACTCATCGCTGTACCGATTCGGCCTCGACCAACGCGTCGCCGCCCAGCGTGCGGTAGATCTGGACGAGGTTTTCGGCACGGGCGAGGCGTGTGGCGATCAGCGAATTCTGCGCCGCATAGAGCGTGCGCTGCGCATCGAGCGTGTTGAGGAAGGTGTCGATACCTTCGCGGTAACGGGCATCGGCGAGCCGGTAGCTGTCGGCGGCCGCCGCGACGAGACTGGTCTGCGCCGCGAACTGCGCGCCGATCGTCCCGCGCCGGGCGAGCGCGTCGGCGACCTCGCGGAACGCGGTCTGGATCACCCCTTCGTAGGTGGCGAGCGCGGCATCACGCTGCGCGCGCGCCAGCGCCAGATTGCCGCGATTGGCGCCGCCGTCGAAGATCGGTACGGTCGCGTTCGGCAGCACGCTCCAGTCCCAGGCGCCGGCGGAGAACAAGGAAGACAAGGCGCTGCTGGCGAGACCCGCGATCGCGGTGAGGCTGATGCGCGGGAAGAAGGCGGCACGCGCCGCGCCGATCTGCGCGTTGGCGGCACGCAGCTGAAATTCGGACTGGACCACGTCGGGCCGGCGGAGCAGCACGTCGGAGCTGAGGCCGGCCGGAAGCTCGCTCAGCAGCGCGTCGACGCTCTCGAGCGAAGCCGGGAGCAAAGCGGCGTCCACGGTCGTCCCGGCCAGCAGATCGAGCGCATTCTTGTCCTGGGCGACCGCGGTGACGAGCGCGGCGCTGTCGCTGCGCGCCTGGTCGAGGATCGTCTCCGCCTGGCGAAGCTCGGTGCGCGGCGCGACCCCGCCGCGCAGGCGCGCGCCGGTGAGATCGACCGAGCGCTGCGCATTGGCTTCGGTCTCGCGCGCGATCGCAAGCCGGCTGCGATCGGCGGCGAGCGTCAGATAGGCCGAGGCGATGTCGCCGACCAGGGCGAGGCGGGTCGATCGCGCCGCCGCCTCGGTGGCGAAATAGCGTTGAAGCGCGGCATGGCTGAGGCTTCGCACGCGCCCGAAGAGATCGATCTCATAGCCCGTGAAGCCGATCCCGACACTATAGGTGTCGGTCACGCCTCCATCGCTCGATCCGTTGTTCGACCCGTTGTCCGATCCGTTGCCGCGGTCATCGACCGCGACCCCCGCGCTCGCGTCGAGCTCCGGCAGCAGCTGCGCGCGCTGGATGCGATATTGGGCGCGCGCCGCGGCGATGTTGGCGGCCGCCACCCTGAGATCGCGATTGTTGGCGAGGGCCTGGCCGATGATCGTCTGCAGATTGGGATCGCGGAATATGTCGCGATAGCCGATCGCGGGAAGCGCCGCCTCGCTTTGGCGCAGATAGGCGTCGCCGACCGGCCAGCTCGGCGGCACCGGTGCCTCGGGACGGACATAGTGGGGTTCGAGGCTGCAGCCGGCGAGGGCGACGGCGGCCAGCGATACGAGCCGGGCGCGTCTCATTCGGCGAAGCTTTCATGCGCCTGCCGCGGACCGGCGCGCCGCTTGAACAGCCGACGGACCAGCCAGAACAGCAGGGGCACGTAGAAGATGGCGAGAATCAGCGCCGTGACCATTCCCCCGATCACGGCGGTCCCGATCGCGACACGGCTGTGCGCGCCGGCGCCGGTGGAAATGGCGAGCGGCAGCACGCCGAACACGAACGAAAGGCTGGTCATGACGATCGGCCTCAGGCGGAGGCGCGCAGCCTCGATCGCCGCGTCATAGGGGCTCGCGCCGCGGGCTTCGGCATGCTCGGCGAATTCGACGATCAGGATGGCGTTCTTCGCCGAAAGCCCCATCGTCGTCAGCAGCCCGACCTGGAAATAGATGTCGTTGTCGAGCCCCCGCAACGCCACCGCGAGGACGGCGCCAAGCAGACCGAGGGGAATGATCAGCATCACCGCCAAAGGCACCGACCAGCTTTCGTAGAGCGCGGCGAGGCAGAGGAAGATCACGAGCAGCGAGACGGCATAGAGAAAGGGTGCCTGCCCGCCGGAAAGCCGCTCCTGATAGGACAGGCCCGCCCAGTCGACCGCTACGCCGGGGATGTTCGCGGCGAGGCCGGCGATGCGGTCCATCGCCTCCCCGGAGCTGGTTCCTTCCGCCGCCTGGCCCTGGAATTCGAAGGACGGCAAGCCGTTGAAGCGCGGAACGGAACTCGGCTCTCTGCTCCAATCGGTCGTCGCGAAGGCGGAGAATGGCGCCATCTGCCCGTTCGACGAGCGTACGTACCAGTCGTCGAGGTCTTCAGGCCTGCTTCGATAGGGGGCATCGCCCTGGACGTAGACGCGCTTCACCCGGCCCCGGTCGACGAAGTCGTTGACGTAATTGCCGCCCCAGGCGGCGGACAGCGTGCTGTCGACGTCGGCTTGCGACAGGCCCAGCGCTCCGATCTTCGCCTGGTCCTGATTGACCTGCAGCGTTGGATTGTCCTCGAGGTTCGAGAGCCGCACCGCGCTGAGCTTCGGATCGTTTCTTGCCGCCGCCAATATCCGGTCGCGCACCGCCGCGAACTGATCGCGGGACAGACCGCCGGTGTTCAGCAGCTCCATAGTGAAGCCGTTCGACTGACCGAGCCCCTGAACCGGCGGTGGAAGCAAGGCAAAGAATTGAACGTCCCGCAGCGACGCCATGGCACGCGTGGCGCGTTGGGTAATCGCGGTTGCGCTATTCTCCTTGCCCTTGCGCTCGTCCCACGGCGCAAACGACAGAAAGCCGCGCCCGGCATTCTGGCCGGCACCCGACTGGTTCGAGCCGGCCAGGACATAGGTCGAGTGGACGTTTCGCCGCTCCTGCGAGAGGAAATAGCGCTCGATCTCGAGCGCCGCCGCCATCGTGCGGTCGCGCGTCGCGCCGGCCGGAAGGTTGAATTGAAGCTGCGCCTCGCCCTGATCCTCGACCGGAAGGAAGCTCGTCGGAAGCCGCAGGAAGACGATACCAAGCAGCACGGCCAGACCGACATAGACGGCCATCATGATGCGTCGCCGTTCGATCGTCTTTCGGACGCCGCGCTCATATCTGCCGCGCATCTTTTCGAACCAGGCGAGGAAGCGATTGCCGAAACGGTGCGCCGCCGGAAAGAATCCGCTGCCCTCGCTCTCGTGCCGTTCGGACAAGGGCTTCAGCAAGGTCGCGGTCAAGGCCGGGGTCAGGACCAGCGCGACGACCACCGAAAGCAGCATCGACGAGACGATGGTGATCGAGAATTGGCGATAGATGACACCGACCGACCCGCCGAAGAAAGCCATCGGCAGGAAGACCGCCGAAAGCACCATCGCGATCGCGATCAGCGCGGTCTGGATCTCGCCCATCGACCGGATCGTCGCCTCGCGCGGCCCGAGCCCTTCTTCGGCCATTAGCCGCTCGACATTCTCGACGACGACGATGGCGTCGTCGACCAGCATGCCGATCGACAGCGCAAGACCGAACAATGTGAGCGTGTTGATCGAGAAGCCGGCGACGGCCAGCACGCCGAACGTGCCGAGCAGCACGACCGGGACGGCGATGGCCGGGATGAGGGTGACGCGCCAGCTTTGCAGGAAGAGGAACATGACGAGCACGACCAGGACGATCGCCTCCACGAGCGTCTTTACCACCTCGATGATCGACAATTTGATGAAGGCGGTGCTGTCGGTGGGATAGGCATAACGGAATCCCGGCGGGAAGTTGGGCGCAAGACGCTCCACCTCCTTCTTGACCAGATCCGCGGTCTTCAGCGCGTCGGCGCCCGGGGCCAGCATGACCGCGATGCCGGTGCCGGGATGGCCGTTGAGACGCCCCTCGCTGTTGTAATTCTCGCTGCCCATCTCGACGCGCGCGACATCCTGGAGCAGGACGCGCGCCCCGTCCGGCTGGGTCTTGAGGATGATCTGACGAAATTGTTCGGGCGTGCTCAGGCGCGAGCGCGCGGTGACGGTGGCATTGAGCGCCTGGCCCGGCGCTGCCGGCTGGCCCCCGATCTGGCCCGCCGCAACCTGGCTGTTCTGTGCCTGCACGGCCGTGATCACGTCGCGCGGGATCAGCCCGAAGCTGGCGAGCTTGAACGGATCGAGCCAAATCCGCATGCCGTGCTGGGCCCCGAACACGTTGACGTCGCCCACGCCCGGGACGCGGGCGAGCGGATCCTGCAGGGTCGAGACGAGAAAGTCCGAGACGTCGGACGTCCGGCTGCGGTCGGTCTCGTCGTAGATGCCGACCACGATCAGGAAGTCCTGGTTCGACTTGGTAATCACCAGGCCCTGCTGCTGCACCTGCTGCGGAAGCCGCGGCAGCGCCTGCTGCACCTTGTTCTGGACCTGCACCTGAGCGATGTCCGGATCGGTCCCCTTCTCGAAGGTGACGGTGATGTTGACCGTGCCGCTCGAGCCGGAATTGGCCGAGAAATAGATCAGCCCCTCGATTCCGGTGAGCTGCTGCTCGATGACCTGCGTCACCGAGGTTTCGACCGTCGCCGCCGATGCCCCGGGATAATTGGCACGGACGTTGACCGACGGCGGGGCGATGTCGGGATATTGCTCGACCGGCAGCGAAAGGATGCCGCCGATCCCGGCGAGCATGATGACGATGGCGATGACCCAGGCGAAGATCGGCCGATCGATGAAGATGCGCGAGATCATCGATCAGCGGGGCGGCCGGCCGCCCCCGCTTGCCGGCGCCGGCGGCCGAGGCGGCGATCCGGCCGGCACCGGCACGACCTTCTGGCCCGCCTTGACGCGCACCAGGCCCTCGACGATCACGCGATCGCCGGGCGCCAATCCCTTGGTGACCAGCCATTTGTCCCCGACCGTCCGATCGGTCGTCACCACCCGCTCGATCGCCACGTCGCCCGGCCCCACCACCAGGACGGTCGCATCGCCGTGAGGGGTTCGCGAAAGACCCCGCTGCGGCACGAGTATCGCGTTGGCGACCGTTTCCTGCACGAGCCGGGCGCGCACGAACATCCCGGGCAGCAGCAGGCCCTGCGGGTTGGGGAAAGTGGCGCGCAAGGTCACCGTGCCGGTGCTGGTGTCGACCATCGATTCGGCGAATTCCAGCGTGCCGGTATAGCCGTAGTCGCTGCCGTCCTCGAGCCTGAGGCGCACCTGCGCGCGCGCCGGCACCCCGCCGCCGGCGGCGAGCGCGCGCCGCAGGGCGAGCAGCTCGGTCGAGGATTGCTGGATATCGACGAACATCGGATCGAGCCGCTGGATCGTGGTCAGCGGCTGCGCCTGGTCCGCCGTCACCAGCGCGCCGGGCGTGAACAAGGAGCGGCCGATCCGCCCGGTGATCGGGGCGGGAACGCGGGTGAAGCGCAGGTTGATGTTCGCGGTCTCCAGCGCGGCCTGGTTCTGCGCCACCGCGGCCCTGGCCTGATCGGCGGCGGCGCGGGCGTCGGTATAGTCCTGTTTGCTGACCGCCTCGATCTCGGCGAGCGGGCGATAGCGCTCGGCCTTGGCCGCGGCCGCGTCGCGAGTCGCGACCGCGCTTGCAACATTGGCGCGCGCCTGGGCCGCGGCCGCCTGATAGAGCGAGGGATCGATCTGATAGAGCGTCTGGCCGGCACGGACGACCGATCCTTCGGTGAACAGCCGCGCCTTGATCACGCCCGACACCTGCGGCCGGACCTCGGAGCTTTCATAGGCCGAGGTGCGGCCGGCAAGCTCGGTGACCAGCGGCACCGACTCACCCTTCACGACGATATAGCCGGCCTCCGGCGTGGGAGGCGGCCCTTTCGCGTCGCTTCCTCCGCCGCAGGATTCGAGCAGCAGGATCGCCGCCGCCGCGAATATCCAACCAAGGCGCCGACGGCTTTTGTCTCTTGGCATGGGCGGCGAGCTAGGTTGCAGAGCGAAACCTGTCAACGAGAGTATTGTTACCATTCTGACAGATAGGGCTTGTGACGCTGAACTTCCGTTCGGGCGGGATGGGGCCGCCCTGTCCCCGGACAGGGCGAAGTAAGGGCTTCGGCGGGCTCGGCCCGAACGGTGCATTGTTTCAGCCAGAACCGCGCCGGGCTTCCTCGGCCATTTCGCGGTTGCGGCGGAGGGCGGCTTCCAGCGTCTCGGTGAGCAGCACGGCCAAGCGCCGATCGCGGTCGAGGACGTCGAGGCCCTTGCGGGTCGAGCCGCCGGGGCTGGCGACGCGCTCGGCGAGCACGCCGGGAGATTCGCCGGCGGTCGCCGCCAGCGTCGCGGCGCCTTCGGCCGTCGCCAGCGCCAGCCTTTCGGCCTGCGCGCGCGGCAGGCCGATCGCCGCGCCGGCTTCGGCGAGCGCGTCGATGAAGCGGAACAGGAAGGCGGGGCCGCTCCCCGACAGCGCGGTCACCGCGTCAAACAAGGATTCGTCGCCGATCCATTCGACGGTGCCGAGCGCCGCCATCAAATCGCCGACCGCGGCGAGCGCGGCCTTGTCGTCGCTGTCGCTGTAAAGCCCGATCGCGGCCTTGCGCAGCCGCGCCGGCGTGTTGGGCATGGCGCGCACGATCGTGCGGCAGGCGGGGAAGCGGGCACGAAGCGAGGCGATCTCGGTGCCGGCCAGGATCGAGATCAATATGCTGTGCGGATCGAGCGCCGGGGCCAGCGCGGCCGCCGCCGCATCGAGCATCTGCGGCTTGACCCCCAGCATCGCCAGCGCCGGCACCTCATCCTCCGGCGGGACTCCCAGCAGGCGGACGCCGTCGGGTGCGGCGGTGCGGGCGGGATCGACGATGGTGATCCGTCCGGGTTCGACGCCCGCGGCCAGCCAGCCGTCGAGCATCGCCCCGGCCATGTTGCCGCAGCCGACCAGCCAGAACGGCCCCGGCAGGGCCAAGGCGTTCACGCCTCTCCCTGCGTTTCGATCAGCGCCGCGGCGATCGCCTCCTGCGGGCTCTTGTCCGCCCAGAGGACGAACTGGAACACCGGATAGAAGCGCTCGCATTCCTCGATCGACGCTTCGACCAGCGTCTCGGCCTGCTGCAGCGTCAGCGAGGCGCCGTCCTCGCCGTCGAGCAGGGCGGCGTGGCGGAACAGGACCAGGCCCGAGCTGGTCCACAATTCGAAATGGCCGAGCCACAATTGCTCGTTGATCAGCCCGATCGTCTCATAGGTCGCGGCGCGCTTGTCGCTCGGCACGCGGATGTCGGGAAGCGCGAGGAACTGAAGCACATGATCGTCGTCGCGCCAGATCGCGCGCAGTTCATATTGCGCCCAGCTGCCCTGGAAGTTGGCGACGATCTCTTCATCGGCACGCTCATAGGCCCAGCCATGCGCGTTGAAATAATGTTCGAGCATATCGATGGGGGCGCTGTTCTCGCGCTCCATTTCATACTCATCGGCTCTCATCATCTTGGTCCCGACAACGCGCTTGTGCGGCGAATCGTGCCTTCGCCACGGCCAAAGCGCAAGAGCGGCCGCGATTCCGACCGGACAAAATTGTGGATTATCCGGACGCCGACCCGGGTCAGGCGCCTTTCGCGGCGGCCTTGCCGGCGCGTTTGCCGCCGGGCTTCGCGCCGCCGTCGAGCGCGTCGAGCCGCGCCTTCAGCGCCAGATTTTCCTCGCGCGCCGCGACCGCCATCGCCTTCACCGCCTCGAACTCGTCGCGGCCCACCATGTCCAGGCCGCCCATCCATTCGCGCATCCGATCGCGGAAGGCGGATTCGGCCTCGCGGGTCATTCCGGCGACGGTTCCGGCAGCGCCGTTCAGCACCTTGACGAAATCGTCGAAGAATCGATTCTCGGACTGCATCGGGCCCTCCTGGCTCAGCGCAACATGTCACAACGCGATATTGATATCGCCATTGTTGCCCGACGGGACAAGGGCCTCGGCATTCGGATTGAGCGCCATGATCTGATAATTGAGCGTTGCGGCGAAGGCGAGCCAGGCGAGATAGGGCAGCATCAGCAACGCCGCCAGCTTGCGGATGCGCACGAACAATATTGTCGCGAGCGCCGAAAGGACGAGCATCGCGACGATGACGCCGAGGGCGGGAACGACCTTGTGCAGGCCGAAGAACAAGGGCGACCAGGCGTAGTTGAGGATCATCTGCACGACGAAGACGCCGACCGCGAGGCAGCGGCCGCGCGCGCCGCGCGCGTGGAGGATCATCGCCAGCGCGAAGCCGAGCAGGATGTAGAGCAGGGTCCAGGCGACCGGAAACGCCCAGCCGGGCGGCATGATCGCCGGCTTGGCGAGGGCGGCGAACCAGGGATTTTCAGAGCCCGACCCCGACACGCGCGCCGAAACCAGCCCGAGCAGCAGCACCAGCGGCACGGTGACGAGCGCATAGCGCAGGAACGACATGCGCAGCTGCGATCGTGATGCGATGGCGGTCATTCAGCTCGACCGATTCTCCAAGACCCGTTCGCCCTGAGCCAGTCGAAGGGCTTGCTTCCTTCTCGCCAAGACTGTTCAGGAATGGGCTTCGACAGGCTCAGCCCGAACGGTGTTTCTGTGTAAGTGTGGTGACCCTAGCCACGGCTCGGCGCCAATTCAAGCTTGCGCGCGGCGAGCAGGAATTCGACATTGCCTTCGGGGCCGGTGATCGGGCTGCGGGTGAGGCCGACGACCGCCCAGCCGCGGCTTTCGACCCAGGCCGCCGCGGCGGCGCAGACCCGTTCGTGGACCGCCGGATCGCGCACCACCCCGCCCTTGCCGATCTCGCTTCGCTCGGCCTCGAACTGCGGCTTCACCAACGCGATCAGCCGCCCGCCGGGCCTGGCGAAATCGAGCGCGCGATCGAGCACCTTGGCCAGCGAGATGAAGCTGGCGTCGCAGGTGATGATGTCCACCGGCTCGCTGACCACCTCAGGGGTGAGATAGCGGGCATTGGTCTGCTCGTGGACGATCACGCGCGGATCCTGCCGCAGCTTCCAGGCGAGCTGGTTGGTGCCGACGTCGACCGCGAAGACGTGCGCCGCTCCGTACGCGAGCAGGACTTCGGTGAAGCC
>DATFHP010000126.1:0-3138 GCA_035248285.1 Allosphingosinicella sp. | reverse complement strand
TATGGCTATCGCCTCGGCCGCGCCTGGGGAATCGGGCAGAGCAAGGCGAACAACGGCACGATATTGATCGTCGCGCCGAAGGAAAGGAAGGTACGGATCGAGGTGGGCTATGGCCTCGAGCCGATCCTGACCGACGCGCTGACCAGCCTGATCATCCAGAATGCGATCCTCCCGCGCTTCAAGCAAGGCGACATGGCGGGCGGCATCATGGCCGGCGCCGATGCCGTCATCGATCAGCTTCAGGCTCCGCCCGAGGAGGCCGAAAGGAATGTCCGGGCCGCCACCGGCGCGCGTGCGCAGCGCGGCGCTTCGAGCGGACCGGCGATCTTTCCCTTGATCTTCTGGGGCGTCGTCCTGCTGTTCGTCGTCCTGTCGTTGGTCGGAAGGCATAGTCGGCAGGGTGGCTATCGCGCCCATCGCTACGGCGGCGGCGGAGGCGCCTGGCCCATCGTCCTGTGGACGCTCGCCAACGAGCTGGAGAGGGGCGCGCGCGGCGGCCGATCCGGAGGTGGCTTCGATTGGGGCGGCGGCGGTGGCTTCTCGGGCGGCGGCGGATCGTTCGGGGGCGGCGGCGCCTCGGGGAGCTGGTGATGCTTGCATTGACCGATGAGGATCGCGCGCTGGTGGCCGCTGCGGTGACCGAAGCCGAAACGCGCAGCGACGGCGAGATCGTGACCATCCTGGCCCCGCTGTCCGACTCCTACCACGACGTCGGGCTGCATTATGCCGTGCTCGCGATGCTGCTCGTGCCGGTGGCGTGGGGCCTGTTGCCGCAATCCTGGGTCGATTGGGGGCTGGGCCTGACGTTCGGCTGGAACCCGGTGCTGAGCCGCGGCACGGTGATGACCTTGCTGTTCGTCAAGCTTGCCGGCGCGTTTCTCGTCGTCCGCTATGCGCTGGCCTGGATGCCGCTCCGCCTCGCGCTCACCCCGGGGGCGACCAAGGCGCGCCGGGTGCGGCGCCGCGCAGTGCAATATTTCCGCATCAGCGCCGAACGCCGCACGATCGGGCGCACCGGCGTCCTGCTCTATCTGTCGCTGGGCGAGCGCCGCGCCGAGATCGTCGCCGACGCGGCGATCGACGCCAAGGTCGCTCCCGAAACCTGGGGCGAAGCCATGGCCGTGCTGATCGAAGCGGTCCAAGCCGGCCGCCCGGGCGAGGGCATGGCCAAGGCGGTGCAGCGGATCGGGGCAGTGCTCGCGCTGCATTTCCCGAAAAGCGCCGTCGACACCAATGAGCTTCCCGACAAGCTGATCGAACTGTGAGCGAAGCCGAGGAAATCGTCTGGCAAGGGCGTTTCATTGCCGCCAAGCGCCGCGGCAAGTGGGAATATGTGTCGCGGACGCGCGGCGTCACCGCCGCGGTCATCCTCGCCATCGTCGACGGCGATGTGCTGCTCGTCGAGCAGGACCGGGTGCCGATCGGGACGCGCTGCCTCGAGCTTCCCGCCGGATTGGTGGGCGACGACAATGAAGGCGAAGACATCGAGTCAGCCGCGATCCGCGAGTTGGAGGAGGAAACCGGCTATCGCGCCGACCGCATGATCAGCCTCGGCCGTTTCCATGCCTCGCCGGGCATGTCGTCCGAATATTTCACGCTGCTGCGCGCCGAGGGCCTGGTCAGGGTCGGCGATGGCGGCGGCGTCGAGGGCGAGGATATCGTCGTCCACCGCGTGCCGCTGGCGGCGCTGCCGGACTTCGTCGAACGCAAGCGCAGGGAGGGCGTCGCGATGGACGCAAAGCTGTTGCTGCTGCTGGGCGGCGCTATCGCCACCTGATTGACGTTCGGCTGGCACTTGGTGCGGTTCAGGAATCTTTGCCCGTAGGCATAGATATGCGCATCGTTTGATGCTATATACTGTGCGTTGCATATCGGGAGATTCGCAGTGCGCACCACCATTTCCATTGATGATGAGCTGGTTGCCGAGGCGCAGAAGCTAACCGAAATTAGGGAGAAATCGTCCCTGATGCGTGAAGCTTTGAAGGCGCTGATCGAACGTGAAAGCGCGCGCCGGCTGGCTCGTCTCGGCGGAACAGACCGTCAAGCGGCGGCTGGGCCCCGACGGCGTGCGGCCGCCTGATCTGCAGATGGTGCTCGTCGATAGCAGCATCTGGATTGATCACCTGCGCCTCGCCGACGAACGCCTCATATCATTGCTCGATCGGTCCGCGGTTCTTTCGCACCCCTTTGTGACTGGCGAGCTGGCCCTCGGTAGCTTGCGGCAAAGAGCGATCGTCATCGACGCGCTTCGAAAGCTTCCTCAGGCCGTGGTTGCACGTGATGACGAGGTGCTGACGTTGATCGAACAGAGGCAGTTGTTTGGTCTTGGACTAGGCTATGTCGATGCGCATCTTCTCGCTTCGGTCATGCTAACGCCTGACGCGCGATTATGGTCGCGCGACCGACGGCTGCACGAAATCGCCGATCGTTTCGGGCTTGCCGAGCAAGTCCATTGAGATCGAGGGCTGCCGAAGCGGTGCCTGCCTGAAGCCTCTTATTTGAAATTGTCGGCGTAGGACTGAAGCTTGAGCTTGGGCTCGGCGGCCGGCACGATGTGGACGGCGATGCCGTTCCTTTCGGCATAGGCCTTGGCCGCTTCCAAGGTCGGGAAGGCAAGGATCACCTGCTCCTGCGGATTGGCGCCGCCTGCCCAGCCGGTCAGCGGATCGGGACGCTTGCGGCGATCCGATTCGAACTCGAGGATCCAATCCTGCGTACGCGCCTTGCCCGATTGCATGGCGTTCTTCGTCCGTCGGAATATGCGCGCCGCCATCGGTCCTCCTTCCGCCTGGTTCATACTCAACCGCCGCTCGTCCTGAGCCTGTCGAAGGACCTTCCTTCTTCCTGCCAAGAACAAAGTGAGGGCTTCGACAAGCTCAGCCCGAACGGTGTTAGCGCAGGCAGGTGATCATTCGGCGCGGTTCCGTCAAGCCTGCGAAATTCTGCTGGTCGGTCAGCGTCCGCTCGCGCGTTTGGTTCTGAGCGTCGCGTCGGCCGTGGCCGGATCGTCGGGCCAGCTGTGCTTCGGATAGCGGCCGCGCATCTCCTTGGCGACGGCGCTCCAGCTTCCCGACCAGAAGCCCGGCAGGTCGCGCGTCGTCTGGATCGGCCGGCCGGCGGGCGAGGTGAGGCTGAGCA
>DATFHP010000125.1:0-9609 GCA_035248285.1 Allosphingosinicella sp. | reverse complement strand
CGCATTTCGGCCGAATGCGTCTTTTGCGGCACCGCCTTGCCCTTCGCCGATGCGCATATCTCGACCGGCAGCGGCCTTCACGTCCGCTGCACGGGCGGGGTCGGGCCGATCGAGAATTAGGCTTGCCAATAGGATCGGCGGCCCGGCCGGCGTCCGTCGCCTTTACACTGAACCACCGTTCGGGCTCAGCCCGAACGGGATGGGCTTAGCTCGAAAAGTTGCGCTCAGCCCGCGCGGCGCTCGAGCGCCGCGGCGGCCTCGTCCATCAGCTCGCGGATGATGTCGGCGACCGACTGCTCCTGCTTCACCATTCCGACCGACTGGCCGGCCATCACCGATCCGCTTTCGACGTCGCCGTCGATCACCGCCCGGCGCAGCGCGCCGGCCCAATAATGTTCGATCTGGAGCTGGGCCTCGGCCATCTCGACCTTGCCCTCGTCGAGCAGCTGCGCGACCTCGCGCTGCTTGGCCGCGAAGGCCTCCATCTCGCGGTTCCTGAGCGCGCGCACCGGTATCACCGGCAGGCGTGGATCGATCTGAACGCTTGGGATGGCGTCGCGCGCCGAAGCGCGGAGGAACGCCTTCTTGAAATTGGCATGGGCGATGCATTCGTGCGCGCAGACGAAGCGCGTGCCGAGCTGCACGCCCGCCGCGCCCATCTCCAGATAGCCTGCGATCGCGCCGCCGCGGCCGATCCCTCCGGCGACGAACACCGGTATGTCGGCGGCCACTTCGGGAAGGATCTCCTGGGCGAGGACCGAGGTCGAGACCGGGCCGATATGGCCGCCCGCCTCCATCCCTTCGATCACCAGCGCGTCCACCCCCGAACGCATCAGCTTGCGCGCCAGGGCGAGCGCCGGCGTGAAGCAGATCAGCCGCGCCCCGCTGGCCTTGATCCGATCGATCGCGCCGGGCGGCGGCAGGCCGCCGGCCAGCACGACATGGCCGACCTCGTGACCCACGCAGACGTCGATCAGGGCGTTCAGATCGGGATGCATGGTGATCAGATTGACCCCGAACGGACGCGCGGTCCGTTCCTTGGTCGCGGCGATCTCGGTGTCGAGCAGCGCAGGCGTCATGGCGCCGCAAGCGATCACGCCGAAGCCGCCGGCATTGGAGATGGCGGCGACCAGATTGCGCTCCGAGATCCAGCTCATCGCGCCGCCCATGATCGCGATCTCGCAGCCCAGGAAGTCGGCGCCGCGCTTCATCAGGCGCTTCAGCCGGTCGTGGCCGATGCCGGCCGTTCCCGGTTCGCGCAATGGCGCGGCCGCATCGTTCATTCGGCGGCTTCCTCGTCGGAATCGAGGCCGTAAGCGGTGTGCAGCACGCGCACCGCAAGCTCGGTATATTCCTCCTCGATCAGCACCGTGACCTTGATCTCCGACGTGGTGATGGCGAGGATGTTGATGCCGCGCGCGGCGAGCGCTTCGAACATCTGCGCGGCGACGCCGGCATTGCTGCGCATGCCGACGCCCACCACGCTCACCTTGCAGACGTTGGTGTTGGTGAGCATGTCGCGATAGCCGATCGCCGCCTTGCGCTTCTCGAGCACGTCGGTGGTGTGGGCGAGCGCCGCCTTTGGAACCGTGAAGGTCAAATCGGCCTTCTCGCCTTCGCGCGGCGTGCTCTGCACGATCATGTCGACGTTGACGTTCGCTTCCGCCAGCGGCGAGAAGATGGCGGCGACCGTGCCCGGCTTGTCGGGAAGCTCGGTCAGCGTGATCCGCGCCTCGTTCTTGTCGTAGGCGATGCCGGTGATGAGCTGGCGTTCCATATTGCTGTCCTCGATTGCCTCGTCGGCGACCACCATCGTCCCGGGACGATCGTCGAACGAGGATAATACCTGAACGGGGATGTTTTCGCGCATCGCGAGGCCGACCGAACGGGTCTGCAGCACCTTGGCGCCGACGCTGGCGAGCTCGAGCATCTCCTCATAGGTGATGATCGGCAGCTTGCGCGCGCGCGGCACGATGCGCGGGTCGGTGGTGTAGACGCCGTCGACGTCGGTATAGATGTCGCAGCGATCGGCCTTCATCGCCGCGGCGATGGCGACCGCCGACGTATCCGATCCGCCGCGTCCCAAAGTGGTGACATGGCCTTCCTCGGTGACGCCCTGGAAGCCGGGGATGACGGCGATCCCGCCGCCGGCGAAGACCTTCTCGAGCACCTTGGCGTCGATGCCGTCGATCACCGCGGCGGCATGCGCCTGCGACGTGCGGATCGGCAGCTGCCAGCCCATGTAGCTGCGCGCATTGATGCCCATGCCCTGCAGCGTGATCGCCAGCAGCCCGCTCGTCACCTGCTCGCCGCTCGCGACCACCACGTCATATTCGCGCGGATCGTACAGCGACGAGGCTTCGCGGCACAGCTGCACCAGCCGGTCGGTCTCGCCCGCCATCGCCGAGACCACGACCGCGACCTGGTTGCCCCGCTCGACCTCGCGCTTGACGAGGTTGGCGACGTGGCGAATGCGCTCGATGCCGGCCATCGAGGTGCCGCCGAATTTCATTACGATGCGGGCCATGCTGGTTGCCGATAGAAGTGGAAGCGCGGCCCTGATAGGGGAGGAATCATGAGACATGCAAGCGGTCCGCATGCGACCGTCGATCCGCGCGAGGCCGCCCATTTCGGCAGGCTCGCCGACGATTGGTGGGACCCCAAGGGGTCGTCGGCGATGCTGCACAAGCTCAACCCGGCGCGGCTTCGCTACATTCGCGACCGTATCGACCAGCATTGGGCGGGCGACGAATGCGACCGCCGGCCGCTGACCGGGCGCCGCGTCGCCGACGTGGGCTGCGGTGCGGGCCTTTTGTCCGAGCCGCTGCGGCGGCTCGGCGGCGATGTGAGCGCGGTCGATGCGGCGCCAGAGACGATCCACGCGGCCCGCGCCCACGCCGAAGGGCAGGGGCTGGAGATCGACTATCGGGTCGGAGGCCTCGACGTCCTCGAAGGACCGTTCGACCTGGTGGTGTCGCTGGAGGTGATCGAGCATGCCGCCGATCCGCGCGCTTTCGTCTTCGGGTTGGCCCGGCTGCTTGCCGACGACGGATTGCTGATCCTGTCGACCCCGAACCGGACGTCGATGTCGCGGCTGCTGATGATCGTGCTCGCCGAGGGCCTCGGCCGCATCCCGAAGGGCACGCACGACTGGCAGAAATTCCTGACCCCCGACGAACTCGCCGCCTTGGTCCGCGAGGCCGGGCTGGACGTGACCGACGTCACCGGCCTGACCTTCGATCCGTCGCGCGGCTTCGTGCTTTCCGACAACACATCGCTCGATTATTTTCTGACGGCGAAACGGCCCGGATGAGGGCCCTGCTCAAGAGGTGAGGCCATGACCTATCGAGGCGAATGTTTCTGCGGGACGGTGACGATCGAGGCCCGGGGCGAGCCCGAAGGCATGGGCTATTGCCATTGCCGCTCGTGCCGGTCCTGGTCGGGCGGGCCGGTCAACGCCTTCACCTTGTGGAAGCCCGAAGCCGTCGCCGTCACCGGCGGCGCGGAGCATCTCGGCACCTTCCAGAAGACGCCGCTCAGCCAGCGCCAATATTGCACCAAATGCGGCGGCCATTTGATGACCGCGCATCCGACGCTCGGCCTCGTCGACGTCTTCGCCGCGACCCTGCCCGACCTCGCCTTCACGCCCGGCGTCCACATCAATTACGCCGAGACGGTGCTGCCGATGAAGGACGGGCTCCCCAAGCTCAAGGACTTCCCGGCCGAGTTCGGCGGATCGGGCGAGGCGGTGGCGGAGTAGAGGGTAAATCCTTCCCGGGACGGGGAGGATTAGTTCGTGTCTTTCTCCGAGCTAAGCCCTCTCCCCTTGCGGGAGAGGGTTGGGAGAGGGGAAACTCCCCGCGAAGCGGAGAGGATCAGAAGAAGTCGACCTTGTCGTAGTGGGGCGGGGGGGCAATCACTTCCATGCGCTCGCCGAGCAGCGAGCGGAAGCTCGGGCGGGACTTCATGACCGCATACCAGTCGACGGTCTGCTTATGCCCGCGCCAGTCGAGCCCGCCGAGGTAATCGGCGACCGAGAGATGTGCGGCGGCGGTGAGATCGGCGAGCGTCAGCACCGGCCCCGCCATCCAGCGCCGGTGGTCGAGCAGATAGTCGATATAGTCGAGGTGGCTGTTGGCGACCTTCATCGCCTCGCGCAAAATCCTGGTATCGGGCGGATCGCGGTTGACCAGCCGCTTGCGCATCCGTTCCTCCATCAGCGGCTGCACGACGTCGCCGTAGAGCCGATCGTCGAACCAGGCGACCAGCCGCCGGATCTCGGCGCGGTTGATGGCGGTGCCGGGGATCATCGGCGAACGCTCGATCGTCTCCTCGAAATATTCGCAGATCGTGTTCGAATCGATCAGCACCGTCCCCTTGCTGTCTTCGACCAGCACCGGCGTCTGGCCGGCCGGATTCATGTCGACGAACTCGTCGCGCTTCAGCCACGGGGATTCGCGCACCAGTTCGTGCGGCACGCCTTTCTCGCCCAGCATCAGCCGCACCTTGCGGGAAAAGGGGCAAAGAGCGAATTGATAGAGCTGCCACATCGCGCGGACTATTAGCGCGGCGGTACGCCGCGTCCATATGTTCGCATTCGGCGCGTGGCGATTTGGCAGGAAGCGGAGATTTGGCGGCGCCGGTGGCGCGCCCGCCGGTCGTTCGCTCGCGCCTTACAGCTTCTCGATATGCAGAAGCAGCCTCTCGCAAAGATCCGCGAGTGTGTCGCGTTCCTGTTTCGAGAGGCTTTGCCGCACCTCGCCCATCGGCGAGTTGCCGACCTGGGCTGACATCGCCCGCTCCGCCAGATCCAATCCCTTGGCGGTGGCGTGTACGGCGATACCGCCGCCGGGGTGGGGCCGGCGCTCCAGAAAGCCGGCGCGCTCGAGGCGGATCAATTGCTTGGTGATCGCGCCGGTCGTCATCAATTGCGCCTCGGCGAGCTCGGCCGGATTGGGGGCGTGGCTGGCGCGGAACCGCTTGAGGATGATCAGCATGCGGACATCCTGCCCGCTGAGCCCGAACGTCTTGCGGCAATATTGGTCGTGAAGCCGGCTGATATGCTGCCCCAGCCGGGCGAGATGGACCTGGAACAGATAGTCGGACGGATCGAGGTCCGGCCGCTCCCTTGCCCACGTATCCTTCGTGAACAAGGTCGGACTGCCCATCGTCCGAATGCGCGGCCTGCCCATGCTTTTCACTCTGAATCACCTCCTGTGCCGGTGGCGCACGCTATGTCGCCCATTCGGAGATTGACAGCGAGCGACATTTAGTTATGCTTCCTGGAAAGCGAAAGTGATTCGGCCGATCGGGGCCGGACGTCGATACCGCGGGTATCGGAACCGAAGTCGCAAGGGCCCGGCGGCCAAAACCGCGGTGGCCTGGAGAGCGGCCGGAAATGCCGGAAGAGGAGTCTCGAAATGCTATCCACCAAAGACAATGAGACGATGTGCCGGGTTGGGCGCGACACGCCCATGGGCAAGGCCATGCGTCGTTACTGGACGCCTGCGATGCAGTCGAGCGACCTGCCGGAGCCCGGCGGCGATCCGCGCCGGGTGGTGCTGCTCGGCGACTCCTATGTCGCTTTCCGCGGCGAGGACGGCGTCGTCGGATTCCTCGACGAAGGCTGCGCCCATCGGGGCGTGAGCCTGGCGCTGGGCCGCGTCGAAGGTTGCGCCGTCCGCTGCATCTTCCATGGCTGGAAGTTCGCCCCCGACGGGGAGCTCCTGGAGGCTCCGAACGTATCGGATCCCAATTTCAAGAAGCGCGTCCGGGCCAGATCCTACCCGGTGCGCGAGGCCGGCGGCCTGATCTGGGTCTATCTCGGCGCGAAGGCGCTCGAGCCGCGCTTTCCCCATTATCCCTGGTTCGATCTCGAGCCGCGCCATCGGATCAACGCTTATCTGGTCGAACAGTGCAATTACGTGCAGACGATGGAAGCGCTGTGGGATTCGAGCCATTTGAACTTTCTCCATCAGGACGGCCTGGCGATCGGCGGCGACCTGGATCTGAAATTCGCCCAGCAGACGCAGAACCTCCTCCTCGATGAAGCGCCCGGGTTCGAGGCGGAAGATACCGATTTCGGGTTCCATTATGCCGCGCTGAGGCCCGACGGGGGCAAGATGCTGGCGCGCATCGCCGCGTTCGTGCCGCCCTATTCGGTCGTGAACCCGAACGACGGCCTTTGGATGTCGGTGGTCCCGATCGACGATTATCATTCCATCTATTTTCATGTGTGGTGGGACGAGAAGCTCGAGATCGGGCTGGAGCCGCATCGCACCGAGCATCTGAAATTCATCGGATTGGACGACGATGCCCTTCGCGCGTTCGGCATGACCTATGACACCATCAACGATCCCGACAAGCCGTTCATCCATAACGGCTTCAAGCAGAATCGGGCCGGAATGCGCGCCGGAACGACCTTCTCGGGCTTCCACAGCTTCACGCAGGAGGATTCGGCGGTGCTGATGTCGGCCGGCGAGCTCAAGGATCGAAGCTTCGAGAATCTATGCCATGCCGATGCGGGCGTTGCGCGGCTTTACCGCACGCTGCTGAAGATCGCGAAGAGCAGCGAGAAGGGCGAGGATCCGATCGGGCTCGATGCCAATCCGATGGAGATCATCGGAACGACGGGCTATGTTCCCGAAGGTGGAAAGTGGCAGGATCTGGTGCCGCACAAGCGGGCCAAGCCGGCGCGGACCGACGCGGCCATCGCTGCCTGATCCCCGTGGGGGAGGGCGCTGCCGGCCCAGGAACGCGGCCGCCATGCCCTCCCCGGGGACTCGCTATTCCCGCCAGCTGCGCTTCAGCTCGCGCTTCGCTTCCCTGAGGTGCTGCTTCATGTCGGCGACCTCGCGCTCGATCACCGGCGCCATCACTGCCATCTTGTCGGTCAGCTGGTTCATCGCCTCGGTCATCTCGTGGAGCGATCCGTGCACCTTGCGGTCGAAATAGGGATCGTCGCGGCGGGCGAGGTCGCCGAGCGTCTCGTTGCGGCGCTCGGGCGCGAGGCGGCGGCCCGGAACCGCATCCTCCAGCGGGCCGACCCGGATGTCCATCAGCGCGTCGAGCGCCCGGTCCATCGCCCGTTCGGCCTGCTCGATCTCGTCGGGCTGCGGCATATCCCGCGCCCATTGGTCGTGGGGCGCCTGCCCGGGCGGCGGCGCGGCCAAGGCCGGGGCGGCAAGAGCGAAAGCGGCGGACGCGAACATCAGCAAACGCATGGCGGACCTCCGATGCGGATCAAGGCACGCAATCAACGCATGGCGCGCGAATCGGCTGCAGCTGGATTTTAGCGTGGTCGACCTCGACCTCATAATATTACGTCATGCCCGCGTCCGCGGGCATCCATCTTTTCAATCTCTTAGCCTTCAAAGGAAGCTGGATGCTCGCCTTCGCGAGCATGACGAAAGGGAGGAGCGAACCTGGCCCGAGCTCACGCTCACCGCATCCCCAGCCAGATCAGCGCCGCGATGCCGGCGGCGATCCGATACCAGGCGAAGGGCGCGAAGCCGTGGCGCGAGATGAAGCCGACGAACGCGCGCACGACGACGATCGCGACCACGAACGACACCGCGAAGCCGATCGCGATCGCGCCGAGGCCGACGCCGGTGCCGCTCGCCAGTTCGTGGCGGTTCTTGACCAGCTCCAGCGTGGTGGCGCCGAGCATCGTCGGCACGGCGAGGAAGAAGCTGAATTCGGCGGCGGTGCGCCGCTCGACGCCCAGCGAGAGCGCGCCCATGATCGTCGCCCCGGACCGGCTGACGCCCGGGACCATCGACAGGCATTGGATGAGGCCGATGCCGATCACGCGCGCCAGCGGGATTTCGGCGACGCCGTTGATGTCGGTGACCTTCACCAGCCGCTCGATCGCCAGGATCGCGACGCCGCCGACGATGAAGGCGACCGCGACGATCTCGGGGCTGCCGAGCATCGCCTCGATCTGCTTGTGCAGCGCCAGCCCCAGCACGGCGGAGGGAAGGAAAGCCACCAGCACGTTGCGCACGAACCGGACCGAGGTCGGATCGCGCTTCATCAGTCCGCCGAGCACGGCCATGAAGGTCCGCCAGTAGAGCACGACGATCGCCAATATCGCCCCCAGCTGGATGACGATGTTGAACACCTTCCAATAATCGGCGTCATAGCCGAGCAGCGCGCTCGCCAGGATCAGGTGGCCGGTCGAGGAGACCGGCAGGAATTCGGTGACGCCCTCGACGATGCCGAGGATGAGGATCGTGATCAGGTCCATAGTGAGGCTGCTGGTCTCGGTTGGAAAAGGGGTGCGTCGGTGTTCAGACCGGCGATTTAGCGGCGAAGCGCCCGTGGCGGCGATAGGCGGTCAGCCAGCCGTGGGCGACCGCCGCGAGCGGAGTGGGGACGATTCCGAACGCCTTGAGGCCCTTCGCCTTGTCGGCGACGACATTGTCGTGCTGCAGCATCAGCCACTGGTCCCAGCTGATCGGCGCGCCGGGCAGCCAGCCGGTGAGCCGGGCGAGCGCGGCGCCGACGGGATCGGGAATGTCGATCAGCGGCCGGTGGCGCCCGGTTGCCTCGCAGATCCATTCGAACAGCGCCCGCATCGTCAGCATTTGCGGGCCGCCCAGTTCGTAAATGGTGCCGCCATGGCTGTCCGGATCGAACGCGGCGGCGGCCACCGCCTTGGCGGCGTCGGCGACGTAGATCGGCTGAAATCGCACCGTGGGCCGGAGCACCGGCAGCATCGGCGCCAGGCGCGCGAGGCGGGCGAAGCGATTGATGAAATTGTCCTCGGGCCCGAACAGGATCGAGGGCCGGACGATCGTCGCGCCGCGGAAGGCCGCGCGCACCTCTTCCTCGCCCTGGCCCTTGCTGCGCCCGTAGGCGGACGGGCTGGCAGGATCGGCGCCGATCGCCGAGACATGGACCAAAGCCGCGGCGCCGGTGGCGGCCGCCGCCGCGGCGACATGGCGCGCGCCGAGCACGTGGATGGCGTTGAGATCGCCCGCCAGCACGCCGACCAGATTGATCACGGCATCGCTCCCTTCGACCGCGGCGGCGACCTGGCCCGCCTCGCGGATGTCGGCGGCGACGAACTGGGATTGGCCGACCGCGCCCAGCGGCTTCAGCGAGAAGGCGCGCCGCGGATCCGTCTCGGCGATGCGGACGCGCACGCCGGCGCGGTAGAGCTGCTGCGCCACATAGCGGCCGAGGAAACCGCTGCAGCCGAACACAGTGACCAGCCGGGGCATGTCGAAATCCTTGAAAACGCGTGAGGGCGCGTCCCCATTGCCCGCTCGCATGTTCGTTGACAAGCGCCCGAACCGACCGCTAAGCGAGCCGCCAAGCACGCCATGCCCCGGCATGGCTGCGGATTGTGGGATCATCCGCACATGGTCGCTCCTGTCCCCGTGCCCAGGTGGCGGAATTGGTAGACGCACCAGCTTCAGGTGCTGGCGCTCGCAAGGGCGTGGAGGTTCGAGTCCTCTCCTGGGCACCATTTTCTTTTGCGGCATGTCGAGGCCAGTGGGCCGACGCGATGGGTTGGCCGGGTCGGGCAGGCGGGCCGCCACTTCGCTTTTATCCTGCATTTCTTGTAAAATTCATATTTGCGGGATAAAAGCCCCTCGTGGC
>DATFHP010000124.1:0-16121 GCA_035248285.1 Allosphingosinicella sp. | reverse complement strand
CGGCGTCGGCTGCGGCCGCGGCGGCGGCCTGTTCGGCCGAATTGGCGCGTGCATTGGCGGCGTCGGCTGCGTCACGCGCCGCTGCGGTGGCGGCGTCCGCCTGCGCCCGCTCGGCTTCGGCCGCAGCGGCCTTGGCCCTGCGTGCCTCCACGATCGCCGCATCGGCAACCTCCGATGCATGGCGTGCGGCCGCGATGGCGCGCTTCTCCTTGCCGCGCGCGAGATCGTCCTGCGCCTCGAGAAGGAAAGATTGGGCCTGCGCCTCGAGACGTGGGACCTCGCCGCCGACGCCGGCCTGATGCGCAGCCTCGATCTTTCCTCTCGCCTCGGCGATGGCCGCCTTCGCACGGCTGGTCTCGCCGGCCATGGCGGATGGGGATAACAAGAGCAGCAGCGTCGAGGCGCCAAGGGCGCGCGCAATGTTCAGGGAACGCATAACAACCTCCGACTCGCCCCCGCGCCGTAACGATCAAGTCGAAGGCCGGGTTCCGAATGGCGGCAGGGTCAGCGTGTGCTCAATGACCGATCTGGAGGCACCCGAGGCGCGCCGCGCGCAGGCGCTCGCAGGCTTGGAATGCGCCCGCGCCCGAGGCGCGCAGCCGGTAGACGGTCCTGCCGCCGACGGCGCCGGTGACGACCGCATGGTCGAGCCCGGCGAGGTTCTTATGTCGCCGGAGCAGAAGGTCCCAATGACGCTCGGCCCTGCGCGCGCTGTAATAAGAGGCCAATTGGATGGTCGGGCCCGGGCGGAGGCCGTGCCGTCCCCCCGGCGACCCGACCGCTTCTTCCGGCGCACGCGCTGGAGCCGGTGCGTGTGCCGGCGTCTTTGCCTCGGCCAGAGTCGGAGTCCGCGTGGTGACGACGTCCTGAGCAGGGTTGGAATCGGGCGCCGGGATCGTTTCGGGCGCGGGCGTTGAGGCGAGATCCGGTCCGCCCGGGCCCGGCCGCAGCACATGGAGTCCGAGCGCGAAAATCAAGGCGAAGACGAGTCCGCCGCCAACCCAGAATGCGACGCGCGACGTGCCCTCCGGCGGTTCGTCCTCGTCCACCGCTTCGAGCCAGGGCAGCAGTGGCACCTCGTCATCGTCGCGCTCGGCTATGTGCCGAGCCGCTTCCTCGAAGTGATTCGAGTAATCGCTGTCGTCCGTCGTGGTTCGTTTGCCTCGCGCCATAAGCTCTCGCCGGCGTCGTGGCGCCAGCCCCTTTGAAAGTCCTCGCTTTTCCGGATGTTACCGCAGCGGGGCGACCGTTCAAAGCGCTGCTGAGCGGATACGGTCCCGAAATGAGAATGCTATTTGGGATGCCCTGCACGAATGCGGAAATCGTCAAGGGCACGGTTGGACGCGGAAGCGTCGCGACGAGTCGGCGGATCAGGTCCGTTCAGGCAACGGCGCGCTGACCGCCTTCGCCAAAGAGCCAGGCCTCGGCCGCTTCGCGCGATGCGAAGATCCTTCTCTCCGCGCCGCCCTGTGGATCGATGCGATCCGATTGCAGCTTCGCGATCGCGCCGGGCACGACGACCGCGGATCGGCTTGGGACTTTGGTGTTGGGCGAATTCAGACGTTTGTTGGTGCGCTCGACGAATCCCTTGGCCTGCGGGGGGAAGTCCGAAAGATCGAGAAGGCAGAAGGTCGGAGGGCCGAGACGCTCGAGCGCGTCGAATGCGAGGGCTTCCTCGCGTTCATAGGCGTCATGCACTTTTTCGTCCCAATAGCCGCGCAGGGCGATCTCGAGGAACTTACGCTTCGGGTCGATCTTCAGCTGATACATCGACATCGGTTCTCCAGCATGACACGTTAATTGGCTACGTCAAAGAGCCAGGCCTCGGCTTCCTCGCGCGAGGCAAACGTCTTCCTCTCGGTACGATCCGTGGGAACGACGCGCTCCGATTGCAGCTTCACGATCGCACTCGACGCGACGGTAGCCATCCGGCTTGGCATCTTGGTGAGAGGAGATTGGATCCGCTTGACGTGGCGTTCGACGATCTCCTTGGCCTGGGGCGGCAATTCCGAAACATCGGAAAGACAGAAGGTCGGAGGGCCGAGACGGTCGAGCGCCTCGAACGCAGCGGTTTCCTCGCGTTCATAGGCGTCCATCACCTTTTCGTCCCAATAGCCGCGCAGCATGATCTCAACGCACCGGCGCTTCAGGTCGAGTTTCACCTCATACATCGACATCGGCTTTTGCCTTTGATCCTCATCGAAACATGGCATCGAACAGGTTTGCTTCCGGTTTGCCGGCCAGGTCGGCGAAATCGGGATCGCTCAGCCGACGGCGCATTGCCTGTCTTCGTCAAAGAGCCACGCTTCGCCTTCCTCGCGCGATGCGAACACCCTCTTCTCTACACCCTCTTGGGGGACGGTGCGGTCCACCTGCATCTTCACGAGCGCACCGGGCACGATGACGGCCAGGCGGCTGGGCATGATGGTGTCAGACGCGTGCAGCCGCTTGCTGATACGTTCGACGGTTTCCTTGGCCTGCGGCGGGAAATCCGACAGATCGACGATACAAAAGGTCGGACGACCGAGACGGGCGAGCGCTTCGAGCCCGCCCAGTTCCTCGCGCTCATACGCGTCGTTCGTCTTTTCGTCCCAATAACCGTGCAACGCGATCTGAAGATATTTGCGCTTCCGGTCGATCCTCAGCTCATACAAAGACATTGGTCTTCACCGCTCGCCATATTTCGCCGACGATAGCGCCCATAGGTTTACATTGGGTTTGCGAGCCGCGCGTCGATGCGCAGGTTTGGCGCCGAGGCGGCGAGATCAGGCCCGCTCAGGCGACGGCGCGCCGATTGGCTTCTCCGAACAGCCAGGCCTCGGCTTCCTTGCGCGATGCGAACATCTTCTTCTCGGTGCTGTCCTCGGGGATCATGCGATCCGATTGCAGCTTCAAGATCGCACCGGACGCGATGATCGCCATCCGGCTTGGGATCTTGGCATTGGGCGAATGAAGTTGCTTGATGCGGCGACCGACGATTTCCTTGGCCTGCGGCGGCAATTCCGAAAGATCGGCAAGGCAGAAAGTCGGACGGCCGAGACGGTCGAGCGCCTCGAATGCCTCGGCCTCCTCGCGTTCGAACGCTTCCATCGTCTTTTCGTCCCAATAGCCGCGCAGCACGATTTCCAGGCATTTGCGCTTCGGGTCGAGCTTCAACTTATACAAAGACATTGGTCTTCACCGTTCCGGTCCGTTGTTGCGCTGCGGCCGCCGCAGCTTCCAATGAAAGGCCGCGTCGGGCCGCGCCGCAATCCCGCTCAGGCGACGGCGCGTTGATCACCCTCGCCAAACAGCCATGCCTCCGCTTCCGCGCGAGATCCGAACATCCTCCTCTCGTTGCCATCCGTGGGGATGATGCGATGCGCCTGCATCTTCACGATCGCGCCGGGCACGATGACCGCGGTCCGGGCTGCGATCTTGGCCTCGGGGGAACTCAGCCGGTTGGTGTGACGGTCGACGATATTCCTGGCCTGCGGCGGGAATTGCGAGAGATCGACCAGACACAGGGTCGGAGGGCTGAGACGAGCGAGCGCCTCGAGCGCGTCGGTCTCCTCGCGCTCGAACGCGTCCATCACCTTTTCGTCCCAATAGCCGCGCAGCACGATCTCGAGACACCTGCGCTTCGGGTCGAGCTTCAGCTCATACATCGGCATCGGCTTTCCATCGTTCGTCCTTTCGAACGATAGCGGCAGATAGGTTTACATCAGGTTGCTTGGACTGGGATGTTCTGCCCCCGAAACGGCGCCGAATTCGGCGATTGAGCGAGCCAATCGATCAGAAAAGACGCATGAATCGATTGGACCGAACGCGGCGGGCGTGCTTACGGGGAAAGCTGGAGGGCGCATTGATGCGCCCTTGCACCCCGATGGAGGATGTCATGACCCTTGCAGGCAGTAAGACTCTCGACAATCTGAAGGAGGCTTTCGCGGGCGAAAGCCAGGCCAACCGCCGCTATCTCTATTTCGCGCAAAAAGCCGACGTCGAAGGCTATAACGACGTCGCCGCGGTGTTCCGCTCGACCGCCGAGGGCGAGACCGGCCATGCCCACGGCCATCTCGAATTCATGGAATCGGTCGGCGACCCGGCCACCGGCCTTCCGATCGGAGCGACCAACTCCAATCTCAAGGCCGCGATCGCCGGCGAGACGCACGAATATACCGACATGTATCCGGGCATGGCGCGCACCGCACGCGAGGAAGGCCATGAGGAGATCGCCGACTGGTTCGAGACGCTCGCCAAGGCGGAACGGTCGCACGCCGGACGCTTCCAGCGCGCGCTCGACACATTGGACGGGTGAGCGAGGCCCTCGGGCTTCGGCCGGCGGTGAAACGGCGCCGCCATGACTGACATCCGCAAGCCGGGCGAAAGCCGGGAGGGCAGCCTCGAAGCGCCCTTCCGGCATCCGATCGCCTGGCGCCACCCGGATTATTACGATCTCGGTCTCGTCGAGGCCGAGATGGAGCGCGTATTCGACATCTGCCACGGCTGCCGGCGCTGCTTCAATCTGTGCGACTCGTTCCCGCGCCTGTTCGACCTGGTCGACGAAGGCCCGACCGGCGAGGTCGACGGCGTCGCCAAGGCCGATTACGAGAAGGTCAGCGAAGCCTGCACGCTATGCGACATGTGCTTCATGACCAAATGCCCCTACGTCCCCCCGCACGAGTGGAACGTCGACTTTCCGCATCTCATGCTGCGCCATCGCGCCGCCAAGCGGAAGGCCGAAGGCGGCGATTTCGTCCGCGAGCAATTGGGCAAGACCGACCGCAACGGCAAGCTCGCCAAGCCGGTCGCGGGCCTCGCCAATTGGGCGACGAAGCGCGAGAACAAACCGGTGAGGGCGGTCATGGAAGCGGTCGCGGGCATCGATCGCGACGCGTTGCTGCCCGAATATCACCGCAGGACCGCGCGCGATCGCCTGCGCCCGCTGCCGGCGCCCGATCCCGCGGGCCCGGCGTTCGGCAAGCGCAAGGTGGCGCTCTACACCACCTGCTTCGCCGAATATAACCAGCCGGACACGGCCGCGGCGGCGGCGCACGTGCTCGCGCGCCAGGGCGTCGAGCTGCGCCTTGCCTATCCCCTGTGCTGCGGCATGCCTCAGCTCGAAGCCGGCGACATCGCCGACGTGGCCGGCCGCGCCGAAAAGGTCGCCGCCGCGCTGTTGCCGCTGGTCGATCAGGGCTATGACATCGTCACGCTGACCGCCAGCTGCGGCCTGATGATGAAATTCGAATGGCCGCTGATCCTGCCCGAAAGCGAGGATGTGAAGCGTCTTGCGGCGGCGACTCGCGATATCAGCGAATATGTCGTCGAGCTGTCGCGCGCGCACGGCCTGGCGGAGGGTCTCGCACCGGTGGCGCCGGAAGCGGGGATCACATTGCACCATGCCTGTCACGCGCGGGCGCAGAACATGGGTGCCAAGTCGGCGCAGATGCTGGCGCTGATCCCCGGCGCGAAGGTCGACCTGATCGAGCGCTGCTCGGGGCATGGCGGCACTTTCGGGGTGATGAAGGAAACCCATCAGGTCGCGGTCAAGGTCGGGCGTCCGGCCGCGCGGCAGGTGGTGCAAAAAGGCAATGACACGCTCTGCTCGGATTGCCCTCTGGCCTGCAAGCACCTCGGCCAATTGGTCTCGGCGCAGCTGGCGGAGAGCGATGGCGCGGCGCCGCGCCAGGCGCACCCGATCGAGATCTTCGCGTCCGCCTACGGTTTTCAGGAATAACAGCCATGCCCGCCGCCACGCGCGCCATCACACGCGCCGACCTGATCCCCGATGCGCAATTCCGCAACGAGCGCAAGGAACGCCGCGCCGCCTTGCTGCCGGTCAAGCGGCTGCGCCGCGTCGCGCTCGGACCCTATTGCACCTTCTACTTCGAATGCTTCGAGACGATGCTGTTCCAGGTCCAGGAGATGCTGCTGATCGAAAAGGGCGGCGAAGCGCAGATCGCCGACGAGCTGGCAGCCTATAACCCGCTGATTCCCAAGGGTAATGAGCTGATCGCGACGATGATGTTCGAACTCGACGATCCGGTCCGGCGCAGCAGCTTCCTTGGCGGACTGGGCGGAGTCGAGGATCGTTTCTACATGGAGGTCGGCGGCGAGCGGGTCGCGGCGACGCCCGAGCATGACGTCGAGCGGACCCGCGACGGCAAGACCTCGTCGGTCCACTTCCTCCGCTTCACCCTCGGTCCTGCCCAGATCGCCGCATTCCGCGATCCGTCGCAGCAGGTCCTGCTCGGCTGCGAGGACAGCCGCTATGCGCATATGACGGTGCTGACGCCCGAGACGCGGGCCGAGCTGGCACGAGATTTCGCCTAGACTTTAGTGTCGTTTGATCGATACCCCCCGATCGCCAAGGAACGGGGAGGCATATGGCGGAAGATACGGATCCATGGCAGGCGTCGGCCATCTACAAAGCCAAGAAACGTCCTCCCTGGTTTCCGTCCGCCGAGGACGGGCGGTTCATGCTCGAGGCCGCAGCCCCCGCGCTGGCAAATGCCGGCGCGAACGCGAAAATATTGGTGCTCGGAGTTACGCCGGAGATCGTTCAGCTGGACTGGCGGGGCGCAGGCGAGCTGATCGCCGCCGATTCGAGCGACAGCATGGTCGATGCCTTGTGGCAGCCAAATCCGCTGCTGCATTCACGGGTAATCCGAAACGATTGGAGCACGCTGCCGCTGCCTGATCAAAGCATCGCCGTCATCGTCGGCGACGGCAGCCTCAATGCAATTTCCGCTTTCGAAGGCTATGACGGCGTGCTGCGCGAACTGGCCCGCATACTTCGCCCGGACGGCGCGTTGATCGTGCGCTTTTTCATGAAGCGGCAGCCTGCCGTCAGCCCGGAAGCGGTCGTCGAGGCGGCCATGCAGGGCGCCTTTCCCTCAACCGCGTCGTTTCGCATGGCCTTTCTGATGGCCTTGGCCGGAGACGATGCCGACATCGCGTTTTCGGACGCTCTGACCATGTTCGAGAGGCTCGTGCCCGACCGCGAGACGCTCGCCAGGGCGACCGGCTGGCCCCGCTCCGACATCGACCTCGTCGATACCGACAGGGGCAGTCCCATCCGTCTGACCTTTCCGGCCGAGCACGAGCTCCGGCAGAAGACCGATCCGTGGTTTGAGCTGACGGCGCTCCGATACGGCACCTACACCCAGGCTTCATCCTGCCCGACGCTGGTCTTCAGACGGCGCCATCCCGGTTAGGGTGCACATTCGGCGCCGCGAGACATCAGTCCGCGAACCTCAATACCCCGTCCGCGAAATCGCTCGGCCATTTCAGTCCCTCCGCAACCGGCGGCCGGCCCGGAGTCTTGTTCGCATCGAACAGGACCGCTTTGCCGTCGTGCATCGCGAAGTCGAACTTGCCGAAATCGAAGCCGAGCTCGTGCCGGCGCTGCCGCAGATCCTCGGGCACCTCGCAATAATCATAGCCGATCTGGTTCGAGGCTTTGATGATCGGCTCCCTCGAATGGACGCGCACGCAGCGCTCCTGATCGCCAACGAACGTCCAGAAGCGAATGGCGAACAGGTCGCCGATGCGTTCGGGGATGAATTTCTCCACGACCGTGGCCGGATGATGGAACGCGACCGCCGGAACGTCCGCGATCGTCTCGAAAATCTCGTAGCCGATCCTGCGGAAATGACGGGGCGGCAACGCCGTTCCTCCC
Source organism: Allosphingosinicella sp. (assembly GCA_035248285.1). GTDB lineage: Bacteria > Pseudomonadota > Alphaproteobacteria > Sphingomonadales > Sphingomonadaceae > Allosphingosinicella. Next base: position 8,458 of record DATFHP010000124.1, on the reverse strand, counting down.
CGCCGCTCCTGCGTCAAATTCTGCAGCCTGAGCTCGCGTATCGCACCGCAGTTCAGATTGGACTTGACGATGACCGGCCCCGGCCAATCGTCGTCACTTCCGACGATCGCACCGCTCACCTTGCGCTTCGAAATGTCGGTGGCGCGGAGGTTGAGGCAATTGGAAAACCGTTGGCCGAACGTCACGTAGGAATCCGGGACGGCAGTCAAATCGACATGCATGATAGCGATGTCGACGGCCAGATCAGGGATTGTCGTGCCTCGGCAGAACGCGATGTCGTGGCCCCGGCCTCTCAGCTCGCGAAGAACGGGTTCGAGCAGGTAATGGCCCCCGCGCATGAATCCGTCTTCGGCATGGCTGATGACCAGGATATTCATGTAACGGGCGGCATATCAGGGTCCGCTCCGGAATTCACCGATTCAGGCTTTGCCCAGCTCCGCGATCGCCTTGTCGACCATGGCTTTGTCGGCACCGGAATCGTGTTGCTCCCGGATCAGCGTCTCGGCGGCGGCGGCGGCGGCGCTGACGGCCCGGGCACGCACCGCGGCCACGGCGGCACGCTCCGCGGCGCCGATCTTGTCCTCGGCCATCCGCTTGCGGCGTTCGATCAGCGCAGCCGAATCCGCCTTGGCCTGGGCAACGATCGCTTCCGCCTCATGTGTCGCGCGCTCGAGCATGGTCGCGCGCTCGGCGTCCGCAGCGGCCGCCTTCGCCTCATATTCGGAGCGCAACGCCTCGGCCTCGGCGCGAAGCTTGGCCGCCTCGTCCAGCTGACCGCGGATCAGCGCGATCTTCTTGTCGAGCGCGCGGCCGATCGCGGCCGGCACCTTCTTCCAGATGATGATCGCGAACACGGCGATCATCGCCAGTGCGACCCAGGCCGGCGCGTCGAGGCCGAATGCCTTGGGCTCGGGTCCGTGCTCCTCGACCGCGGCCGAAGCGCTGTGCGTGGTGGAGAGCTCAGCCATTGAGCGCCGCCTTCACCGCCTCGGCGGCGCGGTCCTTCGCGACCTTCAAGCCGGCGAGCTTGGCGACCATGTCCTGCGCGATCTCGCCTGCCGCTTTTTCGACGTCGCGCATCGCCGTGTCGGACGCGGCGCGTATCTCGGCTTCGGCGGCCTGGCTCTGCGCATGGATCTCCGCGTCCGCCGCCTTGATGCGAACCTCGGCATCGCGCGCCGTCTCGTGCTTCGACGTCTCCGTGACGCGATGCGCCTCGATCCGGCCTTCCTCGATCCGCGCGCGATAGGCAGCTTCGACCGCCTCGGCCTCGCCGCGCGCGCGTTCGGCGCCGGCGAGATCATCGGCGACGCGCTGCGCGCGCGCCTCGACGGTCGCCTGGATCTTCGGAAGCATGCCGCGGCCGATCACGAAGAAAATCGTGCCGAACACAAGCAGCAGCCAGAAGATCTGCGACGCGTATATGAACGGAAGTTGCTGGATCTGAGGCATCGTCAATCCTGCCCGAGGCCGGAGCCGCGCTCCGGCTCGTTGCTTAGATGGCGTAAAGGATGATCATCGCAACGGCGAAGGCGATCAGGCCGAGCAGCTCGGCGGCGGCGAAGCCGATGAACAGACGGCCCTGCTGGCTGTCGGCGGCTGCCGGATTGCGAAGCGCGCTCTGGAGGAACGATCCGAACACGATGCCGACGCCGATCGCGGCGGCGCCGGTGCCGATCGCCGCAAGCCCGGCGCCGATCACTTTTGCTGATTCGAGGTCCATGTCTAACTCCTTTGGAAAAATGGGTTCAGTGAAGATGGATGGCGTCGTTGAGATAAAGCGATGTCAGCAGCGCGAAGACATAGGCCTGGATCGCGCAGACCAGCAGCTCGAGCGCGGCGACGCCGACGATGAAGAGGAAGCTGATCAGGCCGATGCCCCAGCCCATGGGTCCGCCGTTGAAGCCGCCGACAATGAAGCTGCCGAACACCTCCATGAGTATGTGTCCGGCGATCATCGCCACGAACAGCCGCAGGCCGAGGCTGAAAGGCCGCACCATGAAGGAGATGAATTCGATCGGCGCGATCAGGAAGGCCATCGGCAGCGGCGTCCCGTGCGGCACGAACAGCGAGAAGAAGCGCAGGCCGTGACGCCAGAATCCGACGATCAGCACGATCGAGAAGCTCATGATCGCCAATATGCCGGTGATGCTGAAGTGGCTGGTGGTGGTGAAGGGGTGGAGGCCCGGAACGATGCCGATCGGCATCAGCCCGAGGAAATTGGAAACGAGGATGAACATGAAGATCGAGAAGATGTAAGGCGTATATTTGCGCCCTTCCGCTCCTATGTTCGCGTCCACCATGTTGCCGATGAAGCCCGTGAAGCCTTCGACCGCGACTTGCCAGCGGCCGGGCACGAGCTGGCGCTTCATGCCGCCCAGCATGAACAGCCAGAGGATGACCAGCGTCACCACCATCCACAGAGCGCTGTTGGTGAAGCTGATGTCGAATCCGCCGACCTCGAGCCTCGGGCCGAGCGGCTCGATCAGGAACTGATGCATCGGATCGATCTTGCTTGCGGCGGCCACGCGCGAAAACCCTTATGATCGAGCCCCCGGGCCGTTGCCCGGGCGCGTCTTTGACAGTCGAATGACGTTCCTGATGCCAACGCCGAAGCCTAGGAACAGCAACGCCAACAGGAACAAGGGGCGGGTGTCGAAGAAGCGGTCCAGCACGAAGCCGATGACCGCGCCGCCGAACGGTGCCCCGATGAGTTCGCCGAGAACGCGCATGCCCAGACGATAATTGTCGTCGGGCCGCACGCTGCCGGACCTTTTCGCTTCCGCCAGCTGCGCCCGCTTCAGCCGCTCGTCGAGCGAATTGAGCCGCGCGTCCTTGGGAAGCTCAGGGTCCTGCGGGGGCTCGCCTTCCGGCATGTCGCTTGATCCTATGCAGCCGCCCCTTCGTCGGAGCGGTGCGAAAGGGCATGGGACATGCCGGCGAATAAGCCCGCCAAGGCGCGGTCCCTTTAGGAACCGCGCGCAGCCAAGTCAACAGCGCTGCTGCACTGCGGCAACAGTCCGGGAAGGGATGGGTTCAGCCGCAATAGCCGGGGCGCGGGATGGGCGTGTTGCCGTCGCGCTTGCGCCAGACCCCGTCGGGCAGCCTGTAATATTGTCCGGCAAGCACCCGCGTCGCGAATATTTCGCAAGCGGTCGTCGCACCGGCTTCCTCGATCTTGACGCCGCGCTTGGCGGCAAGATCGGTGTACAGAGCGCGGCGCTTGATGTTGACCGCGTCGACCTGTGCGCGAAGATCGGCCGGGGCCGAACCGACGATGCCAAGATAGCCGTCGGCCTGCTCGCCGACCTGGCCGCTTGCGCGAAGCTGCGCGCTCGCGTCCTGGAACATCGCATAAGCGGCGCCGCTGGCACCGGCCGCAGCGGCAATGCCGATGCCCAATGCAACCATGATCTTCATTCGCCGGCTCATTTCAAAATACTCCCGGATGCTCTTTGATGAGGTCCTTCGCATCCTGTTGCAGGCGTACCACGACCTCTTGCCTGATATTGATGTTCAGGTTGATCTCGATCGGCTTGTCGGGCGCGCTCACCTGAACGCATCCCGCCAAGATCGGCAGCGCCGCGACCCCAAGCAGCTGTCCGCTCCTCATCGCGGCGAGCCTCGCACCGAGGCCGCTGTTCGTCAATATCGGCACCTTCATCGCATGGTCTCGCTTTCCTGGGGCTGAACGGATATCGTCGTCGGCTGGTCGCGCATCGCCTCCGGAAGAACGGTCTGGATGAGGCCGCTCGGGTCCTTCATCGAGCGCATCGTGGCGAGCAGGGCCCGGAACGGCGCACGCGCGGTGATGTTGAATTCGAACGGTATCTTGGCGAGCTGGTTCAGCACATAGCCGGCGATGCCGTTGGGCGCGGGCCGATTGCGCGCGACGCCGTCGAGCTCGACTTGGGCGATGAACTCACCGTCGAGCGAGCCGTCGAGATCGATCGAAAGCTTGCTGTAGCGCAGCGACTTCAATGCGTCGAAGGCGAGCTTCCCATAGCTGCCGAGCTGCCTGTCGCTGAGCTCGCCGACGTAGGAAACCACGCCGCCGGGAGGGCGCGCCTGCAAATGGCCGTTGACGATGCGGCCGCCATTCTGGTCGAACACCATCGGCACCAGCCCGTCGAACGTGCCGCTCGCGTCGATGTTGCTGAACTGCATCTGTTGGACGAACGTGGCGCCGTCCATGCCGGTGATCCGGAAGGTCAGGCGCTTTTCGCTCGGCCGGCTGAAATCGAGCAATGTGTCCTCGAGCACAAGCGCGCCGCCGGCGAACGGCCAGCTGCCCTGCTCGACGCGGACGCGCAGGCCGGGAAGCAGCCGGTAGCGGATCCGCCCGTCATAGACGTCTATGCCGGCCTGGATGCGGTCGACCTCGGCGAACTGGCCGGGAGCGGTGGTCAGACCGAGCAGATCGTCGAAATGGATCGTGGTGGTGAGGCCGGTCACCGGACCGAAGGTCGTCGCCAGATCCATTTTCTCGACCCCGAAGCTGCCACGGCTGGCGACTCCGTCCGGCCCCCATGCAATCTCGCCCTGGCCCTTGAGCGTCCCCTTGACCAGCGCGACGACACCGACGGTGAGCCGGGTCAATTGCTCGGGCTGGTAATTGGCATCGAAGACGATTCCGGGGACGTCGAGCGCGGCCTTGCCGCGGCCGGTGTCGAGCGCATGGACAATGTCGGCATCCAGCACGCGCGTGCCGGTGTCGGGATCGATCAGCGCGGCCTCGGCATCGATCCGGTTGCCTGCCAGCGTCAAATGGAAGTCGTTGGTGCGCAGCGGGTAGAAACGCGGCGGATCGGCTTCATCGGCGACGTTCATCGCACCATCCACGATCGCCTTGCCGCCGACGATCTGCCAGCGGCCGTTCGCTGCCGACAGCAGCAGAGGCACGTTGGCGATCTTGCCCGATCCGCCGGCGAAGCGGCCGTCGACGCCGCGCGGCGTGAAGCGGCCGGTCAGGCTCGCAAAGTCGAGCCGGTTGACCGCGTTCGCGCTGCCCAGCCGGGCCCTGACATTGCGTCCCGAAAAGTTCGGCCCGTCGAGACTGAAGCGCAAGCGGTCCGAGGCGAGGGCGAACGCCGAGGCGCCCAATCGGCCGGCGAGCTGCAGGCGATCCACGTCCGCTCCTCCCTGAACGCCCTTCGCCCCGCTCCACAGCAAAGCCTTGCCGGTCGGGCACAGCGACAGCTGCGTCGGCCCGAGATGCAGCGCCGCATAATCGAGCCTTTGAAAGCGAGCGGGGGTGCAGGCTTCGCCGAGCGCGAAGCCGTCGGGGCCGACACGCGCGCGAACCGGCATGGCGAGACCGGTAAGGCGCGCATCGCTCAACGGGCCGTCGATGGTGGCGAACGTATCGATCCGGACCGAGCGGTCGGCGGCCTGGGCGAAGCGCATATCGCCAAGCACCAGCCGGCCATTCTTGCCTTGGATCGGCGCGATGCGCGCCGATCCGCGCAGCAAGGCGCCGGCGCGCGGCTGAATCAGCACCGCTTCGGTCGCGGGAAAGCCGCCGCCGCCAAGCCGCAAATGCCCATCGATCCGGAAGCTGCGCGTCGCCATGTCGAGCGCCAGCCCCTCCCCTTCGTCCAACGTGAGATGCGCGCCGCTGCGGCTGGCCATGTCGAGATCCGCCAGCCTGACCGCGGTGCCGCGCCGGCCGGAGGCCAGACGCAGGCTGGCCCGCGCCGAAAAATGGTGCGCGGCATTGGCGGTGGCGGTGCCGATCACTTCGGCCGCCGGCGCGAGCGGGGTCGCCTGCGTCGAATCGATCGCCTCGAGCGCCGGCCCGATCATGTCCGCAGCAAGCAGAACGTCGGCCGCCTCGGCCTTGCCGGCCAGGGCGAAGGCGCCGCGTCCAGGAAAGAGGTCGTAGCCGCCGCCGAATGCGACACGGCCGCTCGCGCTGTCGCCGAACCGGCCGTTCGCGGCGGCAAGATCGACGCGCCCCTTGGTCCGTGCCGCGCCGCCCGCGAAGCTCAGGCTTCCGCCGATCCCGCCGAGCCAATTGTCGCCGGAGCGCGCCGATGCGCTCGTGAAGCGGGCACGCCCGAGCCAGCCGTCGAGCGCCTGCGAAAGAACGGCGTCGGCGGTGAACACCGCATCCTGCAGCTCCACCGCATCGCCGCAGGCGAGGCGCCTGGTGCTGAGCGGACCGTTGACGCTCGGCCGGCGGTCCGAGACGGCGATCTCGACCGCCGCCGCCGGCGCCTCAAGCGTGCAATCGCCGAACGTCAGGCCGCGCGCCAGGCCGGCCAGCCGCCCCCGGAAGCCGTCCGAGAGATTGCCTTCGCCCCGCACGGCGAGCCCGATCCGGCCCGCCGGCGTATCGAGTCGCATCGCGGTCTCGTCCAGATCGACATCGAGATCGGGAAGGCTGAACGGCTTGCCGCTCGGCGGCGGCAGCAATCTGTCGATCTGGCCCAGCGACAGCTTGCCATCGGCGAGGCGGCCGACCAGCCGCACGCCGCGGGCGGTGACCTTGCGCAGGCGCGGTGCCCGGAAGCCCCAGCTCAGCTCGATCTCGATCCATCGCGCGACGAGATCGGGATGCGCAGGATCACCGATGCGCAAATTGTCGAGCCGCTGGCGGCCGAAGCCGAGCTGCCTTATCTCATAATGCGCCTGGACGCCGCGGCGCGCGAGTTCCCGGTCGATATAGTGGATGGCGATCGGCCTGCGCTGGCTCCACAGCAGGGCGAACAGCAGCAGGACGAGCACAAGCAGGACGAGCGCGACGATCGGTCCGCGCCGCCGTCTCACCCCCGCCGGGACCTCTCCACCGTCAGCCAGATCCACCTCCGTCAATTTCCCCATCGGCCTAAGACGATGGCGCGGCTTAATCCATGCTTTCGACGCTTAGAGGCGGGACCGTCGTAACCTCCAGCGTTGAGCGAAACATCAGCTTGCCGCTGCTTGCATGAGGGATGAAGTGATTCCCGACAAAGGAACGCGGGCTTCACGACGTAGCGATCGCATGTATCGAAAACGCTTGCCTTCGTCACTTTTTGTATATACATAATTTCGATGCGGATCGAGTACGATCTTGTGAAAGATGCCGCCAACATAACGAAGCATGGCGTCTCCCTCTCGCAAACGTCCGATCTCGACATACTTGCAGCCATCGAGAACTCTCGCGAAGAGGACGGCGAACGCCGCTTCCGCCTTTACGGTCTGATCGATGGCGAGGCCTTTTGCGCCATCGTCACTTTTCGGAATGACACGGTGCGCGTGATCAGCCTTCGCAGGGCGAATCGTAGCGAAAGGAAGCAATATGACCTCCGAAAAGAAGAGCGCTGATCCAGAAAATCCCGAGTGGACCAAGAAGGACTTTGCAAAGGCGGTGGCGCCAGAGGCGCTACCGGAGGGGCTGGTTGCGGCCTTCCCCAAGACCCACAAGCGCCTCGGCCGACCCACGGGCTCGAACAAGCAGGCCGTGTCGATCCGCTTGGACGTGGACGTGCTGGCAAAGTTCAAGGCCACGGGTCCTGGCTGGCAATCGCGGATCAATGAAGCGCTGAAGCGGGCCCGCATCTAGGGGTGGCAACCCGTTCCCACCATCATGCGGGCCCTGCCGAGCCGCCTGCGCCGGCAGGATCCGCCGGCGGATCGCGCCCACGAGACGCGTCCGATCTTCGCGCCTGCTTTAGCCGAGTCGGCCTAACCGATGGTAAAGATTGGCATATTTCACGGATTCGGGGGAATCCTTGATGATTGTGAGATAATGTTCGACGGCTTTCCGGATCAGCGAAAAATCTTCGGAGGAGAAAACCGCGCGGGAGCGCTGCGGTTCGTTCATGAATGTCCCTTTCCACATTGGCAACGCAACAGCCGGCGCCCGGCCGGTTCCCGGAATCGGAGGCTGTCGAGGCCGTTCTACACCAAAGATTCCCGAAGTCATGAACTCAGCCGGCTTACGGACGACGATCGAACGATTTCTGAGCGCAGGAGAGCGGCCGATTGTTCCGCCCCGAAGAACGCCTTAATCCGAGCCCATGGCAGACCAGCAATCCGACGGCACCGGCCATCGCGCGCGGCTTCGCAAACGGCTGTTCCAGGACGGACCCGAGGCGCTGCACGATCATGAGCTGATCGAATATCTGCTCGCGCTGACCATCCCGCGCCGCGACACCAAGGCGCTGGCCAAGAGCCTGATCGGCAAGTTCGGAAGCGTCGGCGCCCTGCTCTCGGCCGAGCCGGACGCGATCGCACGCGCCGGCAATTTGTCCGAGAGCAGCGTCGCCGCGATCAAGATCGCCGAGGCGGCCGCATTGCGGCTGCTCAAGTCGCGGATCGAGGACAAGCCGGTGCTCGGCAGCTGGCAGGCGCTGCTCGACTATCTTCACGCCGACATGGCGCACCACGCGATCGAGCAGGTGCGCATCCTCTATCTCAACAGCAAGAACATGCTGATCCGCGACGAATTGCTGTCAGAAGGCTCGGTCGACGA
>DATFHP010000123.1:0-24236 GCA_035248285.1 Allosphingosinicella sp. | reverse complement strand
AGACGATCAGCGATAGAAGACGTGGTTGCCGACGGATGCGACACGGGTCAGGTGCCAACGCGGCGAGACACGCTTGGCATGGAAAAAGAGCGCGCGCGGCGCCGAACCCGTGGCAAGCTCCTGGCGGGCGATTTGCGCAATCGCGACCGCGGTGCGCCATCCTGCCGAAGCCCGCGGCGTCGCCGGCAGATGGCCGCCGCGAACGAATGAGAATTGGCCGCGCTGTTTGACGACGCCGCACAGGGTTGCCGGAAAACGGCCTGCCGATCGCGTGCGGTTGATGATCACCTCGGCGACGGCGAGTTGCCCGGCGAGCGGTTCGCTCTTGGCTTCGTAATAGATCGCCGTCGCCAGGCACTCGAGTTCGCCGTCCGGGACATCCGAACTGGCGTAAGCGGCGACCAGCTCCCTGAGTGGCCGGTTGCGGAGCGGTTCCGGGCTGGCCTCGTCGCTCGGGGGCAGCGCCGGCTCGAACGTCGCGTCGGGCGCCGGCGCATAAGGATCCAGGGTCGCGACGTTGGCGGCCTCCTGCGTCGCGAGCGCGTCGACGGTCTCGGAAAGCTCCCCCGCCACGAGGCTGGTAGCGGCATATTGAGGACCGATTTGAATCGCGGCCTGGTCCTCGGCTCTGGAAGGTTCGGGAAGGGTTGCACCGGTTGCAACCGAGAGTGCGACCAGGGCGAAGCCCGTGGTACGAATGAAACGGCCCATTACGACTCTTGTACGTGCGGTCGATCGATCAAACGCTGGATGCCCACCTGCATCCTGATCAAACCTCCCGTCTTGCGTGGCCGCGTCGCTACAGGCGGCTCCCACTCTTCATGACAGGGCCGGAATGCTTGTGCACCGCAGCAGAGTCAATTGGACGCGGTCATTTCAGCGGCGAACCGTTCCGGAGACGGGATATCCAGTTCCAGCAGCCATAAATCAGGGTCATGCTTGCGCCTTCGTTCGACCAGCCTGTCTATTTCTTCCTCTTTATCAATAGTTTGTGATAAGGGATCCTCCCAGCGATAGGCGCCGTCCGGTTGCAGCAGCCGCTCGAGGATCCGCAGTTTTCTGCCGCCTTTGGTCAGGATGATCAGCACTTCGCCGGCGTTGGGGTCGCCCTTGGCCAGCACCGCCGCGAACCCGCCGTGCGATTCGGCGCTGCGGATCAAGGCGTTGACGAGCACCGAGCTGGCCAGCCGTGGCATCATCCCGCGCGATAGCCGGGGAGACTGCTCAAGGCGATGTGCGAACGCATGAAGGTGCCGGTGCCGCGCGCCGCCTCTTCGCCCTCGGCATCGATCAGGCGCGCCTCGCCGACGAACACGCGGCGCCGGCCGCTGATCCACCGCCCTTCGGCGACCACCGGCCCGGCACGCAGCGGCCTGGTGAAATTGAGGTTGAAGGCGGTGGTCAGCAGAAACCGATCGGTGACCAGGCTGTTGCACGCATAGAAAGCGGCATCGTCGAGCATCTTGAAATAGATCGTCCCGTGCGCCGCGCCAGCCGCATGGAAGCTGTCGCCCGCGACATTGAAATGGATACGGGCAAAACCCTCCTCGACCAGCTCCAGAGTCGATTCGAACAGCCGGTTGACGGGCGCCGCCCGATAGAGTGCTTCGAGCGCCCGGAAATGCTCGGTAGCGCCGGCACCGGTGCCGGCGGCCGCCGCTGTCGCGGGCCGATCAGGCGGCATTGAGCGTTTCAACTCCGGCCAGCAATGCGAAAATCGCATCCTTGGAGCGCGCACCCCGCAGCTTTGCGGTGGTGGCGCCGTCGCGCAAGGTGCGGCTGACCCGCGCCAGCGCCTTGAGATGATCGGCGCCGGCATCGGGCGGCGACAGCAGCAGAAAGACCAGATCGACCCTTTGCTGGTCGACCGCCTGATAGTCGATCGGCATGTTCAGCCGTGCAAAATAGCCGCAAATAGCCGGGAGACCGTCGATCTTGCCGTGCGGGATCGCGACGCCGCCGCCGAAACCCGTCGAGCCGAGGCGCTCGCGCTGGTTGAGCGCAGCAAGGATGCGCTTGGCGGGAATCGAAAGATGGCGCGCCGCTTCTTTCGCAAGCTGCTGGAACAAGGCCTTTTTGTTTGCCACCGTAAGCCCGGCGTCGATCGCATCGGCACTGATCAGATCCGACAAGTCACTCATTCTTCCGCGCAATGCTCCAAGCCTTGCGGCGGCCTATAGCGGATGATGAGCAGGGCTGCCATGGCCGCAGCCGTGGTTCAGTCGCGTTGCGGCTCGACCCAGCCGATCGTGCCGTCGCCCCGACGATAGACCATGTTGAATGCGCCGGTGCCGATATTGCGGAACAAGAGGGCGTTGGTGTTGCGCAAATCGAGCTGCATCACTGCATCCGAGACCGTCGCCTCGGGGATATCGACCCGGGTCTCGGCGATGATCGGCGGATTGTCGGCCGCCTCCGCCTCGCCCTCGTCGACCGCGAAGATCGTGTATCCGGCATCGGCCTGATCGGCCTCCGCCCCGTTGCGCCCCGCCGCATGATGATCCCGGAGCCGCTTCATATAGCGCCGCAGCTGCCGCTCGATCTTGTCGGCGGCCGCCTCGAAGGCAGGATGCGCTTCGGCAGCCCGGTCGCTCGCTTTGAGGACGATGCCGTTGCGGACATACATGATGATGTCGCAGGTGAAATTATAATCGTGGGGGCCTTTGCCGAAGGTCGTCTGGGCCGATACCGGACGTGCCAGATATTTCTCCGCCATCGCGCCGAGCCGCTGCTCGACATGGCGTCGAAGCGCATCGCCGGTATCGACCTGATGTCCAGAGACGCGGATATCCATTGCATTCTCCACTCAACCCACCGCCTGCCCTAGGCGCCCTCCCGATTCTCCGTCAACCGAGCGCCGGCAAGCCGGTTCCATAGCGGATCGGCGATGGTGCGAAGAAAAGCAGCGTGCCGCTCCAGCTCCGCATCCGACGGCAGGTGCGCGCGCACCGCACGGACGCGCGAAACGATTCGCGTCGGGCCGACACCGGCGCGCTCCGACGCAGCGTTCGTCGCCGTCGCCCCCAGCGACAGCCCGATCTGACGGCCGCCGGTCAACTCGACATAGACTTGCGCGAGCAACTGCGCGTCGATCAGCGCGCCATGTTTGATCCGCACGCTGCGGTCGACGCCAAAGCGGGTGCACAATGCATCGAGACTGTGCTTGGCGCCGGGATGCCGCTGCCGCGCCAGCGCGAGCGTATCGATCATCCGCGTCACGCAGATCAGCGGCCGTCCGCACAATGTTAGCTCGTGATTGACGAAGCCGAAATCGAAGCTCGCATTGTGGGCGACGATCGGGCTCTCGGCGATGAAGGCCAGCAATTCTTCGCAGCGGTCCTCGAAAAACGGTTTGTCCGAAAGGAAGATGTCGGTCAGCCCGTGCACCGCCTCCGCCCCGCTCGGCATCGGCCGCCGCGGATTGAAATAGGCATGGAACGTGCGCCCGGTCTCGACCCGATTGAAGAGTTCGACGCAGCCGATCTCCACCAGGCGATCGCCCCCGAGCGGACTGAGACCCGTGGTTTCGGTATCGAGGACTATTTCCCGCACGATTCTTCTATGAATCCGCGCGGCCGCGGAGACAAGCGATGATCGAACGCACCGCCGCAAGAGTGGCCTCCATCGGTCCGCCGGTCGGTATCACGAAATCGGCGCGCGCGCGTTTCTCGGCGTCGGGCATCTGGAGCGCGAGTATCCTGTCCAGCTTCTGCGCGCTCATGCCCGGCCGAGCGATCACGCGCGCGCGCTGCGTCTCGGCCGGAGCGGAGACGACCGCGATTCGGTCGACCGCGTCGGCGCCGCCTTTTTCGAACAGCAGCGGTATATCGAGGACCACCAGCGGCTCGCCCTTATAGGCTTCCAGGAAGGCGGTGCGCTGCGCGGCGACCGCGGGATGGATCAGGTCTTCGAGCCGCCGAAGCGCGTCGGAATCGCCCAGCACCGCTTCGCCAAGCCTCGCCCGGTCCACGCCGCCGATCCCGGTCGTTCCCGGGAACAGACGTTCGATCTCGCGCACCAGAGCACCGTCGGGACCCTGGAGCGCGTGGACGGCCGCATCGGCATCGAATACCGGCACGCCCTCGGCGGCAAACATCCTGGCGACCGTCGATTTGCCCATCCCGATCGAGCCGGTGAGTCCGAGAATCGTCATGACGTCAAGCGCGCGCGCAGCTCCGCGTCGTGGATGCGAGGCGCCGGGAGGTCGAAGAAGATGTTGAACGCGGCCGCCGCCTGGCCGACCAGCATGGCGAGGCCGTCGACGGCGCGCAGTCCGCGCCCGCGGGCCGCCGCCAGCAGCGCCGTTTCCAGCGGCGCATAGACCATGTCGAAGACGATCGTTTCGTCGTCCACCGCCATCCGCACTGCCGACAGCACGCCCTCGGGCATCGCCGTTTGGCCGACCATGCCGAGCGTCGAGGCATTGACGATCAATTGCGCCTCGGTGAGATTGGCGCTGTCGTCGACCGGACCGACCCGGCCCCTCATTCCCGAAAGGGCGAGCAGTTCCTCGCCCTTGGCCGGGTTGCGAACATTCAGGAAGAGCCGCTGCACCCCGATCAGCTGGAAGGCGGCCAGCGCGGCGAGCGCGGCGCCGCCCGAACCGATCAGGCAAGCGCGCTCCAGCATGCCCGGCCCCAGATGCGGCAAGGCGTTGCGAATGCCTTCGACGTCGCTGTTCCCGCCCACCAGATCATCGTCGGCGCCATATATGAGATTGACCGCCCCGGTCGCAGTGGCAAGGGGCGTAAGCCGATCGATCAAGGGTATGACCGCCTTTTTGTGGGGAAGGGTGACATTGCATCCCCGCCAGTTGGGCGAGGAGCGGCGGGATTCGAGAAAGGCCGGCAGATCCTCTGCGGCGACGCGCGTGGCGTCGTAGTCGCCTTCGATCCCCAGCTTCTCCAGCCAGAAGCGATGGATCACCGGCGACTTGCTGTGCGCGACCGGATCGCCGATCACCTCGGCGTAAGGCTTGCTCATCAGCTCGGCATCATCCTTCGCTCGCGCAAATAGCGCAGGAGCGGCAGCAATGGCAGTCCCATGATCGCAAAGCTGCTGCCCTCGATGCTGTCGAACAGCTGAATGCCGGGTCCTTCGATCCGGTATCCGCCGACATTGTGACGGATCGCATCATATTCCGCATCCAGATAGGCGCGCAGGAAGTCCGCGCCGAGCGGGCGCATCGTCAGCGTGACGCTTTCCATTTGACGCCATGCGATCGAGCCTCGCTCGGCAATCGCCGCCGCGGAATGAAGCCGATGCGTCCGTCCGCTCAGCGCGGCGAGCTGTTCGGCCGCTTCTGCGCGCGAACGCGGCTTGTCGAGCGTGACACCGTCGTCGCATTCGAGCGTCTGGTCGGCGCCAAGCACGAGCTGCGTCGGCGCGGCCGCGACCGATCGCGCCTTGAGATCCGCCAGCGCGCAGGCGAGCGCGGCGGCGTCGAGTCCGCCCGCCCGCAATTCGGCCTTGGCGGCTTCCTCGTCCACCGAGGCTTCGGCCGGAAGGAAGCCGACGCCGGCATCCGCGAGCATGCGGCGGCGGGTCGCGCTCCTCGAGGCAAGCAACAGCTTCACTTGCCGGAGGCCGCGTCGATACGTTCATTGCACAATTTGATGATCGCGAACGCGGTCTCCTCGATCGAGCGCCGGCTTACGTCTATGACCGGCCAGTCGTTGTCGGCGAACAGGCGCCGGGCAAAGGCGAGCTCACCCTTGACCGCCTCGGCGTCGACATAATCGGTTTCGGGCGTCTGGTTGAGCGACAGCAGCCGGTTGCGGCGAATCTGGATCAGTCGATCAGGTCCGGTCGTCAAGCCGACCACCAGCGGATGCTGGAGACTGAACAGCGACGTCGGCAGCGGCGTCCGGGGGACCAGCGGAATGTTCGCGACCTTGTAGCCGCGGTTCGCGAGATAGATGGACGTCGGCGTCTTGGACGTGCGCGAGACACCGACCAGGATGATGTCGGCTTCCTCCCAATTGTCGGTGCCGATGCCGTCGTCGTGCGCGATGGTGAACTGGATCGCATCGACGCGCGCAAAATAGGCCGCATCGAGCGCATGCTGCCGGCCCGGCCTCGCCTTGGCTTCCTGGCCGAGCACGACCGAAAGCGCATCGAGCACGGGATCGAGCACCGACACGGCACGGATTCCGCGTCGCCGGCACTTTTGCTCGAGCTCGCGCCGGATCGCGACGTTGACCAGGGTGTAGAGCACCAGACCGGGCCGATGCTCGATGTCGTCGAGCACGCGGTCGAGATGACCTTCCGATCGCACCATCGGCCAAAAGTGGCGGAGCACATCGACCTCATCGAACTGCGCCAAGCATGCTTTTGCGATGACTTCGAGCGTCTCGCCGGTGGAATCCGAGAGCAAGTGGAGATGCAGCCGACTCATTTCCGATGTGGTGCCTTCCCTGTGGAAAACTATGTTGAAAGCGCTAGCGGAAGGCTCGGGATGCTTTCAAGAAAAGCTTTGGCCCCCGATCTTAGGATTTGGTCCACAGTTTGGCCAACGAGCATCGATTGCCGGCGCCTGGCTGTGGATTTCGGGGATAAGGTCGGCGACTCCGTGCCGCTGCGCGGATTCCTTTAAGTCAAGCTGTTTGCAAAAATTTGACAAGCCAATAAACCCCGTCTTCCGCCTTCCAACAAGCAACTACAGATTCTTTTCAATAAGACTCTATGGAAGGAAGAGACGGGAGCACGATACACGCATGGTTCGATCGGATAAGCTCCTTCTCGAAATACTAAGTGGCGGTAAAATCGAGAGAAAACCGGTCTGGCTTATGCGCCAGGCGGGTCGCTACCTGCCCGAATATAGAAAGCTTCGGGAAAAAAAGGGCGGCTTCCTCGAGCTCGTCTACGACGCCGATGCGGCGGCGGAGATCACGTTGCAACCGATCCGCCGGTTCGGTTTCGATGCGGCGATTCTGTTTTCCGATATATTGATCGTGCCGCACGCGATGGGTCAGCAATTGTGTTTTGAGGTTGGTGAGGGGCCGCGGCTGTCGCCGCCGCTCGTCGATGCTTTGCTTGATCGAATCGTAGCCGTCCCCGCGCGCCTCGAGCCGATTTTTCGGACTGTGGAGAAGGTCAAGACCGAACTGCCCGCAAACACCACTTTTTTGGGCTTTGCGGGAAGCCCGTGGACGGTCGCGACCTACATGGTTGCAGGGCGGGGAAGCCGCGATCAAGGGGAGGCACGGCGTATCGCCTACCGCGATCCCAAGGCCTTCGGCACGCTCATCGACGCCATCGTTGCCGTCACGATCGACTATCTCAGCGGACAGGTTGGTGCGGGTGTCGATGCGGTGCAATTGTTCGACAGCTGGGCAGGCGGTCTCTCGCCCGATCAGTTCGAGCGCTGGGTGATCGCCCCGACTGCGGCAATCGTCGCGGCTCTAAAGACGCGTCATCCGGGCATCAAGGTGATCGGTTTTCCGAAAGGCGCTGGTGCCAAGCTTGTGTCCTATGCCGATGCTACCCATATCGACGCCCTGGGGCTCGACGAGACGGTGGATCCGGCTTGGGCCGCGGCTGCGCTTCGCGCGGACCTTCCGCTGCAGGGTAATCTCGATCCGTTGGCGCTGCTCGCCGGCGGCGAAGCGCTTGAAAATGGGGTGGCGCGCATCCTATCAGCGTTCCGCGGACGATCGCATATCTTCAATCTGGGACATGGTATTTTGCCGGACACGCCGATCGCGCATGTCGAGCATCTGTTGAAGCTGGTGCGCCAATGACCGGCTATGATTGGGAAGGCTTTTTCATTTTGACCTACGCATGGTTCAAGGCCGCCCATGTCATCTTCGTGATTTTTTGGATAGCGGGCTTGTTTCTGCTGCCGCGCTACTATGTCTATCATCAGGAGGCTGCGCCCGGATCCGACGAGGAGCGCCGCTGGATAGAGCGCGAAGGCCGGCTGCGCTCGATCATCATCAATCCGTCGATGATCCTGGTGTGGCTGTTCGGCCTTTCGCTCGCCTTCACGCAGCATTTGTGGGGTGAAACCTGGATGCAGCTGAAGTTCGTGACGGTGCTGGCGCTATCCGGTTATCACGGCTGGATGATCGGCTACGGCAAGAAGCTCGCCCGTGGCGAGCGCCCGGTCAGCAATCGAGCGTTGCGCATGATGAACGAAGTGCCGGGAATCGCCACCGCGATCATCGTCATATTGGTGATCGTCAAGCCGTTCTAACCATCCGCACGTCGGCGGAACGCGTCGATCCTGAGCCATCGTCTTCAAGCCTGTTGACTTGGATTTTTGCGGAGCTTAACGCCGGAACAGTCGTTGCCCGCCCATCGAGCGGTTTCCAGCCGATCAATCTTCCTGTCGCGCGTCGGACGACTGCTTCCCTTTCTGAGTAATTCCCAATGCATCTCAAAGACTTAAAGCAAAAATCTCCCGCCGAGCTGGTCAATATGGCCGAAGAGCTCGGGATCGAGGGCGCCTCGACGCTGCGCAAGCAGGAGCTGATGTTCTCGATCCTGAAAGTACAGGCCGAGAATGGCGACGAGATCATGGGCATGGGCACGATCGAGGTGCTTCCCGACGGATTCGGCTTCCTTCGCTCGCCCGAGGCCAATTATCTGGCCGGCCCGGACGACATCTATGTCTCGCCCAACCAGGTCCGTAAATTCGGTCTGCGCACCGGCGATACCGTCGAGGGCGAGATTCGCGGCCCTAAGGACGGCGAGCGCTATTTCGCGCTGACCCGGCTCAATCTGGTCAATTACGACGATCCCGATGCCGTCCGCCACCGGGTCAATTTCGACAATCTGACGCCGCTCTATCCCGACGAGAAGCTGAAGCTCGACACGCTCGACCCCACCGTCAAGGACAAGTCGGCGCGGGTGATCGATATCGTCGCGCCGCAGGGCAAGGGCCAGCGCGCGCTGATCGTCGCCCCGCCGCGGGTCGGCAAGACCGTGCTGCTGCAGAACATGGCCAAGGCGATCACCGACAATCATCCCGAAGTGTTCCTGATCGTGCTGCTGATCGACGAGCGGCCCGAAGAGGTCACCGACATGCAGCGATCGGTGAACGGCGAGGTCATTTCGTCGACCTTCGACGAACCGGCCAGCCGCCACGTCCAGGTGGCTGAGATGGTCATCGAGAAGGCCAAGCGCCTCGTCGAACACAAGAAGGACGTGGTGATCCTGCTCGATTCGATCACTCGTCTCGGGCGCGCCTACAACACCGTCGTGCCGAGCTCGGGCAAGGTTCTGACCGGCGGCGTCGACGCCAATGCGCTGCAGCGGCCGAAGCGCTTCTTTGGCGCCGCGCGCAACATCGAGGAAGGCGGATCGCTGTCGATCATCGCCACCGCGCTGATCGACACCGGATCCAAGATGGACGAGGTCATCTTCGAGGAGTTCAAAGGCACCGGCAACAGCGAAATCGTGCTCGATCGCAAGGTTGCCGACAAGCGTATCTTCCCCTCGCTCGACGTCGGCAAGTCCGGGACGCGCAAGGAGGAACTGCTGGTCGATCCGGCGACGCTGTCCAAGATGTGGGTGCTGCGCCGGATCCTCATGCAGATGGGCACCGTCGATGCGATGCAGTTCCTTCTCGACAAGATGAAGGACGCCAAGTCGAACGAGGATTTCTTCGCATCGATGAACCAATAAGACGGGCGCGGAGCGAGCGGCCGTGATGGACGTCTCTGCGCTGATCACGACCGGCGCGCTTGCCGATTTCGGCAAGGTCATCGCGATCGACCTGATGATGGCGGGCGACAACGTCGTCGTGCTGGGTGCGCTCGCCGCCGGCCTTCCGCAAGCGCAGCGCAAGAAAGTGATCACGGTCGGTGTCGGGATCGCGCTGGTCTGCCTGATCGCCTTTGCGCTGATCGCGACCCAGCTGCTGCAGGTGGTCGGCTTGATGCTCGCCGGCGGCCTGATGCTGCTGTGGGTGTCGTGGAAATTGTGGCGCGAGCTGCGTCATCAGGACAAGGCGCCGGAAGATTATACCGAGGTCGAGCTCGCCGAGCGCGTGCACGATCACCCCAAGACGTTTCGCCAGACCGTCACCCAGGTCGTCATCGCCGACCTGTCGATGAGTCTCGACAATGTCCTCGCGGTCGCCGGCGCGGCGCGCCACCATCCGGCCGTGCTCTTCTTCGGCCTTGCCTTTTCGGTGACCTGCATGGGGCTCGCCGCCGGCGTGATCGCCAAGCTGATCGAGCGTCATCGCTGGATCGCCTATGTCGGGCTCATGGTGATTCTCTACGTCGCCGGCAGTATGATCTATGACGGCCTGGTCGACCGTGAGCTGGGCGTGCTTCATTTCGTTGTGTAGGGCGCCGGCATGGACTTCAGCGATATTTTCGCCATCGGTTCACTCGCCGCTTTCGCGCAGGTGGTTCTGATCGACCTGGTGCTGGCGGGCGACAATGCCGTCGTCGTGGGCGCGCTTGCGGCCGGACTGCCGGCAGACCAGCGCAAGAGGGTCATCTTGGTCGGAATCGCGGCGGCCCTGGTCCTTCGCATTCTCTTCGCGCTCGTCGTGACACAGCTGCTGCAGGTCGTCGGGCTCATCCTTGCCGGCGGCCTGCTGTTGCTGTGGGTTGCGTGGAAAATGTACAGGGAGCTTCGCGAGGAAAGTCGATCCGTGGCCGGTATCGGAGATGTCGCGGGCGGAAACGACGGGGTCCGCATCGCCAGGAGCTTTGCGGGTGCCATCTGGGCCGTAGCCCTGGCCGATGCCAGCATGAGCCTCGACAACGTCCTGGCGGTAGCCGGGGCTTCACGCGATCATCCATGGGTCTTGGTCTTCGGGCTGGTCCTCGCCGTCGGCCTGATGGGAATCGCGGCCAATTTGATCGCCGTCGCGATCGAACGGTATCGCTGGATCGGATGGATAGGGCTCGCGGTGATCGTCTTCGTGGCGGCCAAGATGATCTATGACGGCTTCGTGCACGATGAAGTTGGCATTCTGAACCATATTTAAGTGTCTGATAAACGGATGTCTTTCTCGACATCCCAAGATGCCCGCCCGGCGCAAACCGCTGCGGCCGGCGCCGCTCATGCTCCGTTGCGAGCCGGGCTTCGTTCAAGGTATCAAAAGGGTCGATCCTACGGTTTTTCTCGCCTCGAGCGCGCGATGCGCCTCGGCGACGTCGCTCAGCGCATAGCGCGCGCCGATCGTCACCTCTATCGTGCCACTGGTCACCATCGCGAACAGACGCGCTGCGGAGGCGCGCATTTCGCCCTCGTCGGCCAAATAATCGGGCAAGGCCGGCCGGGTGACGAAGATCGAGCCCGCGGCGCGCAGGTCGGAGACCTTGAACGGCGGCACCGGGCCTGATGCATTGCCGTAGGTGACCAACAGGCCGCGCTGCCCTACCGAGGCCAGAGACGCGTTCCAGCTCGCCGCGCCGACGCCATCGAGCGATACGGCGACGCCTTTGCCGCCGGTCAGCGCTCGCACCTGCGCGGCCAGATCGTCCATCGCGCAAGACAAAGCGTGGTCGGCGCCCAATGCCTTGGCGCGCCGGGCTTTTTCCGCCGAGCCCGCATGCGCGATGACGATCGCGCCGCGCGACTTGAGCCAGGACACGAGAATCGATCCCACTCCGCCCGCGGCGGCATGGACCAATACGGTCTGGCCGGCTTCGATGCGCGCACAGCGCTCGATCAGAAACTCCGCGGTACAGCCCTTGATCATCACCGCCGCTGCGGTTTCCGGGTCGATGCCGGAAGGCAGCGGCACCAATTTTCTCGCGGATATCAGCCGGTGCGTCGCATAGGCGCCATTGTGACCGAGGAAATAGCCGACCCGGTCCCCTTCGCGAAATCCCTCCACGTCCGCGCCGACCGCCTCGACCGTGCCTGCCGCCTCGTTGCCGAGGCTCGACGGGAGAGCGACCGGATAGAGCCCGGTCCGGTAATAGGTCTCGGCGAAATTGAGGCCGATCGCTTCATGCCGGATGAGGAGTTCGCCGGCGGCGGGAACCAACGTGCCGATCGCCTCGCGTTCGAGAACCTCGGGGCCCCCCGGCCGGCGGACCACGATCCGCCAGCGGTCGCTCATCCCAAATGCTTTGCGAAAAATTCCTCGGTGCGTTTGTCGGCAAGCTGCGCTGCCTGTTCGCTGCGTCTTTTGCCCATTTCGGCGGCAAAGCCATGACCCTCGCCGGGATAGTCGTGCAGCACGACTTTGGGATGGTCATCGAGGCCCTCGTGCATCGCCTTCTGAGCTTCCGGCAATACGAGATCGTCGGCACCGGCGATGTGCAGCATCAGCGGACGTGCAATCGCATGCTTTTCGTTGAGCAGCTGATCGATCATGACCCCATAATAACCAATGCTGGCGTCCACGTCGGTGCGGGCTGCCGTCATGAAGGCAAGCCTGCCGCCGAGGCAATAGCCGACGCAGCCAACCTTGCCTGATCCGCCCATTTTCGCGCGGGCAGCCCGAACGCTCGCCTCGATGTCCTCGATACCCTTTTCCTGGTCGAACTGGCCCATCAGCTCGACCGCCTGCTGAAACTGATCCGGGAGGTCGGGATCGAGCTCGACCCCCGGCTTCACCCGCCAGAACAGATCGGGCGCGAGCGCCAGATAGCCGAGCTTGGCCCAATGGTCGCATTTGCCGCGGATGCCGGCATTTACCCCGAAAATCTCCTGGATGACGATGACGGCGGCCTTGGGCGTTGTCGCCGGTTCGGCGGCATAGGCCTGGAAGCGGCCGGTGCCATCGAGTGTTGCTATGTCGGTCATCGCCATCTTCTGATTCTCCTTCGTTGCGGCATCTGCCCGACTATAGGCATAACGCACAACCAGGCCGCAACATCGCAAAGGAAAAACTCGATGAAAGTCACGGTCGATTTCGATTGCACGCCGGAAGAGGCCCGGCGCTTCATGGGGCTGCCCGATCTCACCGAGGTCCATGAGGCTTATATCGACCGGATGCGCCAGGCGGTCGCGGAAGGGATCGGTCCCGACTATTTCCTCGAGGTGATGAAGAATTGGGCCCCGATGAGCGAAGGGGCCTTCAACCTGTGGAAGGGCATGTTCGATCAGGTCAGCGGCGCCAAGAAGTGAATGGCCGGACGCGAGACCATCTTTGCCTCGTCGTCGGGAAGGCCTCCGGCGGCCATAAGCGTGGTTCGTGTCAGCGGGCCGCAGGCGCGCGCTGCCCTGGAAGCGCTGGCCGGTGCCGTCCCGCACGCCAGACGGGCCCATTTGGCCAAATTGCGTTACGATGGCGAAGTCATTGATAACGCTATCATTCTATTCTTTCCGGGGCCCAATAGCGCGACCGGCGACGATGTCGCCGAATTCCAGATCCATGGCGGCAGCGCCGTCGGTGCGGCGCTGCTTTCGGCTCTTTCGGAGCTGCCCGGCCTTCGTGCCGCGGAACCGGGAGAATTCACCCGGCGCGCGTTCGAGAACGGGCGGCTCGATCTTACCGAGGTCGAGGGGCTCGCCGATCTCTTGGCCGCGGAAACCCAATCGCAGCGCCGCGCGGCGCTCATGCTCGCGGAAGGAGCGCTCAGCCGGCGCGTCGCCGAATGGCAAAATCGGTTGCTGGCGCTTGCGGCAGCGATCGAAGCCGTGCTCGATTTCTCCGACGAAGACGATTTGGGGGAGGCGCTTCCGGCCGGATGGGCGGACGGCGCCGCCGAACTGGCGGCCGACCTTCAGCAGGCGTTGTCCTCTCCCCCGGTGGAGCGGCTGCGAGACGGCATCAGGGTGGTCATCGCCGGCCCCCCCAATGCCGGCAAGTCGACCCTGCTCAATGCCCTGGTAGGGCGGGACGCCGCCATCACGTCCGCGCTGCCCGGAACGACGCGCGACATTGTCGAGGCGGCCGCGGCGATTGCCGGAATACCCTATGTGTTCGCGGACACCGCCGGCCTTCGGGACGCCATAGACACGATAGAGGAAATCGGCGTCGCGCGGGCGCGGGCGCGTATCGAGGATGCGGATATCATCTTATGGCTCGGTGAGCGGCGCGACCGTCCGCCAGGGGGGGAGGCGACCGTCGTCATTCGTTCCAAGGCCGATCTTCTGCGCGAGGCGGAGCGCGGGCAGGACGCCGATCTGTACCTTTCTGCCAAGACCGGCGAGGGAATGGACACACTGCTCACAATCCTCGATCGGCTTGGCCGTGGGCTGCTTCCGCCGGAAGGCGAGGCCGTCTTGAATGCGCGGCATCGGGATTTGCTGGCCTCATGCAGCGCGCATCTTGCGGCGGCACAGGCTGAGTCTGATCTCTTGATCGCGGCGGAGGAGCTGCGCCTGGCTCGACTGGCGCTCGACCGAATAACCGGGCGGGCAGGGGTCGAAGACATGCTCGACGCCTTGTTCGGCCGCTTCTGCATCGGCAAGTAGCGTTCCACGTGGAACAGCGGGACAGTTTCGCGTGGCTGAGCCTTGCGCTATGGCCCGCCCATGAACGAAAGATGCGATGTCATTGTGGTCGGCGGGGGCCACGCCGGTTGCGAGGCGGCCGCCGCGGCCGCGCGTCTCGGCGCCTCGACCCTCCTTGTGAGCTTCGACATCGCGGCCATCGGCGCCATGTCGTGCAATCCGGCCATCGGCGGGCTGGGCAAGGGCCATCTGGTGCGCGAGGTCGACGCCTTTGACGGCTTGATCGGGCGCGCCGCCGACGAGGCCGCCATCCACTACCGGATGCTCAACGCCAGCAAGGGCGCCGCCGTCCAGGGCCCGCGCATCCAGGCCGATCGGCGCCGCTACAAAAGGGCCGTCCGGCGTCTTCTGGGCAAGCAAGAGAATTTGCGCATCGTCGAGGGCGAGGCCGCTTCGCTGCTGATCGAATCGGGCGGGACCCCGCGTATCCGCGGCCTGCTGCTGGCGGATGGCCGCACGATCACGTCGGAGTCCGTCGTGCTCGCCACCGGAACATTCCTCAACGGCAGGCTGCATTTCGGAATGCGGCAGGAAGCGGGCGGCCGGGTCGGTGAGCAAGCCGCGGTCCCGCTCGCGCGACAGCTGCGCGAACTCGGGTTGCCCATCGCGCGTCTCAAGACCGGGACGCCGCCACGGCTCGACGGGCGGACAGTCGACTGGGCCCGGCTCGAGCGCCAGCCGTCGGACCGGGAAGCATGGACGATGTCGGCCCTGACGGGATCGCGGCCGGCGCCGCAGGTCTTCTGCGCCATCACGCGCACCAATGCCGCCACGCACCACATCATCAAGGCGTCGCTCGATCGATCGCCCTTGTTCGCGGGTGCGATCACGGGCGTGGGGCCGCGCTATTGCCCTTCGATCGAGGACAAGGTGCATCGGTTCGCCGATCGCGACGGCCATCAAGTCTTTCTCGAGCCGGAGGGATTGGACGACTTCACCGTCTATCCCAACGGGATCTCCACCTCGCTTCCGGCCGACGTTCAGCTGGCCATGGTCCGTACCATGGCGGGGCTGGAGCGCGTGCAGCTGATTCAGCCGGGCTATGCGGTGGAATATGACCATATCGATCCCCGCGTGCTCGAACCGACGCTCGCGGTGCGCGCCATTCCGGGCCTGTATCTCGCCGGTCAGATTAACGGCACCACCGGCTATGAGGAGGCGGCCGCGCAGGGGCTGGTTGCGGGGCTCAATGCGGGGACGGCCGCGGCGGCGCGATCCCCGATCCTGTTCGCGCGCGATCAGAGCTACATCGGCGTGTTGGTCGACGACCTGACGTTGCAAGGCGTCACCGAACCCTATCGAATGCTGACCGCCCGCGCCGAATATCGTCTCCGCCTGCGCGCCGACAATGCCGAACTGCGCCTGACACCGGCCGCCATCGCCGCCGGTTGCGTGTCCGACGAACGGCGGCGGCACTTCGCGCAGGTCGGGGCGCTGCGCGCGCGGATTGCTTCAACGCTCGCCACCCCGTTCAGCGGCAGGATGCTGGCGGAAGCCGGGATTGAAGTGCGCGACGGCGGGGCGATGCGAAGCCTGGCCGATTGGCTGCGTTTTCCCGAGCTGACCATCGATGGACTGCTGCGGCTGGCCCCGGAGCTTCGCGCGCTTCCGCTGGCGGAGGTCGAGCGGGCGATGGCGGACCATCGTTACGCGCCTTACCTGGCTCGACAGGAGCAAGAGGTTGTCCGCTTGCGCTCCGACGAAGCGATTCGAATTCCGCCCGAACTTGATTTCGCGACGGTGGCCGGCCTGTCGACAGAGATGGTCGACCGACTCGCCTCGGCCCGTCCGGCCACGCTGGGGGCGGCATCGCGCGTTCGCGGAGTCACGCCGGCGGCCCTCGCCGCCATTCTTGTTCACGCCCGCCGCAAGGCGGCCTGATGGACGAAGCGGCGGCCAAGGCTTGGTTGGCGGATGAATTCAATGTTTCACGTGAAACATTCCAGCGAATCGAGGCTTTCCTCGCGCTGCTGCGGGTCGAGAACGCCCGTCAAAACCTGGTATCTCAATCGAGTCTGGATCATTTCTGGTCGCGACATGTCGCCGATTCGGCGCAATTGCTCCGCCATGGCCATGACAGCGCGGGGGATTGGGCGGATTTGGGAACGGGGGCCGGATTTCCCGGATTGATCGTGGGCCTGCTTCGCTCCGGCACCATCGCTCTCATCGAGCAGCGCCGCCTCCGGGTGGAATTCCTGCATCGAGCGGCCGAACTATTGGGCATTTCCGCGCGAACCCGCATTGTCGCGGCGAATGTCCGGCAGCTGCCGCCCGCGGACTTTGCCTGCATCAGCGCGCGAGCCTTTGCGCCGCTCGAGCGGCTGTTCGCCAGCGCCGAGCATCTGGCGGCGCCAAATGCGAAATGGATTCTTCCGAAAGGCAGAAATGCAAAGTCGGAACTGGAAGCGGCGCGCGCTTCGTGGCAGGGTGAGTTCCGCCTCGAACCGAGCGTGACCGACCCAGATGCATTCGTCATCGTCGTCGAACAGCTTCGCCGAAGGCCCAGGGGAAAGCGCAAGCGATGATCCGGATAGCAGTAGCCAATCAGAAGGGCGGGGTCGGCAAGACCACAACCGCCATCAACCTCGCCACCGCTTTGGCCGCGATCGGGTGGCGGGTCTTGCTGATCGACCTCGATCCACAAGGCAATGCGTCGACCGGCCTCGGCATCACCCAAGCGCAGCGCCATCGCTCGAGCTACGACTTGCTGATCGGCGGCATGAGCGTCGAGGAGGTGACGGTGCCGACGCGCGTGCCTCGGCTCGACCTCGTTCCCGCCACGGTCGATCTGTCCGGTGCCGAGATCGAGCTCGTCGACCTTCCCGAACGTACCCACCGCCTGGATCGTAGCCTGCAATCGCTGCCCGGCCGCTGGGATATCTGCCTGATCGATTGTCCGCCTTCGCTGGGGTTGCTCACGATCAACGCCCTGGTCGGCGCTCGATCGGTGTTGGTGCCCTTGCAGACCGAGTTTTTCGCCCTCGAGGGCCTGAGCCAGCTGCTGCAAACCGTCGAGCGCGTGCGCGCGCGCTTCAATCCCGAACTGTCGATCCTGGGCGTGGCGCTGACCATGTTCGACCGCCGCAACAACCTGTCGTCGCAGGTCGCCGAGGATGTGCGCGCGTGCCTCGGCAAGGTGGTGTTCACGACCATCATTCCGCGCAACGTCCGCCTGTCCGAGGCGCCGAGCCATGGCATACCGGCATTGATCTACGATCATCGTTGCCCCGGCTCCGAGGCCTATATCGCTTTGGCGCGCGAGCTGATCGGACGGCTGCCCAAACCCGCTGCCGCCGCATGAGCAGCGAGCCGCCGTTCCGAAAACGGCCGTCCGGCCTGGGGCGCGGGCTTTCCTCGCTGCTCGGCGAAGCCGCGCAGGAAGCGTCCATCTCGGGTTCCGACCGGGGAGGCGTCCAGCTGGTTCCGGTCGCGTCGATCGAACCGCATCCCGGCCAGCCGCGACGCTATTTCGACGAGGCGGCGCTGGATGAGCTGGCCTCTTCGATCCGCACCCGGGGCGTGATTCAGCCCATCATCGTCCGCCCGGCCGACGGCCGTTACCAAATCGTCGCCGGTGAGCGCCGCTGGCGTGCCGCGCAGCGCGCGCAGATTCACGAAGTTCCTGTAATCGTTCGTGATTTCAGCGACGTCGAGTCCCTCGAAGTGGCCTTGTTGGAAAATATCCAGCGCGAGGATCTCAACGCCATCGAGGAAGCCGAAGCCTATCGGCGGCTGGTCGACGAATATGGCCACACGCAGGAGGCGCTGTCCAAGCTGGTCCACAAATCGCGCAGCCACGTCGCGAATCTGATGCGGCTGCTCGATTTGCCGACGCGCGTGAAGACGATGGTCGCCGCCGGCGAACTCAGCATGGGGCATGCTCGCGCGATCGCATCGGCGCCCGACCCCGAAGCGCTGGCCGAGGAAATCGTGCGCCGCGGCCTTTCCGTGCGCGACGCAGAGAAGCTCGCCAGCGCCGGCAAGCCCGCGAAGGAACGCAGCCGCGGGATGCCGCATCCGAGCGCGATCGCCGACATCGAAGCGCTGGAACGGCAATTGGGCGACATACTCGGTCTCAAGGTGAAGATCAGCTACGGCCCGAGCGGCGGCACCGTGTCGCTGCTTTATTCCTCGCTCGACCAGCTCGATATGATCTGCCAGCGGCTGAGCGGCGAAAAGATCTAGATCCTCCCGGAACGGGGAGGATTTTAGCGCAGCCGCGCCGCCTGCCGGCATATGGCGAACAGCTCCTCGCCGACGGCCAGCGGGCCCAGCCCGCCGGGTGCCTTGACCTGCCGCTCGGCCTCGAGCAGCCGCGTGGCCGCCTTGGCGAGTAAATCGGACCGCCATCGCCTCAGCTGCTGGCCCACCGCCTCCTTTTCCTTCCAGAACAGAGACTTGCCCTGTGACGCCATGACCGCATCCGGGCTGCTGCCCCGGTCGACCTCCGCACGCAGGCGCGCCAGCAGCAATATCCTTCGCAGCTGGGCCCGGATCAGGCTGATCCCCTCGACTCCCTGGCTGGACAGGCGCATCAGCTCGGCCTCGACCAGCGGCGCATCGCCATCGCTGACTCCATCCACCAGCCGGCTGAGATCGCCGCCCTCGCTCGCTGCGCCGAGCGCATCGAGCGCATCCTGCTCCAACGTCTGCGGCCGCTCCGCCGCGGCGTCGAGGAACAAGGCGAACTTGTCGAGCTCGCTCTCGATCACGGCGCGGTTGCCGCCGGCGGATTCGGCGATGCGGCGCGCGAGTTCGGGCCGCATCGTCAATCCCCGCTGTCGCCCGAGGTCGAGCACCAACCGGTCGGCGTCGCGCCCTTCGGGCACATAGCTGGCGAAAGCGAGCGCGCGGGCCTCCGACAGCGCGAGCTTGAGCAGCCGCGAGGAGGATCGAAGCGCGCCTGCGAGGACGAGAACCGGATTGCCGGCGGCGGTCGCCGCCAACAGCGCTTCGATGGCCGGCACGATTTCGTCGCCGCCGGTGACGCAGATGTAGCGATCGCCGCCGAACAGCGGAATCGAGGCCGCCTCGTCGGCAAGCCGGGCCGGATCGGATTTGAGCTCGTTTCCGGCCAGATCGACGCGCTCGGCGTCCTTGCCGACCGCTTCGGCAAGCAACCGCGCCAGCGCTCGCGCGCCCGCTTCGTCGGGGCCGTGGAGCAGCAGGAATCGGTGCTGCCGGCCTGCCGCCTTCAGCGCGCTTTCGATCTGCGGCCGGTTCGCCTTCACGGCGCCGCGTTGTTGCCGCCGCTCCGCGACACGTAGAGCGCGATGCGTGCGACGATCTGATCGGCGACCTCCGTCGCCAGCCGTTCGAGTGCGGTCTGCTCGGCCGCGACGGTCGCATATTCGGAGCTGACCACGTCAATGCCCGCGTCCGAACCGGCGGTCGCATCGAGCAGGACCGTCCCCTTCGCTGCATCGACCAGCCGGTAGCGCGCGCGCAGGCTGCGGCGCTCGCGTGTGATCGCATTGTCCTTGCGGATGCCGAAGCCGGCGATCTGATCGTCCAGTTCGACCTCGAGGCGGTAGCGCGCGCCGCTGTCGCCCGCACCCCCCAAGCGATCCTCGAGCGCGCTTCGCACCAGCCAGCCGGACCGCCCGGGAATGGGTGCCAGCGATACCGATTTGAGCGATTGGGCAACCCGGCCGTCGCCGCCGCCGCTGTAGAGTGGGTGGAGGCCGCAGCCGCCGAGAAGCGCAAGCGCGGCCAAGGCGGCAATCGCCCTCATGCGACCAGATTCACCAGCCGGTCCGGCACGACGATCACCTTGCGCGGCGGGTTGCCGTCGAGCATTCGCGTCACCTTCTCCGACGCCAGCGCCATTTCCTCGAGCGTCTCGCGCGCTGCGCCCTTGGGGGCCTTGAGCGTGTCGCGCAGCTTGCCGTTGATCTGGAC
The DNA here is from genome assembly GCA_035248285.1 of Allosphingosinicella sp. GTDB lineage: Bacteria > Pseudomonadota > Alphaproteobacteria > Sphingomonadales > Sphingomonadaceae > Allosphingosinicella. Next base: position 3,956 of record DATFHP010000123.1, on the reverse strand, counting down.
GGCGATGGTCACTTCTTCCTCGATCAGCAGCGCAGGATCGACCTCCGGCCACATGGCGTCGGCGATCAGGCCGGAATGCCCGCGCACCGACCACGCCTCTTCGGCGAGATGCGGCACCATCGGCGCCACCAGCAGCGGCAGCACGTCCAGCGCGTTCGCCCGCGACGCCGAGGGCGGCGCTTTCTCGATCGCATTGGCGAGCGCGTAGATGTTGGCGACCGCCTTGTTGAACGCCAGCGCCTCGATATTGGCGGCGACGCTGGCGATGGTCTGGTGCAGCGTGCGGTCGAGCGCCTTATCCTCGCCCTTCCCTTCGCCTTCGGTTGGTTCACTCTCGCTCGTCATGCGCCATAGCCGCTGGACGAAGCGCCAGGCCCCTTCGATTCCCGCTTCGCTCCACGGCAGGTCGCGCTCGGGCGGGCTGTCGGAAAGCATGAACCAGCGCACCGCGTCGGCACCATATTGATCGACGATCGGCTCGGGATCGACGGTATTCTTCTTCGATTTGGACATCTTTTCGACGCGGCCGGTCTTCACCGGCTTGCCCGTGGCCGCTTCGATATAATGGTCATCGCGTCGTTCGACCTCCTCGGGGTCGAGCCAGCGCCCGTCGTCGGCGCAATAGGTTTCGTGGGTCACCATGCCTTGCGTGAAAAGGCCCTTGAACGGCTCCTCGATCGCGATCCGTCCGATGCGTTTCAGCGCCCGGGTCCAGAAGCGCGCATAGAGCAGATGCAGGATCGCATGCTCGACCCCGCCGATATATTGATCGACCGGCAGCCAAGCCTCGGCCACCTTGCTGTCGAACGGCCGATCGGCCGGTTGGCTGGCGAAGCGGACGAAATACCAGGAGGAATCGACGAAAGTGTCGAGCGTGTCGGTCTCGCGGCGCGCGGCCCCGCCGCAGCAGGGACAGTCGACCTTTGCCCAGGTCGGATGGCGGTCGAGCGGATTGCCGGGAATGTCGAAGCTGACGTCCTCGGGAAGCACGACGGGAAGCTGGTCGCGCGGAACGGCGACCGGGCCGCAGGCCTGGCAATGGATGATCGGGATCGGGGTGCCCCAATAGCGCTGGCGCGATACGCCCCAGTCGCGCAGCCGCCATACGGTTGTTCCCCGGCCCCACCCTTCGGCTTCGGCGCGGCGGACGATCTCGGCCTTGGCGGCTTCGATGTCGAGGCCGTCGAGGAAGCGCGAATTGACGATTGTTCCGGCGCCCGAATAGGCCTCATGCTCGATCGGATCGGTAGCGGCCGAGGCATCGGGCGCCACCACGCGAAGGATCGCCAGGCCATATTTGCGCGCGAACTCGAAGTCGCGCTGATCGTGACCCGGCACTCCGAACACCGCGCCGGTGCCATAATCCATCAGCACGAAATTGGCGATGTAGAGCGGCAGCGCGATCCCGGGATCGAGCGGATGAACCACCTTGCGGCCGGTATCGAAACCGAGCTTTTCCGCGGTTTCCAGCGCCGCCGCGGTGGTCGCGCCGCGCTTGCATTCGGCGATGAAATGCGCGGCCGCGGGATCGGCTTCGGCGAGCGCCAGGGCGAGCGGATGATCGGGCGAGACGGCGGCAAAGCTCGCGCCGAAGATCGTGTCGGGGCGGGTGGTGAACACGTCGAGCGCGCGGATCGGGCCGATCGGGCGATCGATCTCGAAGCGGAACTGCAGGCCCTGGCTCTTGCCGATCCAATTCTGCTGCATCAGCCGCACCTTGTCGGGCCACTGATCGAGTTCCTCGAGGCCGTCGAGCAATTCCTCGGCGAAGTCGGTGATCTTGAGGAACCATTGATTGAGCTTGCGTCGCTCCACCGGAGCCCCGGAACGCCAGCCGCAACCGTCGATCACCTGCTCGTTGGCGAGCACGGTCATGTCCACCGGGTCCCAATTGACCTCGCTTTCCCGGCGATAGACCAGCCCCGCTTCGAACAGATCGAGGAACAACGCCTGCTCGTGGCCGTAATATTCGGGTTCGCAGGTCGCGAGTTCACGGCTCCAGTCGAGCGCGAAACCAAGCCGCTTCAGCTGCGCGCGCATCGTCGCAATGTTCGCGCGCGTCCATTCGCCGGGGTGGACGCGTTTTTCCATCGCCGCATTTTCCGCCGGCATTCCAAAAGCGTCCCAGCCCATCGGATGGAGCACCTCGAAGCCCTTCATCCGGCGATAGCGGGCAAGCACGTCCCCCATCGTGTAGTTGCGGACATGGCCGATGTGGATGCGCCCCGAAGGATAGGGGAACATCTCCAGCACATAGGATTTGGGCTTGGGGCTGTCGTCGGACGCGCGGAAGCTGCCGCGCTGTTCCCAGACCTGTTGCCAATGCGCGTCTGCTGTGAGCGGATTGAAGCGCGCTGCCATCGCAAAAAATGCCTTTTCCGGGCTGCTTACCCTTTGCTCGCCACCGCATTGCGGCGCAGGTCGCGGGCGCGCGTCAGGATGATTTCCTCCAGCCTCTGCACGGTCGCCGCGCTGACCGGCGCCTCGACCCACTGGCCATTGGCGAGCGTCTGGCGCGAGGCGGCGACACGCAGCGCGTCGGCGCGCAGGTCGCGGTCGAGGATGCTGACCGTCAGCTTGACGCGGTCGTCGGGCGAGGACGGATTGGCATACCAGTCGGTGACGATGACTCCGCCGTTCGAATCGACCGTCGTGAGCGGCGCGAAGGACAAGGTGTCGAGCGCGGCCTGCCACAGATAGGCGTTGACGCCGATCGTGGTGACCTTCGAGGCGGCCAAATCGGCCTGCTTGATCTTTGCTCCCCCGCCGCCGCCGCCGAGGCCCTTGGCGAGATCCTCCTGGACCCAGCCGCAGGCGGACAGCGGCACGGAAGCGGCAAGCGCCACGCCGAGGAGGAACATGCGGGCCATAAGGTGAAATCCTTGAAGACTATAGCGGTGCCGCCGTTATAGACACCGCGGCGCGCCCGGCAAGCCGTCTCGCGGGCGCGCGGTTTTGCCGGGGATGTGCGCCGATCGCTTCATCGCCGGGCAAGCTTCAATTGTGGATAAGTTGCAACAGCGCGCGGTGATTCGAGTCATTTCGGATGCGCTTCGCTGGTCAGATGGACCTGTTGAGACTATCTGATGCCGCGGGGAGTGAACGGATTATGAAGCAGGGACGCACGGCATTGGCTTGCGGGACGGCGCTTGTCGCGCTGTCGCTGCTGCTTGCGCCGGCGTATGCCACTTCGACTCAGGCCAAGGCGAAGAGGAAACCCGTGCTGTCGGCGATGACGATCGGCGGTTTCACGCCGGCCGTGTCCGATCCGCGCCTGGCCGCCGCCTTTGCGGGGCGCCTCGGGGGCACCGGTTTCCGTTTCACGCCGTCGCCGGCCGACAATCACAGCAAGGCCGTGAAGGTCGCGGTACGGGCGCGGACGACGGCGTCCGGCGAAGCCAGGCGCTTCACCGCAGCCACTGTCGCGGATGCGACAACGATCACCGCGCTCACGCCGACCATCTACAATCTGGGTCTTGCCGTCGGTTGGAAGCGCTTCGCGCTGTCGGGCGACGTCGCCAAGATCGAAGGCGGTCTGATTCCGGAAGGCCGCGAGGGCGCCGAGGTGGGCGTCAGCTACCTCGGCAAGAAGTTCACCGGCCGGGTGCAGCTCGGCGCCGAGCGCATCGACGGGCAGTTGCGCGGCGTGCCCCAGGAGAGCAGCTATTCGCTCGACGTCGGCGGTTCCTATTCGATCGCGCGCAACCTCGCTCTCACCGGCGGCGTCCGCTACAAGATCCAGCACGACCGGCTGCAGGCGCTCACCGACGAGCGACGCGACAGCCAGGCCGTCTATATCGGCACCGCCTTCCGCTTCTAGGTGTGTAGTCCCGGACTCTGATGGTGCATCATCGATCCTGAATCGTCAGGAGGAGGATGCCCTATGGCAAGCGTTCTTCACGGCAGCGCCCGCACGACGCCGTGTCTTCGAGCCGAGTTCCAAGCGTCGAAAGAGA
>DATFHP010000122.1:0-2014 GCA_035248285.1 Allosphingosinicella sp. | reverse complement strand
CTTCGCGGCATTGATGAAGACGCGCAGATTCTCGCGCGCCGCCTTCTGGCCGATGAATTCGTCGAGCGCCTTCGGACGCAGCGCAGCGTCCATGTCCTCGGGGCGGCGGTCGCCGGTGATGATGCGCTCAGCGTCGGTCATGTCTGGCTCAAGGAGTTCACGGCACAAATACCCTGCTTCGCTTCCGCTCGCCCTGATGACGGAGCTGCTTCGTCCCCCGGACGAAGCGACGGAGGCTCCATCATTGTCGAAGGGCCATCCTTCTTCAGGAAAGTTTGGGCTTCGACAAGCTCAGCCCGAACGGAAGTGTGGATCGAGACACGCTATCTTCCGACCTTCTTCAGCGCCGTGCGCACGAGCGCGTCGAGGCTGGCGCCCTCGCCAAGCTCGGCCCCCGCCTGCGCGACCGCCGAGGAAGCCTCGGCCGGCCGGAAGCCGAGGTTGAGCAGCGCCGAGACGGCGTCCGCCGCATGGCCGCCCGGGGCGATGGCGGGCGCCCCGCCGCCGCCGAGCGTGATCCCGCCGGCCTTGTCCCTGAGCTCGTTGACGATGCGCTGCGCCAGCTTGGGCCCGACGCCCTGGGCGCGCGCCACCATCGCCTTGTCGCCGCTCATCACCGCTCGATGCAGCTCGTCGGGCGCCAATGCCGACAGGATGGCGAGCGCGACCCGCGCGCCGACCCCCTGCACCGAGGTCAGATGCCCGAACCAGTCGCGCTCCTCGGCGCCGGCGAAGCCGATCAGCCGGATCGCGTCCTGCGACACCTGCATCTCGGTGTGAAGCATCACCTCGCCGCCGACTGGCCCCAATGCCGCCAGCGTGCGCGTCGAGGCGAACACCAGATAGCCGACCCCCTGGACGTCGATCACCGCCCGATCGGCGCCGAAGCTCGCGAGCAGGCCGCGCAGGCTGGCGATCATGCCGCGCTGTCCCGAACGACGCGGGCGGTGGCGAGATGATGCGCATGGGTGATCGCGACCGCGAGCGCGTCGGCGGCGTCGGCGCCGGCGATCCGCACCCCCGGCAGCAGCCGCGCCACCATCGCATGGACCTGCGCCTTTTCCGCGGCGCCGGTCCCGACCACCGCTTTCTTGACCAGCCGCGCGGCATATTCGCCGACCGCGATGCCGCTGCGCGCCGCGGCGAGCAGCGCCACGCCGCGGGCCTGGCCGAGCTTCAAGGTCGATTGCGGGTTCTCGTTGACGAACACCTCCTCGACCGCGGCCGAGACCGGGCGATGATCGAGCATCACCGCGGCGAGCGCATCGTGGAGAATCACCAGCCGCTCGGGCAGCGGCATCCTGGCGTCGGTGCGGACCTGGCCGTTGGCGATATGGCGCAGCCGGTTGCCTTCCGCGAGAACCACGCCCCAGCCGGTGCAGCCCAGGCCCGGATCGAGGCCGATGAGGATCAGCCGAGCCTCTCCATCACCGCTTCGGACACCTGATAATTGCCCCAGACGGTCTGCACGTCGTCATCGTCGTCGAGCGCATCGATCAGCGTCAGCAGCGATTCCGCGTCGCTTTCGCCGACCTCGACCTCGACCTGCGGCCGCCAGGCGAGCTTGACGCTTTCGGGCGTTCCCAGCGCCGTCTCGAGCGCGCGGGCGACGCCGTGCAGATCTTCCTGCGCGGTCCAGATCTCATGGCCGTCGTCGGCCGATTGCACGTCTTCGGCGCCCGCCTCGATGGCCGCTTCCAGCACGTCGTCCGGGCTCCCTGCGGAGGCGGGATAGCTGATCAGGCCGAGGCGATCGAAGCCGTGGCTGACCGATCCGCTGGCGCCCAGATTGCCGCCGTTCTTGGAAAAGATCGTGCGCACGTTGGTCGCGGTGCGGTTGCGGTTGTCGGTCAGCGCCTCGACGATCAGCGACGCGCCGCCGGGACCGAAGCCTTCGTAGCGCACCTCCTCATAATCCTCGCCGCCCGCCGCCGCCGCCTTGTTGATGGCGCGCTCGATATTGTCCTTGGGCATCGACTGGGCGCGCGCGGCGAGCACCGCGGCGCGCAGCCGC
>DATFHP010000121.1:0-39492 GCA_035248285.1 Allosphingosinicella sp. | reverse complement strand
CTCATGCGCGGGCCGGGAGGGGCTTTGTCCGCGGCCGCCGCAAACGCATCGACACCGATTGGTCCGATCATTCGTCCTCGCCGGCAATTGTTGGGCGGTTCGACGTACAGATATTCGATTTGAGAATAGCTACGTAGATTTAATTACATTGACCGTCGGAAGCTCGCGATGTTCCCTGCGTCAACGACGTTTGGGGGGACGAAGATGAAACAAGAAATGGCATACCTATTCAATTGCTCGATATCGGCCCTCTTGGCATGCGGCTTCGGTGGGATGTCGTCAGCCGCGCTCGCGCAGCCCCTGGATGGTCAGGCTGCCGCACCGCCGTCGCAGCAAAGCAACGATGCCGCTTATCAGGAAGATATCGTCGTAACCGCGCAGAAACGGTCGGAGCTGCTCTCCAAGACACCTGTATCGGTCTCCGCCTTGTCGGGCGAGCAACTTCAGAATCGCAATCTTACCTCCGTCCAGGATCTTTCGGCGACGATCCCCAATCTCAGCATCAGCAACTACGGCGGCTCGTCCAACGTCAATATCCGCGGCGTTGGCCGGCCCAGCGCCGCTCCCGGCGCAGAGGCAGCCACCGCCATCCACCTCAACGGCGTGTTCCTGAGCAGGCCCTTCGAGGCCACGGGATCGTTTCTCGACTTAGCACGCGTCGAGCTGCTGCGCGGCCCTCAAGGGACCCTTTATGGCCGCAACGCCACCGGCGGCACGCTGAACCTCATCACGGCGCGGCCAACCGACAGCTTCGAGGGCTATGCGCATCTTTCGGCCGGCAATTACAATTATATCCATACCGAGGCGGTGGTGAGCGGCCCGATCGTGGGCGACCGCCTCATGGCGCGCCTCGCGGCGAGCACGGACGATCGGGACGGCTTTTCGCGCAATCTCTTCGATGGGCACCATTACGACAACATGCATGCCCAGACGGTCCGCGGGACGCTCCTGTTCGCGCCGAGCAGCGACGTGACCTTCACCCTGATCGGCGATTATCATCGCGAGCATGACGGCAATTATGCCACCCATTTTCTGGGTGTCGGCGTGCCGGGAACTCTGCCAACCGGGGTGCTGGTGGGCGGCGCCACGGTTCCGCGCGACGCGAATGGCGCGGCCATCGACCCGCGCCTGCTCAACATCGATTCCCAGCCTCGCAACCGCCGCCAATATGGTGGCGTATTGCTCGAAGCCAGCATCGCATTGGATCCCAACCTCACCGTCAAGTCGCTCTCCTCCTACCGGAAGGCCCGTTATACCTTCACGGCGGATTTCGATGCGACGACCGCCTCGTTTCCCTCGAACGATCCTCGTTTCAACTATGTCCAGGGCGAACGCGTTCGTCAGTTCAGCCAGGAGCTGCAGCTGAACGGCGATTATGAATCGCTGAAGTTCATCTTGGGCCTCTATTATCTGAATCAGAAGCTCGACCCGGCCTTCTATGACTTCGGCTTCTACCCGGCGAGTACGCCGTTCGGATTGCTGGCGAGCGGTAAGGCCGGCATCGAAGCCTATGCGGCATTCGGCCAGGCCACCTACAGGGTGACCGACCGCCTCGGGCTTACCGTCGGCCTGCGATACAGCGAGGAAAAGCGCACCGTGGACGAGAATTGGACGACGGGCGGATTTCAGCTCGTCGGAGCTTTTCTTGAACCTTGCGCGGTATTGCCGGGGTTTGTGTGCGCGCAGAAGGATAGCGCCAAGTTCAATGCGCTGACCCCCAAATTCGGCATCGACTTTCAGGCGACGCGGAACGTGCTCCTGTACGCGAATGTGAGCAAAGGCTTCAGGAGCGGCGGCTTCAGCGTCGGCGACCTCAAGCCGCCCTTCAAGCCGGAGACTTTGTGGTCCTATGAGGCCGGCATCAAGGCAAGGACATCGGACGGCCGCCTTTCGGGAAGTCTTTCAGGCTTCCATTACGATTATTCGAATTTGCAGATCACGCAGATCATAAACGGCTATAGCAGCACGGTTAACGCAGCGACGTCCACGGTGGACGGCCTCGAAGTGGAGGGCACTTTCAGGCCCGTCCAAAACCTGGTGATATCCAATGCGTTCGCCTATCTGAAAGCGCGCTTCAAGAAATTCAACATCTCTGATCCGGCCTTTCCCGAACTGGGCGTGCAGGATCTTTCGGGCAATCATCTGCCTTTCGCTCCCAAGTTCACCAACACGCTTTCGGTGAGCTACGAGATTCCGATGGGGACCATGACCTTGCGCCCCTATGGTGACTGGAATTGGCGTGACCGCACGTTCTTCACGGAGTTCAACTCTCCGCGTGCATCGCAACCGGCGGTTTCGGTGTTCAATGCATCGCTGCGGCTCTCACCCCAGGAGCGTCGCTGGTATGTCGAGCTTTGGGGCAAGAATCTGGGCAACAAGACCATCATCAGCCAGAACTTCATAAGCTCCGGCGTCCTCGGACGGCCACGCAACGGTCAATTGGAAAACCCGCGGACCTACGGGATCACGCTGCATCATGATTTCTGATTAGGCAGTCGGTCCATACTGACATTGGCATTGGATGTTTCGTAGCAATTATGTCCGCGCATTTGGAATCCAACCATCACGCTTCGGTGCAGCGGCCGGAGGATCTGCCGTCATGCCGCTGCTATATCGGCGGGATGTGGCGCGCCGGCGATGCCAGTTTCACCAAATATAGTCCGGTGGACGGCGCGCCCGTCGCGCAGGTCAGCGAGGCCAGCGCGGCGATGGTGGACGATGCCGTTGCGGCGGCGCGCGGCGCCGCGAAGGCCGAATGGGGTGCCATGCCGCCGTCGCGCCGGCGAGCCCTGCTGCACGGCGTCGCCGATGCGATCGAGCGGCGTTTCGACGAATTCGTCGAGGCGGAGGTACGCGATACGGGGCGTCCGGCATCGCAGGCCCGGACATTGGACATTCCTCGCGGCGCGGCCAATTTTCGATTGTTCGCGGATCTTGCCGGCACCGTGCCCGGCGAGTTTTTCGAGACCGAGACGCCCGACGGCGAGGGAGCGATCAACTATAGCGTGCGCAAGCCCCTCGGCGTCGTGGCGGTGGTCTCGCCTTGGAATCTCCCTTTCCTGCTGCTCACCTGGAAGGTCGCGCCCGCCTTGGCACTCGGCAATGCGGTGGTCGCCAAACCCTCCGAAGAAACGCCTTCGACCGCTACGCTGCTGGCCGAGGTGATCGACGAGGTCGGCCTTCCCAAGGGCGCCTTCAATCTGCTGCATGGGCATGGCCCGGACGCCGCCGGTGCGTTCCTCACCCGTCATCCGCAAATCGATGCGATCACCTTTACCGGCGAGACCGGCACCGGCAGCGAGATCATGCGCGCCGCCGCACCGGGCGTGAAGCCGGTGTCTTTCGAGCTCGGCGGCAAGAATGCGGCGATCGTCTTCGCCGACAGCGATCTTGAAAAGGCGCTCGACGGCGTCGCGCGCTCCACGTTCCTCAACTGCGGCCAGGTGTGCCTCGCGACCGAGCGGGTCTATGTCGAACGCACTATCTACGATCGCTTCGTGGCGGGCTTGAAGACGCGCGCCGAACAACTGATCGCGGGATATCCCGGCGATGCCGACACCAGTCTCGGGCCGCTGATCTCTCACGCGCATCGCGACAAGGTGGTCGGCTATTATGCGCTGGCCAGGAACGAAGGCGCGGACGTCGTCACGGGCGGCGGCATCCCGCGGTTCGGCGACGCGCGCGACGCCGGCTGCTGGGTGCAGCCCACCATCATCACGGGCCTGGCTCAGGAAGCCCGCTGCCTCCAGGAAGAGATTTTCGGGCCGATCGCCCACGTCGCGCCGTTCGACGGCGAGGAGGAAGCGATCGCTCTGGCGAACGACAGCCGGTACGGGCTCGCAGCCGCGGTGTGGACCCGGGATCTTTCCCGCGCCCATCGCGTGGCGCGCAAGCTGGAAGTGGGCGTCGCCTGGGTGAACACCTGGTTCTTACGGGACCTGCGAACGCCGTTCGGCGGGGTCCGGCTTTCGGGTATCGGACGTGAGGGCGGGTTGCACTCTTTGTCTTTTTACAGCGAGACCGTGAACATATGCATCAAGCTTTGATCGAGATGGTTCGCGCCGTCGATGCAGGCGAGATTTCGCATTCGCGAACGGCCGGCGCCTTCTTGGCGGCAGGAACGCGCCGATGACGATCGAGATACGCTCGGCCGCGGAAACGCTGGACCAGGCGGCCCGCCTGGCCACGCCGGTCGCGCAGCTTTCGCAACAGGAGGAACTCGAGACCGAGCGGGCTTATGCCATTCAGGCCGCATCGATCGCCCTTCGTGTCGAGCGCGGGGAGCGCGTCGTGGGCGTGAAAATGGGGTTCACCAGCCGCGCCAAGATGATCCAGATGGGTATCTCCGACGTGATCTTCGGCTATCTCACCGATGCGATGCAGGTCGAGGAGGGGGCCGCGATCGACTTGGCCCGCTTCATCCATCCTCGCGCCGAACCGGAGATCGCCTTTCTGCTGAGCGATGCGCTGGAGGGTGCGGTGACACCCGCGCAGGCGCTGAAAGCCGTTGCCGCGGTCGCGCCGGCCATCGAGATCATTGACAGTCGCTATCAGAACTTTCGCTTCTCCCTCGGCGACGTGATTGCCGACAACAGTTCGTCTTCGGCCTTTGTCATCGGACAATGGACCGGGCCGGCAGCCGATCTCAGCGATCTGGCCATGGTCTTCAGCGTCGATGAGCAAAGGGTGGAGGTGTCGAGCGAGGCCATTCTGGGCGATCCCTTGCTTTCGCTCGCCGCGGCGTCGCGCCTGCTGGCGCAATATGGCGGGGGCTTGCCCGCGGGGTCGATCGTGTTGGCCGGGGGCGCGACGGCCGCCATCGCGCTGAACCCTGGGGCGCGGGTCCATCTCGCCGTCGAGCGGCTGGGCACCGCTTCCTTTTCGGTGAGGGGATCATCCGATGAGGCGTGACAGCGAGGTCATTGTCGGTCTGGCCCAGCCGAGGGGCGCATTCCCCCATTATCGGCGCGCGGGCGACTTCATCTTCGTTTCGGGCACCAGCAGCCGCCGGAAGGATGGCAGTTTCGCAGGCGCGGAGTGGAATGAGGAAGGCGATCTTCTGCTGAACATCGAAGCGCAGACCCGGGCGGTGATCGAGAATATCGGCAAAATCCTCGCCGCGGCAGGGTCGAGCCTGGACGATGTGATCGATATCACCACCTTCCTCGCCGACATGGCGGATTTCGAGGCCTATAATCGCGTGTACGGGACCTTCTTCTCGGAAGATGGTCCGGCGCGGACGACCGTCGCGGTGCGCGCGCTGCCGCATCCGCATCTCCTTATCGAAATGAAGGCGGTGGCCTATGCGCCGCTCGCGCGGGGACAAGAGCATGTATGATCCAGCCTATCCGGCCCCGTTCAATCTTGCCCGCTGGCTCGACGAGAACCGCGCCGATTTGAAGCCGCCGGTTTCGAACAAGCTGTTGTTCGACGACAAGTCCGGCGTGGTGGTTCAAATCATCGGCGGCGGCAATCAGCGCGTCGATTTTCACGACGATCCCGTCCAGGAATTCTTCTTCCAGCTCAAGGGCGACATGATCCTCAAGGTGCATGAGGCGGGCGCGATACGCGACGTGCCGATCCGTGAGGGGGAGGTGTTCCTGCTGCCGCCGCACGTCAGGCATTCGCCGCAGCGGCCCCAACCGGATTCCATCGGTCTGGTCATCGAAGGCGCGCGCGCGTCCGGGATGTGCGACGGCTTCGAGTGGTTCTGCTTCGAATGCGGGGAGCGGGTGGCGCGTGTCGAGATCGTTCTGGAGGATATCGTGAAGGATCTGCCGCCCCTGTTCGACGCCTTTTATGCGGATTTGGAGCGGCGCACCTGCCGGGCCTGCGGTTCCGTCCACCCGGGCAAAACGCCTCCCCCGGGGTGGGCCACGCTGTGAAAGGCAGCCGATGATCGTCGATATCCACACGCATTTCTTTCCCAGGAGCTGGCCCGATCTGGCGCAGCGGTTCGGAACGCCCGACTGGCCATGGATGCGCCACGACGGACCGCGTGCGGCGACGGTGATGATCGGCGACAGGGAGTTTCGCCCGGTCTACGATGCATGCTGGGACGCGGCTGTACGGCTGGAGGAGATGGATCGCTTCGGTGTCGACATCCAGATCCTCTGCGCGACGCCGGTGCTGTTCGCCTACGATCAGCCCGCGGAGCATGCCGCGGATGTCGCACGCCTTTTCAATGACGAGGCCCTCAAGCTGTGCACCGACGGCAAGGGGCGACTCAAAGCCATATGCCAGGTGCCCCTGCAGGACACCGATGCCGCCTGTGCGGAGTTGAGCCGTTCGATCGCCAACGGCCATATCGGCGTCCAGATAGGCAATCACGTCCGGGATCGGGATCTCGACGACCCGGCGCTTCTCACCTTCCTCAACCATTGCGCCGATCTGGATGCGGCGGTTCTGGTGCATCCTTGGGACATGATGCTGACGGGCTCGCCTCGCGCAGCGAAATATATGCTTCCCTGGCTCGTGAGCATGCCTGCGGAGACCCATCTCTCGATACTCCGCCTCATTCTTTCCGGAGCCTTCGAACGCCTTTCGCCCAATCTGAAAATCTGCTTCGCGCATGGCGGCGGCAGCTTTCCCTACCTGCTGGGCCGCGCCGAGAATGCCTGGCATGAACGGGACATCGTGCGTAAGGATTGCCCGAAGCCGCCGTCGGCCTATCTGGACCGCCTCTTCGTGGACTCGGCGGTGTTCAGCACCAGCGCGCTGTCGTTCCTGGTGGACCAGATGGGAGAGGATCGGATCATGTTCGGCACCGATTATCCGTTTCCGCTTGGCGAGAGGGAGTTCGGCGCGCTTGTTCGCCATTCCGCGCTGCCTGAGACGACCAAGAAGAAGATCATGGGGGAGAATGCACTGGATTTCTTTGCCATCGCCGCCCCGGTACCGGCGTAGCGGCCCGCTTGTCGCCACGGCTCGGAACGAACCGAGACGCTTTCTCGCGCAGCCGGCGGGAACAGCACGTTGTCCGCGGTCCTTCGATGCGATAAAATAGAACATGAGCTTGCACATCGCGGAAGCGTTCGATTTTCGTATCGACTTGAAGCATCTGCGGCTGGCGGTCGTCCTCGGCGAAACGCGCAGCCTGTCGCGGGCCGCGCATCAGCTCAACATGTCGCAGCCGACCGCGACCAAGCTGCTCCAGCATCTTGAAGAAGAGCTTCGGGTCGAGCTGTTCAAGCGCACCAATCGCGGCGTTCTGCCTACCGATGTGGGCGCGGCATTGATCGGCCAGGCCCGGTTGCTCCTCGTCCAGCTGGCCCATACCGGGCAATCGATCGAAGACCTGGTCCGGGGCGCGGGCGGCCGAATTGTGACGGGCACCTTGCTGTCGGCGGCGAGCGCGCTCTTGCCGGCCGGCATCGCCCGGCTCCGCGCGACCCGGCCCAAGGTCATGGTGGAGGTGATCGAAGGGACCAACGACCTGTTGGTGCCCCGGCTGCTCGCGGGGGAACTCGATTTCATCGTCGGCCGCCTGTCGGAGTTTCGCCATCGCGAGGAGATAGAGCGCGAAACACTCTATTCCGAGGCGATCCACATCGTGGCGCGGGCCGATCATCCGTTGGCCGCAAGAGAGTCGATCGGCATCGACGAACTGGCCATGCAAGAATGGATCCTGCCGCCGCCCCAAACCACGCTGCGACGTCAGCTGGACAAGGCGTTCCACGACGCGGGCATCAGCCAGCTTCAATGTGGCGTCCAGTCGGTATCCACGCTTACCAATCGCCACCTGATACAGAACACCGATCTGCTGGGCGCCTGGCCCGCTTCGCTGCTGGAGAGCGATGCGGATCGGGGCGCCTTTGCCAGCCTGCCGGTCAAATTGCCGCTGTCCGCCGCCATAGGAATCTCGCGTCGCCGCAGCGCGGCGCTATCCCCCGCCGCCGAGCTTCTGATCGAGGAGCTGAGGTCGGTAGCGCGCACATTCGCGGCATGACATCGGAAGGACCGCTACGGCGGTCCTCGAGAAAGGCTCTCGCGCCGTCATCAGCCCTGCGACCCGTGCGCGGCGCAAAAGGAAAGGCGCCGTCGCGACGGACGGCGCCTTTCCCGGGGAACGAAAAAAGTTATTTGGCGGCGTTTTCGACCGCCTGGCCGGCCGATTTGACGTCCTTGCCGGCGCCCTCGACGGTGTTGCACCCGGCAAGCGCCAGGCTGCCGGTAACGGCGATGATCGCGACGATCTTACGAACCATGATAAGTCTCCCCAAAATAGGAACGAGATGCCTGACGCCGGGGTGGCAGGCACAAGATCAAGAGTAAATGCGCTCCAATGCGCTTGGTTCCACCCGCGTCACGACGGCGCGTTGTGCCAAAAGGCTGGAGCGATTGGTACAAAAATATTGGGCCCGGAGACGCCACCGGGGGGGAGGTTGGCGCGTCCGGGCCCATGTCTTGGATAGCGAGAGCGGGGGGGCAAAAGGTCACTATCCAAGGTGCAGAACGTGGCAGCAGCGCCGGGGTTCCATTTTGCCCAAAATTTTTTTGCGGCCGGCAAAAACACTGCAAACAGAGGACGTGAGCCCCTGGCGGCGGTCCGGCGTGAAGCGAAAATGCCCGATGAAATCGACTGCCGGGCGCTTCAGGACGCCGGGCTCCTCTGTCAGCCGGCCTTGTCCAGCACCGCGATCGGCAGCGAATAGGATCCCACTTCACCGTCCCTGGTCATGCTCGCGCGCAGCTGCCGCGAGAGGCCGGTGACGACCCGGTCGAAGCGCTCGAACAGATGGGGATCGTGCGGAGCCCCCTGGCGGAGGCTTGCCGATTCGATCGTCAGCACGGCCGCGGCAGGCTGATCGGCGGCGACTCGGATGCGCACCGCCGGCGCGCCGCTGAACATGGCGAATTCCACCATTTCGGTGATCAGGAAGGCGATCGATACGGCGACGTCCTGGGTGACGGAGACCGCTTCGACGTTGAGGCTGATCGCCATCGCCGCGGCCGATCGGGGCGCGGTCGCGCGCAAATTGGCGGCGAGTTCGGAGACCAGGGGCTTGAGCGCGACCCCGCGATTGTCCTCGAGCTCGGCATAATGGTTGCGATGCACGACCGCCAGCGCGTCGACCCGGCGCTGGATCGAGGCATAAGCGGCCGCCACCTCGTCGTTCGGCGAGCTGCGCGAGTGGAGGTTGAGCAGCGAGGCCACCACTTGAAGATTGTTCTTCACCCGGTGATGGACTTCGCGGACGAGGCGCGTCTGGCGGTCGACCGCTGCTTCGAGGTCGGCTTCATGACGCGCGACGGTGCGCGTGACCTGATCGAACGCCTCCCCAAGCTCGCCGATCTCGCGCGCCGGCGTCGCGATAAAGGGCAGATCCAGGCGCTGGTCGCCGGGCCGATAGGACGCGACGGCGCGCTGCATCCGGACCAGCGGCTTCAGCAGCAGGCGGTCGACGATCAGCCAGCCGATCACCGCTGCCGCGACCCACATCACCACCGGCAGCAGGATCAGCAACAGCTCCGCCGCGCTGATCGGCACCACGGCGGTCGTGATGCGGAGCTGCAACTGGCCGCCCGCGATGGGGTTCGCAAGCACGATCGTGCGCATCAGCGGGCCACGCCGCGCCGCGTTGCGCAACAGCATGACGCCGCTTTCCTGAACGAGCTCGAGCTTGCCTTCATAGGCTGTCGGCGATCCCTCGACCAATTCGGTCACGGCGGGCCGCAGATATTCGCCGATCGCTTCGATATCGCCCTGTCCTCCGTAGAGAATGAACCGCAAGGCGCCGTCATCGGTCAGCAGCATGCGGGTTCCATTGGCCTCGCCCGCGGTTAGGGTCGGCGGCACATAGCCCGGCGTCGCGCAGCGCAGCCTCCCCTTGTCGCCGTAAAGCGCATAGGAGCCGCGCATCATCTGCGTTGCCGCGAGGCGCGCCAGGGTGCGCTCGCACACCCGCGATTTGTCGTCGATCACCGCAATGGCCGCGCTTGCCGCCCTGATCGTCAGCACGCTGCGCGCGATCGCCGCGTCGAGGTGCTGAGCTTGATAGTCGAGCTCGGTCTGGACCTCCTGGAACCGGTCCGCCCGGTTCTGCTGCGCGCTCTGGACCGAAGCGAGAATCGCGATCACGCCGAGCGGGAACAAACCCACGCTCAGGATGAGGAGCATCTTCACTCCGGTCGAAAGCCGAGAGAATTGCGATGCAATCCAGCCGAAGTTGTCGCCGTTCACTGTATATCGAGCGTCTTTCGACGCAGACTTAGGGTCCAAACCCTATCGCGGCAATGTCCGGGCCGAGGCCTAATCGAGCTTGCCCAGCAAATCGAGCATCTCCCTGGGAATCGTCTCTTCGAGGGCCTTGTCGTAGATCGAGCGGAGCGCGCTGCCGATCTCGGGCTCGTCCGACAGCTTGCGGCGCTTGCGGCGCGGGACCGGGGATGAATCGGTTTCATGGGCGGGGCCGGACTTGCGGCGCCGACCGCTCTCCCTGTCATCCTGCAAGCTCAATATAATCACCCCTCGCGGCCAACAGCCGCGCCCGCGCAGCCAAGACATGCCTGTCCGTCCAGCTGACCTGCCGCCGAACCTGATGGAACAGACCCCACTTTCGCGGGGGGCATAGGCCGCCCGCGGTGTCGTGGAAACAAAAAACTCCGTGATTGGTTCCACATCTTCGTGTGGCGCGGGTTGGGCAGTATCGAGACGCGAACCCTGGGCGCTGCGCGGGTGCGCCGGTGGCTTGCAATGCCGCAGCCGGCCACTCAATAGAGTCATTTCGGATAGGAGTCGCAACGCATGTCGCTCGGTCAGGATCTCGCGCCGCATCTTCCCTTTCTGCGTCGCTATGCGCGCGCGCTTACCGGCAGCCAGAATCATGGCGATGCCTTCGTGCGCGCCACGCTGGAGGCGATCGTCGCCGCCCCCGACGATTTCCCACGCGACGTCGATCCGCGGTTGGGGCTCTATCGGACGTTCCACGCCATCTGGTCGTCGGCGAATATCGAAGAGAATCCTGGCGATTCGGGGATGAACGATCCCGAAGGGATCGCCCAGGCGCGGCTTTCCAGGATCACGCCCTTGTCGCGCCAGGCGCTGCTGCTGACGGCGATGGAAGGCTTCACGCCCGAGGATGCCGGCTATCTCATCGATGCGACGCCGGACGAGGTCGATGCGCTCGTCTCCGAGGCGCTGGCCGAGATCGAGCGGCAGACTCGGGCCGAGGTGCTGATCATCGAGGACGAACCGATCATCGCCATGGATATCGAGACGATCGTGCGCGATCTCGGCCATATCGTCACCGGGGTTGCCGTGACTCGTGACGAAGCCGTCGCGCAGGCGATGGCGCGCCGTCCGGGCCTGGTGCTCGCCGACATCCAGCTTGCCGACGACAGTTCCGGGATCGATGCGGTGAAGGATATCCTGACCGAATTTTCGGTGCCGGTGATCTTCATCACCGCCTTTCCCGAGCGGCTGCTCACCGGCGAGCGGCCCGAGCCTACCTTCCTCATCACCAAGCCGTTCCAGCGCTCGACGGTCAAGGCCGCGATTGCCCAGGCCTTGTTCTTCGATACCGCGACCGTGCCGGCCTAGAGTTTCGACCCCGAGGCGGAACCCGGCACGCCAAGCAGACGTTGCGGCTCTCGCGGCAGATGAAAGGACCGGGCACCCTCATGGACGACGGCGAACAGCATATCAGCACCACCGACGCTCGCTCCGGGACCACGCCCCACGTCACGCGCTATGCCCTTGGCATCGGGTTGGCGCTCGTCATTCTGCTCTTCGCGCTCATATTGTTTGTCGCACGCTGAACACCTACGTACGGGAAGAAGGCGGCATCGTGACGAACGGGTTGCGGGCATCATCATTATCCAAGATCACCCCAGGGGGCAGCTGCATGGCGGGCGAAAAGCCGGCATTGACGGATGACGATGCGGACGAGATCATCCTTGTTCCGCTGCCCGACGACGAGTTCAAGGATCAGCTCGCGCAGGTCATCCCGCATCTGCGCGCCTTCGGCCGCTCGCTGTCCGGCAGCCGCGACCTCGCCGACGATCTGGTCCAGGAAACCTTGCTCAAGGCCTGGGCGGCGCGCAAGCGTTTCCAGGCCGGCACCAACATGCGTGCGTGGACCTTCATCATCCTTCGCAATCTGTTCCTCAGCCAGATGCGCCGCGCTCGCTTCAAGGGCGAATGGGACGAGATCACGGCGTCCAAGCTGCTCGCCGCGCCGGCGAGCCAGGATCGCCACGTCGAGCTCGGCGACATGCAGCGCGCGTTGATGCATTTGCCGCAGCCGCAGCGCGAGGCTCTGATCCTCGTCGGCGCCGGCGGTTTCGCTTATGAGGAAGCGGCGGAAATCTGCGGTTGCGCGGTCGGCACGATCAAGAGCCGCGTGGCGCGCGGCCGCGTCGCGCTCGAGGCGCTGCTGACCGAAGGCAAGCTGCCTTCCCGCCGCGAGCACGAGACCGACGGCAATCGCACCGCCTTGCAGAGCATCATGCGCGAAGTCGATGAACTCAGCCGCGACCGCGAGCCCTGACGTTTCGGATTGCACCCACCGGGCTATCGTTCGAACGGGCCAGCGCTCGGAAGGCCAATGCTCGAAAGGCCAATGTTTGAAAGGATGGTCAGCTCTTGCGGTCGAGCGAGGCCAGCAGATCCTCGAACGGGCGCAGCGAGCGTTGCTCGCCGTCCATCGCGAAGGCCGAACGCAAGGCATCGCCGACGCCGGCATGCCGGCCGGGCACCGCGACCTTTATGAAGCGTCGGCACGAGGCGCTGACCATGGCATCTTGCGTTGAGTTGAGAGTATCCACGCGAAGTCAACGAACGTCTTTGTGGCCGGTTGCAACCGTTGCGCATCTAAAATGGATCAATCTCAGACTGTTGCATAATGGAGCCAATCGACATCGCTGCGCCTGAGGCGCGACTGGCCGCGGCGATCGATCGCGCGCGCGGGCACTCGCCTTTCCTGCGTCTGCAATGGCATGCGCAGCCGGCGGTGGCCGAAGCGCTCGCCGAAGGCTCGGTCGAGCGCGCAGTGGCGGCGGCGGCCGAAGCGGGGCGCGAGGCGCCCGACCTCGCCGCGGCGCTGCGCGTCGAGCGTAGCGGGCTCGCCCTGGCCGCGGCGGTCGGCGATCTGGCCGGCATATTGACCCTCGAACAGGTCTGCGGCCTCTTGTCCGATCTCGCCGACCGCTCGATCGAGGCCGCGCTTCGCG
This sequence comes from Allosphingosinicella sp., assembly GCA_035248285.1. Taxonomy (GTDB): domain Bacteria; phylum Pseudomonadota; class Alphaproteobacteria; order Sphingomonadales; family Sphingomonadaceae; genus Allosphingosinicella. Next base: position 26,319 of record DATFHP010000121.1, on the reverse strand, counting down.
CCGCCATCGCCGAGCGCACGCCGGGTGCGACAGGCGCCGGCTTCGCGGTCATCGCCTTGGGCAAGCACGGCAGCCGCGAGCTCAATTATTCGTCCGATGTCGATCTGCTGTTCCTGTTCGACCCGGGCGCGCTGCCCGTCAAAGCCCGCGAGGATCCGCGCGAAGCGGCGGTCCGGATCGGACAGCGGATCGTCGAGCTGCTGCAAAAGCGGGATTCGAACGGCTATGCGTTCCGCGTCGATCTGCGGTTGCGGCCTTCGCCCGACGTGACGCCGATCGCGCTGCCGGTCGACGCCGCCATCAGCTATTATGAATCGTCCGCGCTGCCCTGGGAGCGTGCCGCCTTCATTCGCGCCCGCGCGGTGGCCGGCGATCCGGCGCTCGGCGCCTATTTCCTCGATTCGATCCATCCGTTCGTGTGGCGGCGCTCGCTCGATTTCGGCGCCGTGGCGGAGATTCGGTCGATCACGGCGCGCATCCGCGACCATTATGCGCAGGGCCAGAGCTTCGGGCCGGGCTATGATCTGAAGCGCGGCCGCGGCGGCATCCGCGAGGTCGAGTTCTTCGCCCAGATCCACCAATTGATCCACGGCGGGCGCGATCCCGCCTTGCGTGCCCCGGCGACGCTCGATGCGCTTGCCGCGCTCGGGGCGGCGGGGCGCATCACGCCCGCGGAGGGCGCGGCGCTGAGCCGGGCCTATCGCCTGCAGCGCACCGTCGAGCATAGGCTGCAGATGGTCGACGACCGTCAAACCCACAGCCTGCCTCGCGATCCGGCGGCGCTGGACAATGTCGCGCTTTTGCACGGCCTGGAGGACGGCGAGGCGCTGCTCGCGCTGCTGCGTCCGGCGATCGAGCAGGTGGCGGCGGTCTACGATCAGCTTGGCGGCGAGACCGCGCGGCGCCTGCCGGCCGAGCGCGGTGCGTTGGAGGCGTGGCTCGGCGGTGCCGGCTTCGAGGATCCGATCGCGGCGCGGATGCGGATCGAGGGCTGGCGGGCCGGCAAGGCGCGTTCGCTGCGCACGCCGACGGCGCGCGAGGCGTTCGAGGCGATGCTTCCACAGCTTGCCGAAGCGATCGGCGCCACGCCTGCCTCGGCCAGCGCGATGAACCGTTTCGACGACATCGTCGTCAAGCTGCCGAGCGGCGTGAACTTCTACCGGCTGCTCGAAGCGCAGCCGGCGCTGACCCGCGTCCTGGCGCAGGTGCTCGGACATGCGCCGGCGCTCGCCGAAGCGCTCGGACGCCGGCCGGAGCTGCTCGACGGCTTGATCGACGCCAGCGCCTTCGAGCCGGCGGGTTCGGTCGCGGCGATCGCCGCCGAGCTCGCCCGCGCCGAGCGCGGCGGCGAGGATTATCAGGCCTTGCTCGACCGCGTCCGCCGCAAGGTCAACGAGCGTCGCTTCGCGCTCGGCGTGCAGCTGGTGGTGGGATCGAGCGACCCGCTCGACGTCGCCGCCGGCTATGCGCGCGTCGCCGAGGCCGCGATCGAAATACTCACCGATGCGGCGGTGCGCCAATTCGAGGCCGTCCATGGCCGCGTGCCGGGCTCCGAGCTGACGATATTGGGGCTGGGCCGCCTCGGCGGCGGCGCGCTCACCCATGCGTCCGACCTCGATCTCATCTATCTGTTCACCGGCACCCATGAAGCGCAGTCGGACGGCGCGAAGCGGCTTCGCGCAACCGACTATTTCAATCGGCTTGCGCCGCGGGTCAGCGCCGCGCTCAGCGTGCCGACCGCTGCCGGCCCGCTCTACGAGGTCGATACCCGGCTTCGTCCGTCGGGCGCCCAGGGCCTGCTCGCAGTGTCGCTGCCGAGCTTTGCCGACTATCAGGGCGGACAGGCCTGGACGTGGGAGCATATGGCGCTGACGCGGGCCCGGCCGGTCTACGGTTCCGCCGCGGCGAGGCGCGCGTTGGAAGAGGTGGTCGACACGGTCCTGCGCCGCGACCGCGATCCGGCCAGGCTGGTCGCCGACGCGGTGCGGATGCGCGCCGATATCGCCAAGCACAAGGCGCCCACCGGGCCTTTCGACGTCAAGCTCGGTGCCGGCGGACTGGTCGACCTCGAATTCGCGCTGCAGGTGCAGCAGCTGCGCCACCGCATCGGCCTGACGCCGCGGCTCGCCGGTGCGATCGCCGCGCTCGCCGACGCCGGTCTGGCCCCGGACGGGATCGCCGGGGCGCATGCGCTGTTGACGCGGATGCTGGTCATGTTGCGTCTGGTCTGCCCGGCTGCGGCCGAGCCGCCGGAAGCCAGCCGTGCGCTGGTCGCGCGGGCGTGCGGGTTCGACGATTGGAACAGCCTGCTTGCGGCGCACGACGCGGCGCGGCAGGTTGTGGCGGCATATTGGAGCCAAGTCGCTTCATCGGAGGATTGAGATGCTCAAGGAAGGCGACCGCGTACCCGACGTGAAGCTGGAGGGGCTCGAGGGACAGCCGATCAGCCCCACCGATTTCCGGGGCCAGAAGCTGGTGCTCTATTTCTATCCCAAGGACGACACCACCGGCTGCACGCGCGAGGCCAAGGACTTCACGGACCTCAGCGACGAATTCGAGCATGCCGGAACCTGGGTGCTCGGCGTCTCCAGGGACGACCGCAGGAAGCACCGCAAGTTCATCGACAAGCATGGCCTCAAGGTGTCGCTGGCCTCAGACGTCGACGGCTGCGCCTGCGAAACCTTCGGCACCTGGGTCGAAAAGAGCATGTATGGACGCAAATATATGGGTATCGAGCGTTCGACCTTCCTCATCGACCGCAACGGGCGCATCCATCGCATCTGGCGCAAGGTGACAGTGCCTGGTCACGCGCAGGACGTGCTGGAAGCGGCACGGGAGCTGGCGTGATCCGCCGCTTCCTGTCATTTTAGGGCCCGGACCCCAGGTCCAATGCAGTAACGAATCCCTTCCCCACGATGGATGAGGTGAGCGGCGATGCCAAAGAAGAAAACGAGCGACGCTTCGGCGAAGGGGCCCAAGCTCCCCAAGGAGATTGCCGGCGTCAAGATCGGCAAGGAGCTGCGCGGCGCGATCGCGCCGGTGATGCGCTTCGCCAATCACCCGATGGTCAGCGAGACGCTGGCGGCGGCGCTGCTCGCCGGCGCCGGTGCGCTCGGCGGCAAGAAGGGCGGATCGGCGGCCAAGGCGAGCGGCGATGCGGCTTCGGCGGCGATCGAGGCCGGCAAGGCCGCCACCAAAGCCGCCACCGGGGCGAATCGGCTGGGCCTGGCGCTTGCCGTCGCGGCCGGGGAAATCGCGACGCGGATCGTCGCTTCCTACGATTTGGGCGGCGCTGCCAAGGCGGCAAAGCCCAAGGCGCCGAAGCCCAAGGCAAAGGTGAAGGTCGGGGCGAAGGCGAAGCCCAGGACGGTCAAGACGGCCAAGGCCGCGACGCCGCGGGCGGGCAAGAAGGGTTGACGCAACCGGTCGCGCCGGACCGTTTCGGGAAGAGCCGACTTATCCCCAATATCCACCTTATCCACAGGCAGATTCCGCTTGTGCGACTCGGGCGGCCATGAGACCTTCGTTCCATGGCCGAAGCGGTCCCTCCGGAAACGGAGAACCGGTCTGAAGCCAGGCAAGTGCAGCAGGCATTTCGGCAACGAAAACAGTCGGTTGCACGGGCAGGGCGGCTGAAGGAGAATGATGGCCGGCAGATGCTTCGGCATCGGCAAGGCGCCAGGATCCGGCCATGGCCCGGCAGAGCCGCAGTCTTCGGACAGAGGCGCTGCTATCGGGTATTCGCCAGGGCTTCGGCCTTGGCGAAAACCCACCGCCTGAACCCAGGCGCGCCGTGTTGAACCCAGGCACGGCGACCTGAGCCAGGACAGTGGGGGTTGGTGGCAACACCAGCCCCCATTAGCTTTTTGGGGGATTTGCTCCCACCTCCCCGACAAACTCGACCGCCCGGCAGCCAAAGCATGGATTTCGCCGCGCGCCGCAGTGGGTTACAACCGGCCAGCATGTCCCTACCCATGGAGATCGTCATCGCGGCGGTCGCGATGATTGTGGTGCTCATGCGGCCGCTCTGGCGTTCGGCTTCGGTGGCGCGGCGACCTGCGTCCGCTGATGCCAATGCGGCGCCTGCCGTTGGGACGAAAGGGAGAATGACGATGGCCAAACATGATGCGTTGATCGTCTGGCGATCGGACGGCCAATTCTCCACCGGCCGCTACAGCCGGGCGCACCAATGGCGCTTCGACGGCGGCGCGATCGTACCCGCTTCCTCCTCGCCGCATGTGGTGCCGGTGCCGATGTCCGATCCGGCGGGAGTCGATCCCGAGGAGGCGCTCGTCGCCTCGGCATCCTCCTGCCACATGCTCTGGTTCCTCGATCTGGCGCGGCGCGCCGGCCTCACGGTTGAAAGCTATCGCGACGACGCGGTGGGAGAGGTCGGCAAGGACGATCGCGGGCGCATCGCGCTGCTGACCATCCGTCTTCGCCCGGCGATCGTCTTCGCCGGCAAGCAGCCCAGCGCCGAGGAGCTGGAGCAGCTCCACGACAAGGCCCATGAAAGCTGCTTCATCGCCAATTCGCTGCGCAGCGACGTGGTGGTCGAAGCGGCCGCCGAATAGGGGCTATCTGCCCGTCGCCCGGTTGAGCCGCGCGAGACTTTCCGCGGGCCACAGCTGGTCCAATTCATAGAAGGCCTCGAAGGCCGGGACGGCGTCGGGCAGCTGCACCCAGGGCAGCTTCGAGCGCGTGTAGATATGGACGTCGGGCCTGAGCGCACCGGGCTCGTCGAGCGTTCCGATCCGCACGAAGCGAAGCACGTCGGCGGTGCCGCGGTAATTGCTCCACAGCGCCACCAGGCAGGTGGGGCAGCGCCAGATCTGCTGGCCGCGGCCGCTGTCGGTGGGCACCAGCCGCGGTTCGGGAACGCCTGCGAGCGTCTCGACGCGATCCGCCTCGATCAGGGCGTTGAGCACGAAGGCCGTGCCGGTCTCGGTCTGGCATTTGGCGCAATGGCAGCAATGGACGAACATCGGCGTGTCCAAAAGCCGGTAGCGCACCGCGCCGCAGGTGCATCCGCCTTCGTGTTTCGCGTCCGACATGGCTCCGTTCGATGTTCAATGTGCCCGCAAGGCCGGGTTCATTCCACCGCGACGACGGTGATCTGCTCCTGTTCCTTCTGGGCCAGCAGCGCCGCCTTCTGCGCCTCGGCTTCGCTGCGCATCCGGTCGGTGCGGGCGGCGCGGGCGGCCATTTCCTTCCAGGCCGCCTCCGAACGAAGGCAGCGCTCGCGCACGTTGGCGAGGGTGGCGGCTTCCGCGTCGCGACGCGCTTCGGCGGCGCGGGCCAGATAATAATCCGCGTGTGTCGACATGGTCCTCCCTTCGGGTTCGCCCGTGGCCCGGAATGTACGGGAGGGCTGGCTGCACCCGGCTGCCACGCAAGCGAATGAGGAACAGGGGCGGGAATGCCACGAGACCGGCATGCGCGACAGGTGCCGGCCAGCTATGGACTTTTTCCCCGGAAATTTCAAATCCCCGGGGAAACGCCGGGATTTAGAAGCTTAACCGGGGTGCCGTCCCGCGCGCGAATTGGGACGATCCTTGGCAAAGCCGCGCGCAGCCGTCACAGCGCCATCATGCCTGACAGCTCCGTCCACACAACGCGCGGAATCATGCTCCGCATCGCCAGCGGCGGCGCCTTCTCGCTGATGTCCGCCTTGTTCAAGCTCGCCGCCACGCATGGCGCGCGCCTGCCCGAGATCTTCTTCTATCGCGCCCTGTTCGGGCTTCCCGTCATCCTCGTCTGGATTCTTCCGCGCCACGGCATTCGCGCTTTCGCGGTCAACAGCGCGAAGGCGCATATCGGCCGAAGCACGATCGGCGTCGTTTCGATGATCTTCACCTTCGAGGCCTTGGTCCTGCTGCCGCTCGCCGAGGCGACCACGATCATGTTCACCGGTCCGATCTTCGCCACGCTCCTGTCCTGGCTGATCCTTCGCGAACATGTCGGCTTGCATCGCTGGATCGCAGCGCTGGTCGCCTTTGCCGGAGTCGTCGTGGTGACGCGGCCGGGCGCGGTCGCCACGGCGGTCGCGCCGCTCGGGATCGCGGTCGCGCTTGGCTCCGCGCTCGGGACGGCCGGCGTCTCCGTCACGCTGCGCCATCTCGGCGGCCGGGAGAGCGTCGCCGCCATCGTCTTCTGGTTCCTGACCGTCTGCATAGCCGTCGGCTTGGTCATGGTGCTGCTGTTCGGAACGCCCCAATCCTGGTCGACCCTCATGATCCTCGCCGCGGGCGCGCTGTTCGGCGGCATCGGCCAGATATTGATGACGGCCTCGCTTCAGGTCGCGCCGGTTTCGGTGCTGACGCCGTTCGATTATCTCCAGCTGCTCGCCGCGCTGATGCTCGGCTGGCTGCTGTTCGGCACGAGTCCTACCTTCAACACCGTAACCGGGGCCGTTCTGATCGCCGGCAGCGGCCTCTACACGGCCCTGCGCGAAAGGAAGCGGCGCCGTGCGCCCGAGCTGCCGGCCACGCAGCCCTTGGCCTGAAGCGGCGCGCCAAGCCGTGCCGCACTGGCGAGCGGAAACTGGAACGGCTAGGCTTACCCCCCGCGATGCGAGTCTCTTGCCCATGCGCTTCGAATTGCTTCTCTCGGCCGCCCTTGCCGGCGCGGCACTCGCGGCGTCCTCGGCGGGCGCGCAAAGCGTGTCGTCGGTCGACCGTGCGGGCATTCGCCGCATCATCGTCTACGGCACCGATCCCTGTCCGCGGACATCGGGTGACGACATCGTCGTCTGCGCGCGGCGCCCGGAGGACGACCGTTACCGACTTCCCGAACGCTTCCGCAAGCCGGACTCGCTGACCGGCGACCACGAAGCCTGGGCCTATAAGGCCGAGCGGCTCGAAATGGTTGGCGCCAGCGGCATCGCCAGCTGCTCGCCGGTCGGTCCCGGCGGCGCTTCCGGCTGCATGACCCGGCTCATCGAGCAGGCGCGCGCGGAGCGTCGCAAGGAGGCGGAGGCCGAGCGCCGCATTCCCTGAACGCGCAAAGGCTCGTTTATTGGTCGAGCCAGCTCAAGGCTTCGGCGCGGGTCGCGAAGCAGCGCATGTCGGGATCCTTGGTGACGCGCTCGATCTGCAGCCGCATCAGCGCGCTCGGGGTGATGTTGGCGGAGCGGCGCAGGCCCTTGGCCTTGCACCAGCGCGCGCGGCGCTCGCTGTCGCCGGCATGTTTCTGGGGCATGACCGACGATTCGCTGAAATCGGCGACGATGTCGAAATGGTCGGCCTCGCCCTTGGCCTTTAGCGCCGCCGCCATCATCGCGCGGTCGAACCGGTTCAGCTCCACCTCCGAATAGACGCCCGAGAAGGCGAATTCCACGCGATGCCGCCACGGATCGATCTTGATCACGTACATATCCCCGCCCCTTTGGCTTTTGCCGTTGGCGCGGCACGCTAAAGGACGCGGGTTAACAGAAATTTACGGCCGAGCCGGCCGTCAATGTGCCTGGATTTCCGGGCTGGCAAGGTCGGCCTGGACTTCCTGCCAGAGCACATCGAGCAGTCCGGCGAGCTCTTCGATATGGGGGACGTCGTGGCGTCTCACGTGCCGGTATTTCTCCGTCAGAAGCGTGACTTCCGCCAGGATCAGCCGCGTCAGCTCGCCGTGGGTGTCGAGCGAGGGAATGGCTTCATAGGCCTCGACTGCCTTGGCCCGCAGCGGGCCATCGCTCACTATCATCACAAAGCTCCCAGGCTTGAGGAAAAGCGGGCCCACGCATCCTGTCCCGCGGCGGTTGCGAACAGGAAGAAGAGGCAGGCCAGGATCGTCGGTATCAGCAGCAGGCCGGCGATCAGAAAAGGCGAGGGGGCGCGCGGCAATTCTTCCGCGTCCTCGACCGCCACGGCTTCGATCTGGGGCAGCGGCGGCGGCTCCGTCTCGACCGAGCGAGGGGCGTCATGGTCCTCGGCGTCGGCCGGCGGCGCAGGTTCGAGCCAGGGCCGCAGGTCCAGCACCGACGCCTGGCCGCTGAACCCTGCGGCCAGGGTCAGCTTCTCGCGCGCGAGCGCGCGCCGCTCCTGGTCGACCTGCTGCCGCAGCAGCGTGTCGGCGCCGCCCGTCGGCATTTCGTTGAGCAGATCCCGAATCTTGCCGTCGAGGAGCACGAGATCGTCGACCGCCTCGAGCGCGACACGGCGGTCCCGGCGTTCGAGGGCGAGCTGCAGGCGCACGACTTTCATGGTGCTGGCCCGCATCAGCATCAGACCCTGGCTGAGCTCGTCGGATCCGCCGATATCGTGCGCTGCGAGGCCGGACGGGGAGGGCTCGGTCCGCACCACTTCGCCACCCGTCACCATAGGTCCCCCTCCGACTCTGCACGCCACTGACGCGACGATGCGGACGCCCAAGTTGGACAGTCAAATCCCGGCCGCCCGGTTAGCGGCTAAGCGGTCGGCGGACGGGACGAGAGGCTTTGTACGTCTCAGTCCACCACGATCTCGCCGCTCATCCCCATGAACTTGTGGAAGGTATGGGTGCATTTCACCGGATAGCGTCCCGCACGGGGTATGACCGCGATATCGCGGGTGGCATGTCCTTCCAGCTCCAGGCTTCCCTGACGCACCGCGCCGCGATCTTCGGGCCGGATCTCGGCGGCTGCGAAGAATTTTGCCGCGGTGAAATCGTGGCCGCCGCCGCTGGCATTCGTCAAACGGAGAAGCACCGGGTGGCCGGATCGCAGATGCAGGACCGCGGGCTGAAACTTGAAGTTCGACAGCGTCACGTCGACGCGCTGTGCCGCGCCCCAGCCGGTCTGTTGCGCCGCCGCCGGCGATGCCAGCAGCAGGGCAGCTATGACATGGAGGATACGAGACATCGTCGGCCTATCCTAAAGCGGGATGCGATTGGGTTGAATCGCATCCCGCTTTAGGCATATTTGTTGCCGCAGGATTTTTGGCGAAAGACCGGTTCCCACTTTTTCGCATCCTGCTAGCGCGGAACGCCGAGCTGCTTGGTCAGCATCAGCCGGAAGCTGTGAATGGTCAGCCCGACATCGGAATAGCGTTGCCCGGGAACCCATTCATAATGTTTGGCCGACCAATAATCGTAGAGATATTCGCCACGGAACGACCAGCCTCCGCCAAGCCGGTGCTCGATCCCGGCGCCATAGCTTTTGGCGATCCGGAAGTCCTTTTGCCTCCAGGTGAATGATTCGGTCGGGCTGATCAAACCGGTATGCGAGGCCTTGACGTTCGCGCCCACGGCGCCGCCGATGACATAGGGCAGCCATCCGTTGACGTCGAAGCCCAGCCTCACCAGGGCGTGCGCCGTCCAGTTGATTTGGACCACGTCGCGGATCGGCGTGCCGGCAAGCTCGCTGAACCGGTTCTTCTTGTTGCCCTGATAGGCGATGTCTCCCTCGACGCCGACCACGACCCGGCCGATCTGGAAATTATAGCCCGCGACGAGTCCGGCCTGGCCCGTGGTGATCGTATCTGCGCTGCCCAGCGTCAGCGTCGGAGTGGGCGTGGGTGTCGGGGTCGGAGTTGGCGTCGGAGTTGGCGTCGGAGTTGGCGTCGGAGTTGGAGTTGGAGTTGGAGTCGGAGTTGGCGTCGGAGTTGGAGTTGGAGTCGGAGTTGGCGTCGGAGTCGGAGTGGGCGTGGGCGTGGGCGTCGGAGTAGGGGTCGGCGTCGGCGTCGGGCCGGGATAATAGCCCGAATAATCGCCGTTGGCCTTGGTGCGGGTGGCGCCCACCAGGACACCGACATAGGGGCCGGTCCAATCGACCGTATCGGATGGCGCCGCCATCGCAGGCTCATAGGCAATCACAGCCGAGGTTCCGGCGAGCAATGCTGCGATGGTGTGCTTGAACATCTCCCAGCCCCTGTTTCCAGATCTTGTGGCGGATCGTTGGTGTCCGTGGCGGGGCAATTGGTTCAATGCCGCTCGCAAATTTTCGCCGATCGGGGGCGCCGGGTGGCGGATCGTCACGCCCCCGGACCGGCAAGGATCGGCACTCCGGTGGCGGTGAAGCCGGGGCCGAGCGCGAGGAGCATGCAATTCCCGGACGCCCCTGCTGCGAGCACCCGATCGAGAACGAACAGCGCGGTCGGCGCGGACATGTTGCCATAGTCGCGCAATATGGCGCGCTCGTGATCCAGCGCCCCTTCGGCAAGCCGAAGGCTGCTCTCCAGCGCGGCGATGACCTTCGCTCCGCCGGGATGGCAGACGAACCGGTGGATCTCGTCCATCCCCATGCCGCTGTCCGCCGCGATCCGGGCGGCGGCTTTACCCATATGCATCTCCACGAAGGGCGGAATCGAGCGGTCGAAAATGACCCCGAGACCCGGGTCGTCGACGTCCCAGCCCATGATGCCGAGCGTGTCCGGCCACAGCAGCTGGGAACCCCTGCCGATGGTCGCAATCCCGTTCGCACCCGATCGCAATACGCAGGCGGCGGCGCCGTCGCCGAACAAGGCGGTCGCGACAATGTTGGCCTTGGCCGGCTTGTCGAGGCGGATCGATATCGAGCAGAGCTCGACCGTCACGAACAGGATCGTTCGTCCGGCCCGGATCGTTGCCAGCTGCGCCGCGAGCGCCAGCCCGCTGACCCCTCCGGCACAGCCCAGGCCGAACACCGGCACGCGTTCGGCGTCGCCTCGAAACCCCATCCGGTTCGCGGCGCGCGCTTCCAGGCTGGGCGTGGCTATTCCGGTCGTCGAGACCGTGACGAGACAATCGACGTCCCGGGCCAGGATGCCGGCGCGGTCAAGCGCGCTTTCGGCCGCTTCGACGTACAGCGCTTCGGCGACCTCGAGATAGACGCGGTTGCGCTCGCCCCATCCGTGCGCCTGCTCGTACCAGTCCGGCGGACGCGCGATGTGCCGCTTGGCGATGCCGGCGTTTTCGAACACCGGCGCGATCGCGTCGAACCACGCCGCATTGCGCCCGAACAGCCGGCGCGCGATCGCGGCGGCCTCGCGCTGCGTCAATAAATGTTCAGGCACGGCGGTGGCGATCGAAAGCAACGCGACGGGTACTGGCGGGATCATCGGCAAGCAAAGCGTCCTGGGCTGGTCTCCTATAGTTCCCGTTAGACGCGCTTTGGTTTCATGCTGTATTCCCTGGCGGTTGAACCTTTTTGCCGCGCAGGGGCACTAATTGCCCGCGCAGGAACATAGGTGGCAGCGCAAGAGGTCTGGGATTTGAACGGTCGCGGCGTCGTGAATCGTGAACAGGGCGCGTCCGTCGGGACGACCTTGGAGAATGACGCCCGGCTGATGGACCGGATTTGCGCGCGCGACTTCCAGGCGTTCGAGGCGCTCTATCGCAACTATCGCCCACGCCTGACCCGCTTTTTGATCAACCTCATCCATCGTCCGCACCTCGTGGAGGAGGTCTATAACGACACCATGCTGGCGGTGTGGACTCGTCCCGGCAGCTATCGCGGCGAGGCCAGGCTCTCCACCTGGATCTTCGCCATTGCGTACAGGAAGGCCATGAAATCCTTGCGGCGGATCGATGAACCGGTGCCGGACGACCGGCTGGAGACCCGGGCTGCGGCGGAGGCCGATCCGGACCTTCCGTTGCTGCACGGGCAGCTCCAGGCCGTCCTTTTCCGGGCGATATCGGAGCTTTCGCCAAGCCACCGCGCCGTCGTCGACCTCGTCTATGCGCATGAGATGGGCTATCGCGAAATCGCCGAGATTCTGGGCTGCCCGATAAGCACGGTGAAGACACGGATGTTTCACGCGAGGCGCCACCTCAAACGCCGGCTCGACGGCGAGTTGACGGACTGGCTGTAGGAGCCGCCATGGGATCGATCATCAACCTGCACGGCGATCTTCACGAAGAGGCCCTGATGCTGCTTCCCTGGTACGCCACCGGGCAGCTCGATCAGGAGGAGCGCGCGGCCGTCGAGGCGCATCTGGCGGTTTGCGCGGCATGCCAGACGGAATTGAGCGTGGAGCGCAAGCTGCGCAGCCATGTCGCCGGTCTGCCGGTCGACGAGGCGACGGGATGGGCCCGGCTGTGCGACCAGCTGGAATCGCGGGCGCCGGAGGCTTCGCGCCGTCCGCCGATGTGGCGCACTCTGTTCCAGCAGCCGTTTGCCGGCTGGGCCTTGGCCGCCCAGCTGGTGCTCGCCGTCATCGCCCTGTCGCTCCTCGTTCCGGCGCAGCGGCCCTCCCCCTATCGAACCTTAAGCGACGTTTCCGCGCCGGCGGCGAACGGCAATGCCATCATCATCTTCCGTCCCGACGTCACCGAGGCGGCGTTCCGCCAGATGCTGGTCGCCACGGGCGCCCGGCTGGTCGGGGGCCCGACCTCCTCGCACGCCTATATGCTGCAGATCTCGCCGGCGGAGCGCCAGGCGGCGCTGGCGAGATTGCGCGCGCGGCCCGAGGTGGTCCTGGCCGAACCGATCGAAGGGGATGCCGGCCCGTGAGCATCGGCTGGCACAGGCTCGCGATCATCGCGGCGCTGTGCGCATCGGCCCTGGTGCTGGGCCTTTCCGGTCCGGCCGCGGCGCGGGCGCCCAGCCATGGCGTCGACCGGCAGATACTGGTGATGGTCAGGCTCGCTCCGCCCCACCTGCGGCCGCATCATGATTATGGCAGCGGCTATGGCGACGATCCGGGGCAGGCGGCGCGCAAGGGCCAGGCGAAGCGCATCGCCCGCAAGCTCGGGCTGACCCTGGTCGACAATTGGCCGATGCCGCTCGTCGCGGTCGATTGCTTCGTGATGGAGGTGCCCGACGGCCGGTCGGTCGACGAGGCGGCGGCGGCGGCCGCGCGCGAGCCCGGGATTGCCTGGGCCCAGCCCGTCCAGACCTTCCGGACGCAGGGCGCAATCCCTTCCTACGACGATCCCTTGTTCCTGGCCCAGCCGGCGGCGGTCCAATGGCATCTTCCCGAAATCCACCAGATCGCGACCGGCCGGGGGATCAGGGTCGCGGTGGTCGACAGCGGCATCGATGCCGCGCACCCCGATCTCAAGGGGCAGATCGCGGTCGCGCGCAATTTCGCGCCGGACGATGCCGCCGCGCCGGACGAACATGGCACCGAGGTCGCGGGCATCATCGCGGCGGTGGCGAACAACCACATCGGAATGGTCGGGGTGGCGCCCCAGTCCCGCCTGATGGCGCTGCGCGCCTGCGAGCAGGCCGGCCGATCGTCGGCGGCGCGCTGCGACAGCCTGAGCCTCGCGAAGGCCTTGCTGTTCGCGATCGAGCATCGGGCCGACGTGATCAACCTCAGCTTGAGCGGCCCGCCCGACCCGCTGCTCGCGAAGCTGCTGCAGGCCGGGCTCGATCGCGGCGTCCTGTTCGTCGCGGCTTATGATCTCGCGCTTCCCGACGGCGGCTTCCCCGCCTCGTTCCGCGGCGTCGTCGCGGTTTCGGACGGAGCCCTTCCGACGCCGAAGCCCGGCGTCTACGTTGCGCCGGGACGCGATGTGCCTACAACAATGCCGGGTGGACGATGGCAATTGGTCAGCGGCAGTTCGTTTGCGGCCGCGCACGTGTCCGGCCTGTTCGCGTTGCTTCGCGACAGGCGGCCGCGCGCGACGGCGTCCAACCTTGTTTCGGCGAAGGGCGGGGGAGGAACGATCGATGCCTGCGCCACGCTGGTGCGCGCCGTCACGCCGTGCGACTGCGCCTGCGCCGCCATCGCCGTCGCCGCGAAGGCAGCGCGGTGACACGCTGATCATCCGGCTCCGCCGCGACGGGGTTTGGACCCTGGGCCTGCTCGCCGTCCTGGGCGCATTGTGGCATCCCGCGCCGGCCTCCGCGCAGCTGAGCGGCAGCGCGTCGCTGTCGAGCGACGAGCGGTTTCGCGGCTATTCGCTGAGCGGCCAGCGGCCCGTCGCGGCGATCAGCCTCTATTATGACGATGCGAGCGGCGCCTATTTCGGCGCGTCCGCCGCCGGCGTGGCGACGAAATACTCGGGGTTCCGGTTTCTTTCGGTGCAGGCCAATGCCGGTTACGCGGGACGCCTGGAATCGGGAGAGGTCATCGACCTCGGCATCACCCGCTCCGAATTCGGCCGATCGTTCCCCGGCGGCTATCCGGCCAATTATACCGAGCTCTACCTGGGCCTGATCGGCAAGCGGCTGTCGACGCATGTCTATTATTCGCCGCATTATTTTCAGTCGGGCGTATCGACCCTCTATGTCGAGGTCGACGGGATCGCGCAGCCGGCCCGGCATTGGCGGCTGATCGCCCATGGCGGGATGCTGACCCGCATCGCCGACACCCGACAGCGCCCCGGCAGGTCGACCGGCTTCGACTGGCGACTGGGGATCGCCCGGCAATTCGGGCCGTTCGAGGCCCAGCTCAGCTGGATCGGCCGTCTGCCGAAGCCCAAAGCCGCCATTCCCGGCCAGGACCAGACCCGCCTCGTCGCCGGCCTGACCTATGCGTTTTGAATCCCGGCAATCCCGGGGACACAATGGCTATTTGGCCGCGGCGATCGGCGGCGCCGGGACGGGCGAGGCCTCCGCGGTCAGGCTCGGCTCCGCCATTGGCCGAAACGCGAGGAAGACCGCCTTCAGCGGCCTGGTCTCGGGAAGGATATAGACGATGCCGGCGGTGCCGGTGAAAGCGGGGCGCACCACTTTCGCGTAAAAGGCGGTGGGGACGTTGATGCAGCCGTAGGTGATGCGATTGTCCTCCGGCGTGGCCGAGCGCAGCCGCTGCAGGCGCCGCTCCTTCTTCCTGGTGGTGATCACCGGGTGCAGCGAAATCGAGGTCGCATAATCGACCCACAGCACCTTGCTGCCGTAGCGCGCCTTTCCGAACTTCGCGACGAAGCGCCCGGCCGGCGTCGTGCGATCCTCAGGCTTGATCTCGGAGAGTTCGCGGTCGCCGACGCCGGGAACGGAATCGTCTCCCGGCGTGACGCCCAGCAGCGCCGGCGTCGAGCCGACCAGCTTTCCCTCGCCGTCGTGGACGAACACGCGGGCGGCGACCTTGTCGACGACGATGAAGGGCTGGCCGTGATTGTCGCCCGAAGCGATCACCCACCGCGTCAGCTGCGCCACGTCATCCGATGGAGCCTCGGCAGGATCGGCCTTGGCGTCCGCCGCCGGCTGGGCGGCGTCTGCCTTCTCCTGCGTCTCCAACTCGGCGGCCGGCGCCGGCCTGGCGGTCCGCGCGTCCGCCATCGCGGGAAGGGCGGGGCCCGCCAGCGCGAGCGCAATCCAAAGCGCGGTCGCGCGAATGCCTGTCACCAACATCGTCCCCTTGGATGTGAAGAGCGCCCGGACTTCGGGGTTCGAAGGGCTGGAAACGGCCAACGAACCCCGCGGTCAAGCGATTAGTTCCGGGGTTTCTTCCGGGCCAATTGCTGCTGTTCGAGGCTATCGACGCGCGGCGTCAATTGGTCGAGCCGCTGATTCGCCGTCTGCGCCGCGCCGGCCGCGCTGTCGGCCTTGCCGTCTACCGCCTGCACGCGCGCTTCGAGCGCGGTGACGCGGTCGTTCACCACGGCGATATGCTCGTCCACATATTTATGGGTGGCGCATCCACCAAGGCCGAGTCCGCCGAACGTGACGACGCCGGCAAGCGCGATCCCTTTTCCCAATGAGGGCATGGTCTTCTCCTTTTCTTATCGCCTGGCGGGCAAGCGGCCAGGCTCGACTGCCAACGCAACTGAACGCGACCGGCCCAGCCATTTCGGCCGCCGGGCTCTTGGTTAACGCGGCCGCATGTGCAACCCGGAGCGAGACGCTGTGTTCCATCCGAGCGCCGAACCGAAACGCCGCCGGAACCGCTCCGCACGCCCGGCGGGTTGCAAGGCGCCTCAGTCGCGGTCGGGGGCGCCGAGCGGAAAGTAGGCGCGATAGGGCCGGCCTTCATCGACGGCGCGCGCGAAGGACGGCCGCGCCAGCAGGCGCGAACGATAGGCCCGCACGCCTGGAAAGCCGGGGCCGATCGGATGAACCCAATCGGCATAGAAAAGCGACGGCGCGGCGGCGCAATCGGCCATGGTGAAATCCTCGCCCGCCGCCCAGGCCCGCCCGGACAGCCGCTCCTCCAGCCAGGCATAGGCCGTGTCGAGCGCCTGGCGCGCTTCCGCCATCGCCTCGTCCTTGCGCCCGCCCTCCGCCTTCAGCGCCTCGGACACCGGCTTCTGCATCGCCGTCATGACATATTGGTCGAAGAAACGGTCCATGAACCGGACCTCGAGCGCGGCGCTACGGTCGTCGGGCAGCAGCCGCGCCGAGCCGCGATGGTGCAGGTCGAGATGCTCGATGATGATGCTCGATTCGACGATCGTCCGGCCGTCGTCCACCAGCATTGGAAACTTGCCGAACGGCCAGAGCGCATTGAGCTCCTCCCCCGCGCCCGGCTCCTCCAGATGGCGGTAGGCGAACGGAATGTCATTCTCCCAAAGCGCGACCAGCACCTTCTGGCAGTAGGAGGAGAAGGGGTGCGAATAGAGCGTGAGGGACATTGCATATCCTCCTGTCGTCGGTTTCGTGGGAAGCTGCCGAAAACCGGACGACTCCCGAAACGCTATCTGGGGCGAGCTGATGCAGTTAAAGTCCGATTATGGACGCCTATTCGCTCGTCAAGACCCTTCACATCATCAGCGCGACAATCGTCTTCGGCACCGGAGTCGGCATCGCCAGCTTCCTGTTCTTCGGCCATCGCAGCGCGGTCCCCGCCGAGCGGGCATTTGCGGCGCGGATGACGGTGCGGGCCGATTTCCTGTTTACCTTGCCCGCGGTCATCGTGCAGCCGTTGAGCGGCGCGTGGCTCGTCGTGCACGGCGGGTTTCCCTGGAACGACGATTGGCTGCTTGCGACCTACGCCCTCTATGCGCTGGCGGCTGCCTGCTGGATCCCGGTCGTCGCAATCCAGATACGGATGAAGGCGATGCTGGAGGCGCACGCGCGCGGCGGCGCATTCGACGAGGCGCGATATCGGCGCCTATTCCGCTGGTGGTTCGCGCTCGGCTGGCCCGCTTTCGGCGGGCTGATCATCGTCTTCTGGCTGATGGTGACGAAGCCGGCATGGTAGCCCGTGTCCTCGTCATCGGCGGCTATGGCAATTTCGGCGGCTATATCGCGCGCGCTCTTGCCGGCGATGGCGACATTCGCCTGTTGATCGGCGGGCGTTCGCTGGAAAAGGCGCAAGCTTCTGTCGCATCGCTTGGCGGGACCGGCGCTGCCGAAGCCCATGCGATCGACATCGCCGGCGACCTGAGAGAGGCCCTTGCCCGGATCGCACCCGACATCGTGATCCACACGACCGGCCCGTTCCAGGCGCAGGATCATCGCGTCGCGCGGGCCTGCATTGCGCAAGGCTGCCACTATCTCGATCTCGCGGATGCGCGGCATTTCGTCGCGGCCATCGATGCGCTGGATGCCGAAGCCAGGGCAGGGGATGTGCTGGTCGTCAGCGGCGCCAGCTCGGTGCCATGCCTCACCGCAGCGGTGATCGACGATCATCTCCCCGATTTCGCGCGGCTGGAATCCGTCGATTACGGAATCAGCGCGGCGCAGCACACCAACCGCGGTCTCGCTACCACTTCGGCGGTGCTCGGCTACGTCGGCAAGCGGATGACGATGCTGCGCGACGGAGAGATGAAGACCGTCTTCGGTTGGGAAGACACCCACGCCGAGAAATATCCGGAGCTCGGCTGGCGGCTGTTCGGCAATTGCGACATTCCGGATCTGACGCTGTTTCCGGACCGCTATCCGACCTTGAAGTCGATGCGATTCGGTGCGGGGCATGAATTGAAGCTGCTTCATCTGGGAACCCGCGCCTTGGGAGCGCTGGTTCGTCTTCGCCTTCTAAGCTCGCTCGATCGCCACGCATCCTTCCTGCTTGGTTTGGCTTTCCTGTTCGATCGCTTGGGATCGGGACGCAGCGGCTTCCACATGACACTCGCCGGCCTCGGACATGACGGCAAGCCGCGGCAGCGATGCTTCTACCTGATCGCGCGTTCGGGACACGGCCCCTACATCCCGTGCATGCCGGCGATCCTGCTGGCGCGCCGACTCGCAGCGGGCGACGTGGACAGACGCGGCGCCATGCCCTGCGTCGATCTCATCGATCTCCCCGCCTATCTGCGCGCGCTGGAAGGGCTCGACATCAGCGTTATCCGGGATCCGGTCGATGCCTGACGTGTCCACCCGCTCCCATAGCTATCGCGATGATCCGGCGGTTCCGCCGTTCGACGACAGCCGCGCCCTGTTCGTGTTCGATGGCATCTGTGTGCTGTGCTCGGGCGGCGCGAGCCGGATCATGAAGTTCGACAGGAAGGCACGTGTCAACTTCACCTCGATGCAGGAGCCCCTGGGGCAATCGCTCTATCGCCACTATCGCGTCTCTCCGGACGAAAGCTATCTGCTGATCGCTTCCGGCCGCGCTTACACGGCTTCCAGGGGCTATCTGGAACTTTGCGCAGTCATGGGCGGCTTCTGGCATGTCTTGCGCATCGGCGCATGGATACCGGAACGCCTGCGCGATCGGGTTTATGCCGCTGTTGCTCGCAACCGCTACCGATGGTTCGGCCGCGTCGCGTTCTGCAGCCTTCTGACCGAGGAGCAGAAAGCCAGGCTGCTTTGACGATCGCGCAAGATCGTCGCGGGCCGGATCGAGCCCGTCATCGCATCTCAGGTGAAGATATTGCCATGGCTGGCCGTAACCTGGGCACGCGACAAGCGCTGCATCAGCTGAATGAGTATGATGCAGAGTGCCACGTTGACGATCGACACCAGGATGTCGAAGCTCAGCAGAAACGGGATAGGCTCCTCGCTCCGGCTTGCGATGCGGGTCGATATTGTCGACGCGACATTGGTGGCGATCCACAACCCCCACCACAAGGCGAGCAGGGGCGATTCCACCTGCTCATATTGGGCGGATGCCTGATGGCTGGCGACCCATGTCTCCTTTACGCCCTGATAGGGTTTCACAAGATTGGCGACGGGCACGAAAAACCAGCCCACCGCCCAACCGGGCGTGATCGAGATGTCGTCGCTGAAGCTATGGGCGTTGGCGTTGGTGCGATAGATCCAGCGGCCGACGAGGATCAGCGACGCGGCGAGAGCGAGGAAATCTGCGATCGCCACGAGGCCGGCCTGTGTATTGTCCGGCGGCAAGAAGAAGGCCGCCAGCGCCAATACAAGGTCGAACAATGCATAGCACGAAACAGCGATAACGGCGGCGTGCGCGGCGCCCGTCGGGTCCTTGAATGTGAACATTTCTTTCCCCCTTCTCCCAGCGCTATCCCAGGGACACAGTACCTAATTGATAACCGATCCTGATGCCTCTCGTGCGATCGGGCGTCGTCACCAATCACCCCTCGGCCGCCGCTGCCCGGTTCAGCAAATTGCGCCGTTGAACCAGAAACAAGATCGCGACCACCGGAATACCGAATGCCAGCTGCCAAGATGCCAGTGCACCCGGCTTAACCACCGACGCTCCAAACAACATGACATAGAGCGGTGAAATGGACGTGGTCCCCGTCGTCCAATCGATTCCGATTCGACCAACGGCAATCAGGCACGCCAACGCCCAAAGCCACCGGCGCTGTATACCGCGCGATTTCGCGAGGAGTATCAGGGCGGCCACAATCGTGCCGAACGAGATCAACGCCAGCGAGACGAATAAATAATGGACCGCTCCCTTCCCGGCGAAGCTGAACCTGTTCATCTCGCTGGCCCGGAGCGGCGTCGGGTTCACGTATAGATCGGTAATGCTGACCCGTCGTCCTTCGCGCCTGATGCCGATCCTCACCAATGCGTGACGTCTCGCTTGGCTCACCTCGAAAGCAAGATAGGACGTCCTTATCGGCTGCTGACCCGCCGCGACGATTTGGCTGGTTCCTGCATCCACCAGATCCACCGTCGTTCCCGGCCCACGCGGCGTAAGCTGCCGCATTTGGCTGAAGATGGGTTTGATCTGTCCCTCAAGCTGTGGATGGAGCGCGTTCAGAACTGTCGCCTCATTTCCCTGCTGAAGGGCCGAGATCATGTTTCTGCCTAACGTCCTGTCCTCGTCGCTCGTAATGCGATTGATCAGATCGCGCTGGCTGCAGGCGGCAAGCACGACAAGAATGAGGACAAGAAGTCGGCTGGTCTTCATGGGTCCCCTTTCAGGGCTATTTGTCGGGCGTTGAAACCTTGGTGGGCGCCATGGCAGCGGCAGACGCAATGGTCGGTGTCGCAGCGGCGGCAGGTGCCACTGCAGCGGCCGCAGTCGCAACCACGGCTTCAAGCACGGGTGGAGGTGCGCCAGCCGGAAGGGCGACGGGCAGGGCATCTGTCGTGTACGCTTTCAGTTCGCGGCCGGCAGGGATTCGCGCGCTGTGACCGGTGATGAACCCCGCGAACACGCCCGCCGCGACGACGCCCGCGACGGTGCCGACCGTATTGCCTTCCCCCTCCTGGCGGTAGTGGCCAGTAACTGCGATGCGCCGACCGTTCAGATCGATGGAGCGAAGATCGATCTCCATTTTGCCGGATTTCCCGAAGGCGCCCTTGCCGGTTTTCCAGGTTATCTCTCCGGTCGCTGGCGTCCCTCGCGGAATGACGACATATTGACCCAGCATCACGTCGTTGGCGACAGACAGACGAAACGTGGTTCCTTCCTCAATCTTTCCGCCCTTCGTGGTCAGGTCTTCGTTCATGCGAAGCACGACCTCACTGTTCGCCGGCAGCGATATCTGGTTCACTTGCCCGGGCAGCGTTGCCTGAACGGGCGTAGCCGTGTCTTCGGCGACGGCCGCTGCGGCGATGAAGAAAAGCGCGGCGGTGCCGCATATCGTGGTTCGCTTCATTATGTCCCCCTTGGCCCCCCTTGGGCCTGCTATGTTGCAGAGATACCCGTTCTTAAGGCGTGCGCGGCCGGCCGCGCACGCCTAGGATTCCTTCTTGACCGGCTTCAGCTTGGTGGCTTCGAATGTCGCCTCGTCCGACGGTGACAGGTTCGGACGTCCCGCCATGAACCCCATCCCGATCGAACATTTGGCATAATATGTCTCGCCCGCCTCGACCTCGAGCCGCAGCGTGTCCGTCGCCTCGCTTTTCACGGAATAATTGTGAACGCCAGGCGTGGCGGCAATGACGGCGAAGTTGCCCGGTGGCAGACTGCTGATCTTTTGCCCGTTTTCATGAACCGCACAGGAAATCGCCCGCCCGCCGAACACGCTCTTCCGGAAGAAGACGACCTGGCCCATGCCTTCGGGCGGTGCCGCGAGCGTGTTGCCCGTCATCGACACGCGTTCGGTGGGCGCAGCAGCATCCTGCGCCGGTGCGCCGGTCGCGAGCAGACAGGCGCTGGCCGCCAGCGCGAGACCGAAAGACTTTCGCATTCCTATTCTCCTTGCAGCGTTGTTTGGGCGATCACTGGGACGAGAGCTCCCTGCGCGGGCAGGTCCACGTCCGCGGCCACGATCGCACGGCCAAGCGTACCGGTCGGCACAACCATATTGCCTCCGGAAATGATGAGCGATGCGACGCCGCCCGTCAGGCCGCCGAACGCGGCAAGGGCTCCGGCGCCGCTGCTGTTGTCCAGGCCCCGTCCGCCGAGGTGAAAGCGTCGCAACGGAATGTGCGTGCCGCGATAATCGATGTAGCGCGCCGCCAATATGAGTTCGCCCGCCTTGCCGCCGGCACGCGCCTTGGCCGCGTGGACCACCTCTCCCACTCCCTGCGAGCCGATAGGAATGATCGGGCGGCGGTCGACGACCAGCGGGGCTACGAGGCGAATGGGAAAACTGTCGCCTGGTCGGCTCGTCTTTGAGCTTACCTCCTCGGCAATCTCGAAAGTGACTTCCGTGCCGGCAGGGATGCGGACCGTGGAGGAAGGCACGTCGGGAAGCAATTGCGCGAGAACCGCATCACCTGTCGTCTCCACGCCAGCATTCGTCGCGGAGGGCGGCTGCGAATAGATCGGTGCGGACGCGGTCGCGAGCAGCAGGCAGCACAATAGTTTTCGAAGATCGAACAAAAATCCCCCCAAATTCCCCGCACAGATAATAAGGTGATTCTGTTTTGGAATGCAACCAGTGCCGATAAGACTAACTGTGCCTTGTCGATACAATCCAACATTATCAGCAGAAAAAAGAACCAAAATGGATCTATTCGGAAGACGCAGCGGGGCAAATTACATCCAAAATGGATCAATTATTTCGCTTCGAGGATAGACTTCCGGCCGCTCCTTGCATGGCCGCATTCTCGGCCTATCCGATCGACAAGTTCATTTCCTGAAGCGCCAGTCCGACCCGCTGGGGCAGCGGCTCAATCGAATTTCAGAGCCTCGCGCCAGGCCATGACCTCGCGCTCGCCGCGCACCGCGTCCTCGATCGGAATGACCGGCCGCGCCTCGAAGACGAAGGCGGGCAGCATCGAGCAGAATTTATGGATGGTGACCGGATCGTCGCAATCGACGAGCATATATCCGCCCCAGTCGCCGACGCGGATCACGAACATCTCGATCTTGAAATTGGCGGGCGCTTCCCACTTGCCGAACACGTCGAGAATCCGGTTCTGCGCCTTCTCATATTCGATCGCCGAGCCCTGCGAGCGCTCGTTCCAGGTGATCATGTACCGCATGGCGTTCTCCCTCAGGCGCAGCAACGGTACCACAGCGGCCGAAAGCGGACGACAGAAAGCGAATTATCCCGTCCGAGCTTGTTCGGGAGCTCCCACGCTGCGTCGAGGTGGTCGGGTGCCCGGAATTCGGTGCAGCCGCGCGCTCGACCGATGCCGCTTTCTGGCATCAAGTCTATGAAATCAGGGATGTATTAACCCTCTTTGTCCGGAACATGCCCGACGTCCCGTTGTTGTCGTTCCGAAATGTCCAACAGAGGGGAAGCCCCGTGACCGAAGTGAACAAGGACGAAAAGGTCGTCGTCGCCAGGAGCAACTTCAACGTCGCCAACGTGATCGCGGCCATAGCACTTCTTCTTCTCGTGCTCGGATTGCTGAAGTGGATGGGTGTTTCGCCGTTCTAGCGGCGCACGACATTCCAGGTCGCTACGGCAATTTGCGTTGGACCCGGCGAAGCATCGGGGCGCCGGACGCGTTGGTGAGGATCATATCGCCTGCCCGCGCGTCGCCGGTGGCGCGATCGGCGATGTCGCACCGGAACGCCTGGAACGGCGCGCCCTGGCGCAATATCATCATTCCGCCGGATCGGCCGATCGAATAGCTGTAGCTCGTTCCATCCCTTGCGTCGACGGCATCCAGCCGCGGCCCGGCCTCGGCGGACGCAATGGGGCGGTTGCTGGCCAGGTACATGAAGCCTCCGTCGCGGGCGAAGCGCATCACTTCATGCGGCGCGACCTTGTAGAAATCCTCGACGCCCGGCTCCGCTGCCTTGATCGAGACCAGCGACCAGATGCCGGCCGCGGACGTGGAAGTGCAGGGGGCGGCTATGGCGGGTGCGACCGGCAGCCCAGCCATCAGCATGCCCCTGACGATATTTTTCATTCGTCACCTCCTTCGGCACTCCTTATTCGTCCGGAGCCGTCATTTCACAAGGGCGGGATGATGGGGTGGCAGCGGCCGGTCGCTGCAGGTCGGGACCGTCGAGTTACCACTTCCCCCCGGCCTCCTTGATGGCCTTCAACAGCGCGCGCTTGCTCTTCGTCCGCCGCTTGCCGCTGTTGCGGGGCATGGCGATCGGTCCGGCAGCGGCTTGGCGGCGTCGTAGCTCGCGACCGAACATGGCCATGTCGACCACCTCTTCGTCCTCAGCCTTCGATGTCTCCGATGCCATGATCGCCCAAAGTCTCTTCCCGAATGCGCTCCTCGAGATAGTCGCGATCCAGATCAGGATAAAGGCGCATCAGGGCTTGCGCCTGTCCTCGCATTTCAGGGGCCGATCCGCTGGCGAACTGCCCCATGCGATCGGCGATCAGATCTTCCACGGGCAGGATACGGAAGCGTGCGGTTTCACCAATCGGCCGCACGAGACGAACGCGCGTCGGATCGCCTGCCCCGCCCATCGGGCTGCTACCGACCACTTCGAAGCCAAGCCCGAGCTCGGGGTGGATCCAGCCCCGGAGCGACTTTCCGGGACCGGTAGGCCGGATGAAGCCGAAGCGTTGCATCTCTTCCTCCAGCTCGGGCTGGATCGGCGAAGTCAGATCGATATCGCCGGTCATCACGGCGCTGCCGGTATAGAATTCCACTGCACCGCCGCCGACCAGCACGGGCCGGCCGAGGCCGCTAGCCGCCATCGCGTCGCTCACCTTCGCGAGCACCCGCAATGCGGCCAGAAACTCGGGACGCCAAGGCGCGCTCTTATTCTGCACAACCACGCGCTTATTACGAATCTCGTGCTGGTGCGAGACCGCGCCCCTTCAAGTGGGCGTCAATCATCCGGCGCAGATTGAATGCACTGTCACCGCAATGGTCACCGCAACGCCTGGCACCGCAATGCCTGTTACCGCTGTGGTGCGTTCGGGGAGCCCGGCTAGCACCGGCTTGCTTTTTGGGCGTCATTGACGTATAGGCGTTCAATGCATGCCCGCCCGATCACCGTTGCCGAGACGCAGGGCTTCATGCGGGCGGCTGCCAGGATTTGGAGCGAGGAGGAGCTGGCGGCGCTGGTCGATCATCTCGCCCATAATCCGGAGGATGGCGACATCATTCTGGGAACCGGCGGAGTGAGGAAGCTGCGCTGGGGCAAGGCCGGTGTCGGCAAGCGTGGCGGGGCGCGGGTGATCTATTTCTACTACCAGATGGATTGTCCGCTTTACTTGCTACTGGCCTACGCCAAGGCGCAGGCGACCGACCTGACGGCGGATGAGAAGAAGGCGGTGGCCGGCTTTGCCGCCATCATCAAGGGGGCGGCAGGCAAGTGAAGGAGCGAGCGATGGGAACGACATTCGGACAAGAGCTGATCGCGGCGATGGAAGAGGCCGCCGCCCATGCTCAGGGCAAGGGCAAGGTGGCGCGCGTCCACACCATCGAGGTTCCCGATGTGCGTGCGATCCGCGAGAAGCTGGGGCTGTCGCAGCGGGCTTTCGCCAGCGCCTACCGGATTCCGCTGGCGACCTTGAAGGGCTGGGAACAGGGCCGCCGTCTGCCCGATGCCACCGCTTCGGCCTATCTCAGCGTCATCGCCCATCTGCCCGATGCGGCGCGGGCGGCGTTGCAGGCTGCCTGAGCGGCGCGGGCTTCGGCAAGGCGGCTTCGAACTGCGGCCGATAGAGCGTCACGTCCGCGATAGTGACGGACGGCGATGGCGCGGACAACCATCTTCCTCTTCGAGCGGCGCATGGACGCTAAAGCTCGGCGGCCGCCGCCTTCTTGCCGCGCCCGAACATCTGCTGCATCGCGCGCTCGTCATAGCCGTAGGGATCGGCGCGGAACCGGACGCCGTCACCCCATGGCGCGACCGTGAAATAGGTCATGAACACCGGGACCGGCCGCGGCAGCTCGACCACCTCTTCGGCGGCGGTGCCCTCGGGAACGCGGTCGAAGAACCAGGAGGCGAAGCGCCTGTAATCCTCCAGCCGGACGCAGCCGTTGCTGATCCACCGGTTCTTCTCCGCGAACTTCTCCTTCATCGGCGTGTCGTGCAGATAGATGCCGTAATCGTTGGGCATCTCGAACTTCATCGCGCCCATCGAATTCCAGGGCCCCGGAAGCTGGCGGACGCGGATGTCGCTCTTGCCCGCGGCGACCTTCCGCCAATTGACGCCGGCGGGGTCGACCGTGCGTGCATCGGGGCCCCAGTCCGACAATATTTCGTAATGAAATTGATCGAGATAGGAGACGCCCTGCGTGAGCACGCGCTTGGCGGTGAGCGAGCGGATCAGCTCCGGCGGAACGTTCCAATAGGGATTGGCGCGCGCGTTGCGCATCAGCACCGCCATCGTCGGCGTCTTGGTCGCCGGGGCGCCGACGATCGCGCGCATCCGGTCGCGGCGGCGGTCGCCCTCGATGAGATAGACTTCGGCCGCCCCTGAATCGACCAGCACGTAGCGGCGAAAATAGCCCGTCCTCGGTAGCCGGTAGGCGCGCTCCACGTTCACCGCGAGCTTGCGCTCGTAATAGGCCGTGCCGCGGTTCAGCGAGGCGATGGTCGCCGTGCCGGCGATGCCGTCGGCGGGGTCGATGCCGTGGACCTGCTGATATTCGGTGACGAGGGCCGCAAGCTCGCGGTCATATCCGCCGTCCGGCGAAAGCCCCAGGCGTCTTCGCAGCAGGCCTACGCGCCTTCCGGTGGAGCCGGGCTTGAGCACGGGGCCGGCCGGGATCTTCACCTGCGGAAGCTTGCCCCAGTCCGCCCGATATTTCTCCAGCTCCTCGGAGAGGTCGGAGAACAGGCGGTTTGGCCCCTGCCGCTGCTGCAGTCCGACGGCGCGCAGCAGCCAGTTGGTCGGCCGCTGGTG
>DATFHP010000120.1:0-2994 GCA_035248285.1 Allosphingosinicella sp. | reverse complement strand
TCCGATCCGGTCAGGCAGTCGGTCACCGCCGACAGGTCGTCGGCCAGGCGCGCGCCCTTCTGCATCGTCGCGCGTTCCTCGGCCAGCGCTGCTTCCTCGCCCGGCTCGGGGACGAAGCGGGTCAGTTCCTCGACGGCATGGGTCAGATAGTCGCGGTCACGCGCCGCCACCTCCACGGCCGCGCGGCTTTCCGCCAGCCGCTCGGCCGCCGCACGCCAGGCCGAATGGGCCCCTGCCACCACCGCCGTGTCGCAACGGCCATAGGAATCGAGCAGCGCCCGGTGGCCGCGCGGGTTGAGCAGGCCGCGATCGTCGTGCTGGCCGTGAATTTCGACCAGCGCACCGCCCAGATCACGCAGCAGCGCGGCGGAGCAAGCCTGGTCGTTGATGAAGGCGCGGCTGCCGCCATCGGCCTTCAGCGTGCGGCGGATGATGATCGGTTCGCCGGGCTCTACTTCGATGCCGTTGCCTGCCAGCAGCGCCGTTGCGCGATGGTCGGCGCGGGGCAGGTCGAAGGTCGCGGTGACGCTCGCCTGCGCCTCGCCGCCGCGCACCAGCCCGCTGTCGGCGCGCGCGCCCAGCGCCAGGCCGAGCGAGTCCAGCAGGATCGACTTGCCCGCGCCGGTTTCGCCGGTCAGCACGCCGAGGCCCTCGCCGAACTCCAGGTCCAGCGCCTCGATCAGGACGACATTGCGGATGGAGAGAGCGGTCAGCAAGGCGCGCGACTCCCCCCTCCCGCAGGCGGGAGGGGCCGGGGGTGGGCGCGATTGCGTCAGCAATCGCCTGAGGGCCAGGTCCGAAGCTCGCTCGCACCCTCCCCTAACCCCTCCCGCAAGCGGGAGGGGGATTTATCGGCCTACAGTGTCCGAGCGCGTTCCTCGACCTCGAACAGTTCCAGCGTGTCGCCGACCTTGATGTCGTTCGTGTCCTGCAGCACCGCGCCGCACTCCATGCCGGCGCGGACTTCGGAGACGTCGTCCTTGAAGCGGCGGAGCGAGGCGATGTGGGTGCGCGAGACGATGACATCGTCGCGGGTAAGGCGCGCGGACAGACCCTTGCGGATGATGCCGTCGAGGACGAGCAGACCCGCCGCCTTGTCCTTCTTGCCCGCGGGGAAGACCTGAAGCACCTCGGCGCGGCCGACGATGGTTTCGATGCGCTCGGGGGCCAGCTGACCCGCCATTTCGCCGCGAACCTCTTCGAGCAGGTCGTAGATCACGTCATAATAGCGCAGCGAGATCTTCTCGCGCTCCGCCAGCTGACGCGCCTTGGCATTGGGACGGACGTTGAAGCCGATCAGCGGCGCGCGGCTGGCGGCGGCCAGCGTGACGTCGCTTTCGGTGATCGCGCCGACGCCCGAATGGAGGATGCGGACCTTGATCTCGTCGGTCGAGATGCGGTTCAAGGACGACACGATCGCTTCGACAGACCCCTGCACGTCGCCCTTCACCACCACCGGATATTCGATCACGGTGGTGTTGAGCGCCGAGAACATATGTTCAAAGCTGGTCGGAGCCGCCGTGGTGCGCTTCTTGGTCGCCTGTTCCTGACGGTAGGCGGCGACTTCGCGGGCGCGGGCTTCATTTTCGACGACGGTGAGCTGATCGCCCGCCATCGGCACGCCGGACAGGCCCAGAACCTCGACCGGGGTCGAGGGACCGGCGGTCTTCACATTCTGGCCCTTGTCGTTGATGAGCGCGCGGACCTTGCCGCTTTCGGCGCCGATGACGAAAGTGTCGCCGACCTTGAGCGTGCCCTTGCGCACCAGCACGGTCGCGACCGCGCCACGGCCCTTGTCGAGCTGCGCCTCGACCACATTGCCTTCGGCGGCGCGGTCGGGGTTGGCGGTCAGCTCCATCAGTTCGGCCTGGAGCAGGATCTTGTCGATCAGCGTGTCGAGGCCGGTGCCCTTGAGCGCCGACACTTCGACATCCTGCGTTTCGCCGCCCATGTCCTCGACGATCACCTCATGCTCCAGCAGGCGCTCGCGCACCTTCTGGGGATTGGCTTCGGGCTTGTCGATCTTGTTGATCGCCACGATCATCGGCACGCCGGCCGCCTTGGTGTGGTTGATCGCCTCGATCGTCTGCGGCATCAGCCCGTCGTCGGCCGCCACCACCAGGATGACGATGTCGGTGACGTTGGCGCCACGCGCGCGCATTTCCGAGAAAGCCTCGTGACCCGGCGTGTCGAGGAAGGTGATCACGTCACCGCCCTTGGTCTTCACCTGATAGGCGCCGATATGCTGGGTGATGCCGCCGCTTTCGCCGGCCACGACATGGGTGCCGCGCAGGGCGTCGAGCAGCGAGGTCTTGCCATGGTCGACATGGCCCATGATGGTGACGACCGGCGCGCGCGGCTGCAGCGTCTCGGGCGCGTCAACCTCGCCTTCCATGCCGATTTCGACGTCGGCATCGGACACGCGCTGGATGCGGTGGCCGAATTCCTCGACCAGCAGCTCCGCCGTATCCTGATCGATCGGCTGGTTCAATGTGACGGCGGTGCCCATCTTGAACAGGGCCTTGACCAGGTCCGCGCCCTTTTCGGCCATGCGGTTGGCGAGTTCCTGCACGGTGATGCTTTCGGGCACCACAACATCGCGCACCTGCTTTTCGCGCGGCTGGGCGCCGCCGGAATAATGGGCGCGGCGTTCCTTCTCGCGGGCGCGCTTGAGCGCGGCGAGGCTACGGGCGCGGGCGCTGTCATCGTCCGACAGGGCGCGGGTGACGGTGAGCTTGCCCGACTGGCGGCGATTGTCGTCGCCCGCGCGCTTGGTGCGGTCGGGCTTGGCCGGCTCGGGCCGCTTGATCGGGGTGACGGGCGTGAAGCGGCGCGGCGGCGGCGCGGTCGTGCCGGTGGTCGACGCGGGCGCAGCGGCGGGCGCCTCGGCCGGCGCCTGCGCAGCGGCCATGGCGGGTTCCTCCGCGGCGGCGGGAGCCTCGGCCGGTGCTTCGGGCTGGGGCGCCTTCGCCTCTTCCTCGACGCGGCGCGCCT
>DATFHP010000119.1:0-5507 GCA_035248285.1 Allosphingosinicella sp. | reverse complement strand
GCGCGTCAACACCGACGACGGCTGGTGGCTGCTGCGCGCCTCGAACACCCAGGACGTCCTCGTCGCCCGCGCCGAGGCGCGGAGCAAGGACGGGCTGCAACGGCTGGTCGCCCAGATCGACGAGCAGCTCGCGCAATCGGGTGTGGTGCGGGGCGAGCAGGTGGGGCACTGATGCACTATATCCGGGGACACAATACCTATTTGGTACCGATGAGAAGATAGATCAAATAGGTATTGTGTCCCCGGATATCAATCGTCCTCATCCTCATAGCCGATGAGGTTCAGCTCCCTGGCCTTGATCTGCCGGAGCTCGCACCAGCGGATCAGCGCGTCTTCGCGGCCGTGGGTGACCCAGACCTCCTTCGGCGCCAGCTCGGTGATGGTGCCGGTGAGCTCGTCCCAATCGGCATGATCGGAAATGATCAGCGGCAGCTCGACGTTGCGCTGGCGGGCGCGCTGGCGGATGCGCATCCAGCCCGAAGCCATGGCGGTGATCGGATCGGGCAGCCGCCGCGACCAGCGATCGTTGAGCGCGCCGGGCGGGCAAAGGATGATCTTTCCCTTCAATTCATTCTTGGCGACGCCGGTCGCGAGCGCAAGCGCGCCGAGCCCCACGCCATGCTGTTCGTACAGCGCGCAAAGGCGTTGCAGCGCGCCGTGGATGTAGATCGTACCGGCATGGCCGCGCCGGCGAAGCTCGGCGATCAGGCGCTGCGCCTTGCCGAGCGCATAGGCGCCGACCAGCAGGCAGCGCTCGGGGTTGGCATGCAGCCGGTCGAGCAGCCGGTCGATCTCGCTGCCCGTATCGGGATGACGGAAGACGGGCAGCCCGAACGTCGCCTCGGTGATGAAAATGTCGCACGGCACCGGCTCGAACGGCGGGCAGGTCGGATCGGGCCGGCGCTTATAGTCGCCAGAGACGACCACCCGCTCGCCCTTATGTTCGAGGACGATCTGCGCCGAGCCGAGCACATGGCCGGCGGGAACGAAGCGCAAATCGACCTCGCCGAGCCGCAGCACCTCGCCATAAGCGACCGGAATGCCCGGCTGCGGGCCATAGCGGCATTCCATGATCGCCAAAGTCTCGGGCGTCGCCCACAGCGCCGCATGGCCGCCGCGGGCGTGATCGGCATGGCCATGCGTCACCAATGCACGCGACTTGGGGGCGCCCGGATCGACCCAGGCGTCGGCCGGCGCTACATAGATGCCTTCCGGAAAAGGCTCGATCCAGGAACCGAGACGGGCCATCGGGAGCTATATATGGGCCGGTGACGAGGGGCCGCCAATGCCGGGCGGCCCCCGGACGGGCGACAAGGAGGTCGGAAGCGATGGATCTGGGCGGCCTGGGCTGGGGGCTTCAAACCATCATCGGCGCGGCGATCCTGGCCGCGGTGCTGATCTTCGCGCTGGTCCGCAACCGCCAGGCGCGCGCGAGCCGCGACCTCACGGAAAAGGAAACGCGCGCGCTCTATCGCGAAGAAGATGCGCACCGCGACCCGGCAGACGACAACGTCCCCTGACTTTGCAAGCGTGTCCGACCGGAACACGGAGGCCTTGCCGCCGGTGATAACCGGATGGTTCGCCGCGAAGGGCTGGACCCCGCGGCGTCATCAGCTCGAGATGCTCGCGGCTGCGCGCCGCGGCCGCAACGCCCTGCTGGTCGCTCCGACCGGCGCAGGCAAGACGCTGGCCGGCTTCCTCGCCTCGCTGGTCGAGCTGATCGAAGCGCCCGACGCGGGCCTGCACACGCTCTACGTCTCGCCGCTCAAGGCGCTTGCGGTCGATGTCCAGCGCAACCTGCTGACCCCGATCGCCGAGATGGCGCTGCCGATCCGCGTCGAGACGCGCACCGGCGACACGCCGGCCGAACGCAAGGCGCGCCAGCGCGTCCGCCCGCCGCAGATATTGCTGACCACGCCCGAATCGCTGAGCCTGCTGCTGAGCCACGAGGACAGCGCGTTCCTGTTCGCCAACCTCAAGACCATCGTCGTCGACGAGATCCACGCCTTCGCCACCGGCAAGAGGGGCGACCTGCTGTCGCTGGCAATGGCCCGGCTGCACCGGCTGTCGCCCCGCCTGAGGCGGGTCGGGCTGTCGGCGACCGTCGCCGATCCCGAGGCCTATCAGGGCTGGCTCGCGCCGCATGCCGACGTCGAGAGCGTCGAGGTCGTGACCGGCGACCCGGGCGCCGCGGCGGACATACGGATCATGCTGCCCGAGGACGAGCGCATTCCCTGGTCGGGCCATTCGGGACGCTGGGCCGCAGCGCAGGTGATGAAGGAGATCGAGGCGCACAAGACCAGCCTGATCTTCTGCAATACGCGCAGCCTTGCCGAGCTCATCTTTCAGGACCTGTGGGCGGTCAACGATTCGACCCTGCCGATCGGGATCCACCACGGCTCGTTGTCGGTCGAGGCACGTCGCAAGGTCGAGAAGGCGGTCGCCGACGGGCGGCTGCGCGCCTTGGTGTGCACCGCCAGCCTCGATCTCGGGGTCGACTGGGGCGATGTCGACCTGGTCGTGCAGATGGGCGCGCCCAAGGGCTCGTCGCGCCTGCTGCAGCGCATCGGCCGCGCCAATCACCGGCTCGACGAACCTTCCGAGGCGATACTCGTCCCGGGCAACCGCTTCGAATATCTCGAGGCCCGCGCCGCGCTCGATGCGATATCGACAGGAGAGCTGGATCCCGACGTCTTCCGCCCGGGCGCGCTCGACGTGCTCGCGCAGCATATCATGGCGGCGGCCTGCGCCGGACCGTTCGACGAGGCGGAAATGCTGGAAGAGGTCCGTACGGCGGCGCCTTATGCCGGACTGACCGCGGATCTCTTCGGGCAGGTGCTCGCCTATATCGAGAACGGCGGCTACGCGCTGCGCGCCTACGACCGGTTCAAGCGGCTGAGCCGCGATGCGGAGGGCCGATGGCGCGTATCGCATCCGCGCTTCGTCCAGCAGCATAGGATGAACGCCGGCATCATTGTCGACGCACCCCTGCTCGACGTCCGCTTCCGCAATGGGCGCAAGCTGGGCACCGTCGAGGAATATTTCGCCTCGACCCTGCGCCGCGGCGACACCTTCTTCTTCGCCGGCCTGGTGCTCGAGGTCGAGCGGATCGACGGCACCGACCTGTTCGTGCGCGCGACCACCAAATCGGCGCGGATCCCCACCTATGTCGGCGCACGCATGGCGATGACCACCAATCTTGCCGACCGCGTCCGCCGCTTCCTTGACGACCGCGCGCAATGGCCGCGCTTCCCGGAGGACGTGCGCGAATGGCTGGAGGTGCAGGATTATCGCAGCGTGCTGCCGCGGCCCGACCAATTGCTGGTCGAGACATTCCCGTTCGAAAGCCGCCACTATATGGTCGCCTACAGCTTCGAAGGCTGGAACGCGCACCAGTCGCTCGGCATGCTGATCACGCGCCGGATGGAAAGCGCCGGCCTCAAGCCGCTGGGCTTCGTCGCGAACGACTATGCGCTGGCCTGCTACGGCCTGGAGCCGGTCACCCACCCCGCCAGCCTCTTTTCCGCCGACATCCTCGAGCAGGAGTTCGTCGAATGGGTGCAGGGCTCGAACCTGCTCAAGCGCGCTTTCCGCGAGGTGGCGGTGATCGGCGGCCTGGTCGAGCGCCACCATCCCGGCAAGCGCAAGTCGGGCAGGCAGGTCACCTTTTCGACCGACCTCATCTACGACGTGCTGCGGCGCTACGAGCCTGACCATCTGCTGCTGCGCGCCGCCTGGGATGACGCGCGCACGCGCATGACCGATATCGGCCGCCTCGCCCGCCTGCTCGACCGCGCGGCAGGCACCATGCTGCACGTTGCGCTCGACCGCGTGTCGCCGATGGCGGTGCCGGTGCTCGTGATCGTCGGCCGCGAACGCACCGCCCAGGGCACGGTCGACGACGCTCTGCTGATCGAGGCGGAAGCGCTCGCCGAGATTGCGATGCGGAGGGATTGAAGCGGACGGCCCCTAGGGTCCGGACCCATTATCAGCCGGCAGCTCCAACCGCGCCCGCAGCGCCCCTGTCATCCGCTTTCGCCCGCACGCGGACACGGAGCCTCGCCTTCAATCAGCCGTCTGTCGCCTGAATGTGTCGGCCCGACCGGAAAAGTGTCGCAAATTGTATCAGGGCGACGTGCAGGCGCTAGAGCAGCGAACGATTAATATGAATCGCTCGCTACTCTATAACTCTTTGTTGCCGCATCGCTACTTGCGGAAAACCGGTACCCACTTTTTCGCGCGATGCTCTAATTTACCTTTATATCGCAATCACAAAGGCCCAAAGATCGAGCGATGCGCATTCTGATCCCATTGCTGCTGCTTGCCGGCCTCGCCGGCTGCCTCGCCCGCACGGCGGCCACTGTCGTCACGCTGCCGGTCAAGGCCGTCGGCGCGGGCGTCGATGCCGTGACCACCAGCCAATCCGAAGCCGATCGCAACCGCGGCCGCGCGCTTCGCAAGCAGGAGGAGCGCGAGCGGCGCGAAGCCAGACGCGCGGCGACGCAGGAACGGCAGCCCGAATTTTGACGGCCATTGCCGGACACGGGTTTCGATCCTATCCGCAGGGCCGATGCGCTATTTCCTCGACACAGAATTCAACAGCTTCGGCGGCGCGCTGATCAGCATCGCACTGGCGCCCGAATTCGGGGACCGCGAATATTATGCCGTTCTCGAGATGAGCGATGCCCTCCATCCCTGGGTCGAGCGGCACGTCATGCCCTATCT
This sequence comes from Allosphingosinicella sp., assembly GCA_035248285.1. Classification (GTDB taxonomy): domain Bacteria; phylum Pseudomonadota; class Alphaproteobacteria; order Sphingomonadales; family Sphingomonadaceae; genus Allosphingosinicella. Next base: position 782 of record DATFHP010000119.1, on the reverse strand, counting down.
CTATTCGGTGCCGCCGGGGATGGTCACCGCCCCGATGCCCTCCGAAACCGTGGCGCGCGAACTGGCGCATTATCTCGCCGACGACGATGATGTCGTCATTGTCGCCGACTGGCCCGAGGATATCGCCCATTTCTGCTCACTGATCGTGACCGGCCCGACCGAGCTGGCGCGGATCGGCAACCTGCGTTTCGAATTCATCAACAGCCCGGGCTTCAGCACCGCGGAGAACAGCCGCGTGCCGCACAACGCCTTGCACGATGCACGTGCGCTGCGCGCCTTCATCCTTTCGGAGCCCGCCTTGCCTTGACGATAAAGGAGGATCGATGCGGCGAATCATGTTCGCGCTGGCTGCGCTGCTGAGCGCCGCTCCGGCGCATTCGCAGCTCTCGGCGGGCGACCGGCTCGCCCATGAGCAGATGCTGACGCTCGACACCCATCTCGACACGCCCGCGGTCCTCGGGCGCGAGGGCTGGAAGTTCGGTGATTACCATCAGGTCGACTGGGACCGAAGCCAGGTCGACCTGCCCCGGATGGAGCAGGGCGGACTCGACGGCGGCTTCTTCGCGATCTTCACCGAGCAAGGACCGCTTACCGCGCAAGGCTATGCGGCAGCGCGCGACCGTGCTTTCCTGCGGGCAGCAGCGATTCAGCGAATGGTCGCGGCTTATTCCGACAAGATGGCGCTGGCGCGGACCGCGGAGGATGCGGCGCGGATCACCGCCGCCGGCAAGCGCGCCGTCTATCAAAGCATCGAGAACAGTTATCCGATCGGGCCGGACATT
>DATFHP010000118.1:0-22084 GCA_035248285.1 Allosphingosinicella sp. | reverse complement strand
GCGTTGGCGCAGGCGCCGAGGCACTCGACCTCGCTCAAGGTGAAAAGCCCGTCCTCGGTGGTGGCGCCCTTCTTCATGCCCTTGGCGACGCATGCCGCCATGACGTCATCGGAACCGCGCAGCATGCATGGCGTGGTGCCGCAGACCTGGACGTGGAAGCGGCCGACCGGGGCGAGGTTGAACATCGTGTAGAAGGTCGCGACCTCGTAGGCGCGCATATAGGGCATCTGGAGCGCGGCGGCGACGAACTCGATCACCGGCACGGGAAGCCAGCCCTGGGTGCCCGTCTCCGCGCCGACCTGGCGCTGGGCCAGGTCGAGCAAGGGGATGATCGCGCTATGCTGCCGGCCGGCCGGATAGCGCTGGACGACCGCTCGCGCCTTCTCGGCATTGTCGCGCGTCCAGGCGAACGCGCCCCAGCGGGCACGGACTTCCGCCATGTCGGGAACGGCGGCAGGAGGATGATCGGCCATCAGTTCGATCCTGCGGTGCGGTTCGTATTTTGCGTCTGGGCGCTGCGAAGGCGTACCCAGCAGATGCCGAGGATCACACTCGCTGCGACGGCGGTGGCCAGCTCCAGCGGATCGCCCCTGCTGCCCAGATAGAAAAGCTTGTAGAGGTTCACGATCAGCGCCGAGATCGCCAGCAGCGCGGCGACCGGCACCAGCCAGGAAAGGCGGCTCCCGATCACCGGTCGATCTCCCCGAACACGATGTCGAGCGCGCCCAATATCGCGGTGGTATCGGCGAGCATGTGGCCGCGGCTCATGAAATCCATCGCCTGGAGATGGCTGAACCCAGTCGGCCGGATCTTCACGCGGTAAGGCTTGTTGGTTCCATCCGAGACCAGGTAGATGCCGAACTCGCCCTTGGGGCTTTCGGTGGCGACATAGACTTCGCCGGCCGGAACGTGAAACCCCTCGGTGTAGAGCTTGAAGTGATGGATCAGCGCTTCCATCGACTGCTTCATCTCGGCGCGCTTGGGCGGCACCACCTTGCGGTCGAGCGACGCCACCGGTCCCTCGGGCAAGGCGTCGAGGCATTGCTTCATGATCCGCGCCGATTGGCGCACCTCTTCGACCCGGACCATCATCCGGTCGTAGCAATCGCCCTTGGTGCCGACCGGAACCTCGAAGTCGACGCGGTCGTAGACGTCATAGGGCTGCGACTTGCGGATATCCCAGGGGATGCCGGCGGCACGGATCATCGGGCCGGAGAAGCCCCAGGCGATCGCATCCTCTTTCGATACGATCCCGATGTCGACGTTGCGCTGCTTGAAGATGCGGTTGTCGGCGACCAGGCTGATCGAATCCTCGAACAGCCCCGGCAGCCGCTTCTCGAGCCACTCGGCGATGTCGGCGAGCAGCTTCGGCGGAGCGTCCTGATGAACCCCGCCGGGGCGGAAGTAATTGGCGTGCATCCGCGCGCCCGACACGCGCTCGTAGAAGTTCATCAGATCTTCGCGCAGCTCGAACAGCCACAGGTTGGGAGTCATCGCCCCGACGTCCATGATGTGGCTGCCGATGTTGAGCAGGTGGTTGGATATGCGCGTCAGTTCGGCGAACAGCACGCGCAGATATTGCCCGCGCAGCGGAACCTCGAGATCGAGCAGCTTCTCGATGGCGAGCACATAGCTGTGCTCCATGCTCATCGGCGAGACGTAGTCGAGCCGGTCCATATAGGGGATCGACTGGATGTAGGTCTTGTATTCGCACAATTTCTCGGTGCCGCGGTGGAGCAGGCCGATGTGCGGATCGACACGCTCGACGATCTCGCCGTCGAGCTCCAAGACGAGCCGGAGCACGCCGTGCGCGGCAGGATGCTGGGGGCCGAAATTGATCGTATAATTGGCGATGTCGGAGCTGGTCGCGCCGGCGCGCGCCGTCTCGTCCTCAGACCCGACGGTCTGGACGTCATTACTCACAGCAAACCTCCGTCACTCCCGCGAAAGCGGGAGTCCAGCTGGATTCCCGCTTTCGCGGGAATGACGCGGGAGGAAGGATAGCGGCTCATGCCTTGCCGTCCGCCTTGACCGGGGTCGGCGCGCCCGGCGCCTCGCCGTGCGCCTTCTCGTCGCCCGGCAGGATATATCGGGCGCCTTCCCAGGGACTCAGAAAGTCGAACGAGCGGAAGTCCTGGGCCAGCTGGACCGGCTCGTAGACCACCCTCTTCTGCTCTTCGGAATAGCGCAGCTCGACATGGCCCGAGAGCGGGAAATCCTTGCGGAAGGGATGGCCGCGAAAGCCATAATCGGTCAGGATCCGCCGGAGGTCGTCATTGCCCTCGAACAGCACGCCGTAGAGATCGAAAATCTCACGCTCGAGCCAGCCCGCGACCGGCCATAGCCCCGTCACCGAAGGCACGGGCTTCTCTTCGTCGGTGCTGAGCTTGACGCGGATGCGATGGTTCCTGGTCAGCGACAGCAGATGGTAGACGACTTCGAAGCGCTCGGGCCGCTCGGGATAATCGACCCCCGCCATCTCCATCAATTGCTGATATTCGAAGCGGTCGCGGAGCGTGCGCAGCACATCGACGATCGCCGTGCGCGCGACCGTGATCGAAACCTCGCCGGCCTCGTCCTTCGCCGCCACGAAGGCATCGCCGATCGCGGCCGTGACCTCGTCGATGATGCCGGCGCGCGGCGCGATCCTGGGGGGTGTCCTGTTCATCGCCGCGGCGTCACCGTTCGATCGTGCCGATGCGGCGGATCTTGCGCTGCAGCTGCATCACGCCATAGAGCAGTGCCTCCGCGGTCGGAGGGCAGCCGGGCACGTAGATATCGACGGGCACGATCCGATCGCAGCCCCGCACCACCGAATAGCTGTAATGATAATAGCCGCCGCCGTTCGCGCAGCTGCCCATCGAAATGACGTAACGCGGCTCCGACATCTGGTCGTAGACCCGACGCAAGGCCGGCGCCATCTTGTTGCACAAGGTGCCGGCGACGATCATCACGTCGGATTGGCGCGGCGACGCGCGCGGCGCGGCTCCGAAGCGCTCGAGATCGTAGCGCGGCATGTTGACGTGGATCATCTCGACCGCGCAGCAGGCCAAGCCGAACGTCATCCACCACAAGGAGCCGGTGCGTGCCCACTGGAACAGATCCTCGGTCGAGGTGACCAGGAAGCCCTTGTTCGAGACCTCGCCGCTCAGATCGCGAAAATAGGCAGGATCGGGCTGCCGCACATCGGCGGCGCGCTCGGCGCGGGGATCGACGATCACTCCCATTCGAGTGCGCCCTTCTTCCACGCGTAGACGAAGCCCAATGCCAGCTCGAGGAGAAAGATCATCATCGATGCCCAGCCGGCTATGCCGATCTGGCCGAGCGACACGCCCCAGGGGAACAGGAAGGCCGCCTCCAGATCGAAGACGATGAACAGGATCGCCACGAGATAGAAGCGTACGTCGAACTGGCTGCGCGGATCCTCGAAGGCCGGAAAACCGCATTCATATTCGGCGAGCTTATCGGGATAGGGCTTGTGCGCACCGGTCAGGCGCGCGACCAGCATCGGCAGAAAGACGAAAGCGCCGGAGAGGCCGAGGGCGACCGCCAGAAACAGCAGGATGGGCAGATATTCGGCGGCGACGGACGCCATCGACGGTCTCCGGGGGTGGTGAACTGAGGCGGCTTCTAGGAGCCTCCAACGCTTCGAACAAGACGATTTTCCGCCGGTTTACGGCCTCTTGCACGGCGCTCTATCGAGGGTGTGCCTTCAGCCGCGAAAGGCGCCTGCGATGAGCTTGTGGAGACGCGAGTGCAATTGGTCGTTGGCGGCGAGCACCTGGCCGGTGTCGACCGCGCCGTCGCCACCCCTGAAATCGGTCACGAAGCCCCCCGCCTCGCGGACCAGCAGCACGCCGGCGGCGACGTCCCAGGATTGGAGATGCTCCTCCCAGAAGCCGTCGAACCGTCCGGCCGCGACCCAGGCCAGGTCGAGCGCGGCGGAGCCGAACCGGCGAATCCCCGCCACTTCGGGCGCGATCGCATCCAATATCTTCTGGAAGCGAGGCAGATCGCCATGGCCCTTGTAAGGGACGCCCGTGGCAATCAGCGCCTCGGCGAGGTTGCGCCGCGACGAAACGCGCAGGCGCCGGTCGCTGAGCCACGCGCCCCTGCCCTTCTCGGCCCAGAAGCTTTCGTCGGTCAGCGGCTGATAGACCAGGGCCTGGGTGATCTCGCCGCGTCCGCCGCCGGCGCGCGGTTCCTCCACCGCGATCGAGATGGCGAAATGCGGGATGCCGTGGAGGAAGTTCGACGTGCCGTCGAGCGGATCGACGATCCAGCGCGGCTTGGCGGGATCGCCCTGGATCATGCCGCCTTCCTCGAGATCGAGGCTCCAGTCGGGACGCGCATGGCGCAGCTCCTCGACCACGGTCTGCTCGGCGCGGCGATCGGCCATGGACACGAAATCGGCCGGGCCCTTGCGGCTGACCTGAAGCTGCTCGACCTCGCCGAAGTCGCGCCGCAGCCGCGGCGCGGCCTTGCGCGCGGCACGTTCCATGACGGTGATCAGGCCTGAATGCGAAACCATTGCAATCTCCCCCCTCCCTTTCAAGGGAGGGGTTGGGGTGGGTCGCCGACGGCGTCGGCTCGATGCCGACGACGGTGGATCAATTCTATTAGGCAGGGCTCGCTTCGCTCGCACCCACCCCTTCCCCTCCCTTGAAAGGGAGGGGTTTGGCCGGATCATTCGGCCCGGCGCACATATTCCTGGTTGTAGACGTCGACGACGATGCGCGTGCCGGCGCTGATGTGGGGCGGGACCATCACCCGGACGCCATTGTCGAGAATGGCGGGCTTGTAGCTCGACGAAGCGGTCTGGCCCTTCACGACCGCATCGGCCTCGACGATCGTCGCCTCGATCTGATCGGGAAGCTGGACCGAGATCGGCCGATCCTCGTGCAGCTCCATCACCACGTCCATGCCGTCCTGCAGGAAGGCGGCGGGCTCGCCGATCAGGTCCTTGGGCAGATGCACCTGCTCGTAGCTGTCCTTGTCCATGAACACGAGCTGGTCGCCATCGGCATAGAGGAACTGGAAGTCCTTGGTATCGAGCCGCACGCGCTCCACCGTCTCAGCCGATCGGAAGCGGACATTGTTCTTGCGCCCGTCGATCAGGTTCTTCATCTCGACCTGCATATAGGCGCCGCCCTTGCCGGGCTGGGTGTGCTGGATCTTCACGGCGCGCCAGATTCCGCCTTCATATTCGATGATGTTGCCGGGACGAATGTCCACGCCGCTGATCTTCATGTCATTCTCGCTTGATGAAAGAGCCGCGGCTGCCCTTACCGGCCGCCCTGCCCCCCGGCAAGCAGCGGATAGGGATTGATCGGCGTTCCCTGCCACCATCGCTGGCCCGCTTCCATCCGATTGATCGCGAAATGCAGATGCGGCCCGGCGCCATTGGCATTGCCGGTGCTGCCGACGGTCCCGATCGGATCGCCTTGCTTCAGCATCTCGCCTTCCCGCAGCCCCGGCGCATAGTCGCGCAGATGGGCGTAATAATAGGTCCAGCGCCCGTCGGGCGAGCGGACATAAGCGGTGATGCCTCCGCCGCCATAGCTGAAATAGAGCTTCTCGATCCTGCCCGGGGCCGCGGCCACGACCGGCGTTCCGGCCGCCGCCATGATATCGATCGCATCATGGACCCGGACGCCGCCGGCGCGCGCCTGGGTGAAGGTATCGACGAGCTGGCGCGTTTTGATTCCCAGCACGGGAATCGCGAGGCCGGTGGGACCGTGAACGAGCGGCGCATGCAGGACCCAATCCGGAATCCGTGCCTGTGGACTCGCCTGTTCCCCGCCCGATTGGGGCAAGGCCATGGTCACCGATTGGGAGAGCGGCGCCGATGCTTCCTCGGCGCTCCCGCTGCCGCCGCTGCTCGAATAAGCGAAGATCCAGAACAGGCTGGTGACCGCCGCCGTGCCCAGCGCCGTCGCCGCATTGCTCGCAATGAGCTTGACGCTGGTCACGTCTGGAAGATCACCTCCATGCCGTCCTCGACCATCTGCGACACACGCGCGGCGTCCCAATTGGTGAGCCGCACGCAACCATGGCTTTGCGCACGCTGGATGGTTTCCGGAGCGCTGGTGCCATGGATGCCATAATGCTCCTTGGTCAGGTCTATCCAGACGGTTCCGACCGGTCCGTTCGGGCCCGGCGGCAACCTCTGCTCGTCCTTGTCGTCGGCCACATCCCAGAACAGATCGGGCTGGTAGTGGAAAGGCGGATTATAGGCGACGGTCGTAATCTTCCAGCGGCCGATCGGCAATGGATCGTGCGTGCTGCCCATGGTCGCGGGGAATTGCGCGAGCAATGCGCCATCCTTGCCGAACAGGCGAAGCACGCGGTCGGATTTGTCGACGACGACCGTCTCCGCCTTGGGAAGATCGCCGCTGACGTTGAGATCGCTGAGCATTTGCGCCGCATCGGGCTTCAGATCGCCATAGTCCCGCGTCCTGGGCAGCACATTGGGCAGGCGAAGCAGGGTGCCGGCGCCGAGCGGGACGGCCGGATCGTTGAGCGCGACGATCGTTTCGGGGGTGGTATGGAATTTCTCGGCCAGCTTCTCGATCAGGTTACGGTAACACAGGCAGGCGAGCTTCGCCTGGTCGGCCGGATCCTCGGGAATCCGCGCCGTATAGGGTCCGCGCGCATCGGTGGGATCGACGCGCAGCATCCGCGTCGCCGGCACGATGCCGAATTGGAGCGCCGCAAGCGTATCCGCGTCGAGCGTCCCGGTGACGGCTAGGCCGCGCGCGGTCTGGAAGCCCTTCACCGCTTGGGTGAACGACACGCCCTTCCGCCCGTCGATCACGCCCGGCGCGAATCCGGCACGGTCGAGCAGCACCTGCGCTTCGAGCACAGCCATGTCCACGCCGATCGCAGACCTTGGCGGCGGCTTGGACGGCGAGGCCGTGGGCGACGGCTGGCTCAGTGCGACGGCGGCCGTGCCGAGTGCGGCGCAGCTCAGCAAGAGGATGGAAATCTTGTTACGCGACAAAGGGGTTACTCCACACATCAGCTGATAATGTGCGAATGAACGCCGGAGCCGAAACTTATTTCCGTTCGGTGCCGTTTCGAACGGGGGGGAAACGGCGGCCAGCTCATTCCATCTGGCTTGAGATCACCCCAAATCGCTTTGCAACAGGTCGAGGAATGCCTTCACCGCTGCCGCCGGCCCGCCCGGATGGTTCCACACCGCGCTCGATACGGCGAGGAAGTCGGCCCCCGCCTCGACCAACGCCCGGCCGTTCTCGGGCGTGATCCCGCCGATCGCCACGCAGGGAAGCTCGAACAGCGCCGACCACCAGCTGAGGATCGCCGGATCTGGCCGGTGCGTCGTCTCCTTGGTCGAGGTGGGAAAGAAGGCGCCGAAAGCGACATAGTCCGCCCCCGCCTCGCCCGCTTCCATCGCCAAATGCCGGCTGTCGTGGCAGGTGACGCCGATTTGCGCCGCCGGCCCCAACAGCGCCCTTGCCTGGCGCGGATCGCCGTCACCCTGGCCGAGATGCACGCCGTCGGCACCGCACGCCTTGGCGAGATCCATCCGGTCGTTGATGATGAAGGCGGTCTCATGGCGGGCGCAGACCGGCATCAGCCGTTCCGCGGCCCTCAGCACGGTGTCGTCGCCAGCACCCTTGAGGCGCAACTGGAACGCGGCCACGGGGCCGGCCTGAAGCGCGCCCTCGAGCCGCCCGGCAAGATCCTCGTCGAACGACGGCGGCGATATCAGATAGAGCTGGCAGGGCCCCAGCAGGCGAGGCTCGAACAGCCCGTCATGCTCCCCTTCGCCGTCCATCCTGGCGTCGGGGAAGACAGGATCCACCTATTCCTCGCCCTTGTAGATGCGGACCAGCCGGTCGAGCATGGCGAGCGCTTCGTCGCGCGGACGCTGGAAGGTGTTGCGGCCGATGATCGATCCGTTGCCGCCGCCGTCGCGGATGTCGCGGGCGTCCTGGTAGACCGCATCGGCGCCCTTGGCCGCGCCGCCCGAAAAAACCACCAGCCGCCGTCCGTTGAAGCAGCTCTTGACGACATGGCCCACGCGATCGGACTGTTTCGACCAGTCGACGCCTTCATAGGCCTTCTTGGCATCCTTCTGCTCGATATGATCGGAGGGAAGCTTCACCTTGATGATATGCGCGCCGATCAGCGCCGCCATATGGGCGGCATAGGCGCCGACATCGAGCGCCAGCTCGCCCTCCTTGGACAGGTCTCCGCCGCGGGGATAAGACCAGACCACCACCGCAAGTCCTACCGATTTCGCCTCGAGCGCCAGCTCGCGGATCTCCTCGACCAGGTCGAAGAAATGTTCGGAGCCGGGGTAGATGGTGAAGCCGATCGCCGAGCAGCCGAGCCGCAGGGCATCGTCGACGCTCCCGGTCACGGCCTGGTCCTTGGTCATCGCCCAGCTGTTGGCGCTGTTGACCTTGAGGATCGTCGGTATCTGACCAGCGAAAGTGTCGGCGCCCGCTTCGATCATTCCCAGCGGCGCGGCATAAGCGTTGAGCCCGGCATCGATCGCGAGCTGATAATGATAATGGGGATCGTAGGCGTCGGGATTGACCGCGAAGCTGCGCCCGGGGCCATGCTCGAAGCCCTGATCGACCGGAAGGATGATCATCTTGCCGGTCCCGCCGAGCCGCCCCTGCATCAAGATGCGCGCGAGATTGGCCTTGGTGCCCGGATTGTCGCTTTCATAGTGGCCGAGGATCGACTTCAAGGCCGGGGTAATGGTCATATCTGGTCCTTCGTAAGTTCCGCAATGGCGCGGGGCTTAGCGTCCGGTCCGCCCCGCTTCAACGCACCGACCGCCTGCTGCTTGGGATGGCTGAGGTTGATCGCGATCGATATGCGCAGACCGTCGCCGGTCGACGGCTCTACTTCGTGGGCAAGCCAGGCCGGGAACACGATCAGGCGTCCTGACATGGGCTTGATCCGCACCTCGCGTTCGCCGCCGGGAACCTTGAACCTGAGGCGGGGCGCGTGCATCGCCAGCATCGGCATGCGCGGATCGTATAGGCAAAGCTGGCCGCCCGAACCCTCGTCCACCCGAACATAATAGACCGCCGACCAATAGCATCCGCCATGGATGTGCCGCGCGTTCGCGCCGCCTTTCTCGTTGACGTTGGCCCAGGCATCGATCGCCCATCGCAGCGGCGCCCCTTCCTTCACGCCGCTCTCGGTCGTGGCGCTGTTGACCAGCCCCACCACATGCTCGATCAGCCGGGTGGCCGGTGCGCCGCCCCATTGGACGAGGCGCACGTCGGAATGCCAGCCGCCGCCGGTGTTCGAGCGCATGATCCCCGGATCCTCGGCACGGCGCTTGAGGATAATCTCCTCCAGCGCAGCGATGAACTGGGGGTCGTCGATCTTGTCGACCAGCAACGGTGTCGCGAAAAGTCGTTGCAGAAGAGGCAATTGTGCCATGGGCTCCTAGCTCGTTTTGCGCGCAGCGGCGCGCGTCCTGGTCGAAGACATGCCAATAAGCTGCCTCATCGCGCAAGCGCCTTCACGCCGGGGAGTTCCTTGCCTTCCATCCATTCGAGAAAGGCGCCACCCGCCGTCGAGACGAAGGTGAACTGATCGGCGACGCCGGCGTGGTTGAGCGCAGCCACGGTATCGCCGCCGCCGGCGACCGAGACGAGCCCGCCGCTCGCGGTAAGCGCCGCGGCGGTCCGAGCCAGGGCCACGGTCGCGCGGTCGAAAGGCGGCGTCTCGAACGCCCCCAGCGGACCGTTCCACACCAAGGTCCGGCATGTCTTGAGCACATCGGCGAGCGCTTCGACGGCGGCCGGCCCGATATCGAGGATCATGTCGTCCGCGGCGACCTCGTGGACGTTGACGGTGCGCGACGATGCACCGGCGGCGAGTTCCTTGGCGACGACCACGTCATAAGGGAGATGGACGACGCATCGGGCCCGTTCCGCCGCATCCAGAATCGAAAGCGCGACGTCCTTCAGATCATGTTCGCACAGGGATCTGCCGACCGCGACGCTGCGCGCGGCCAGGAAGGTGTTCGCCATGCCGCCGCCGATGATCAGATGATCGACCTTGGCGACGAGATGGGTGAGGACGTCGAGCTTGGTCGAAACCTTTGCACCGCCGACGACGGCCGCCACCGGGCGTTCGGGATGGCCGAGCGCCTTTTCGAGCGCGCTGAGCTCCGCCTCCATGGCTCGCCCCGCATAAGCGGGAAGCAGATGCGCAAGCCCCTCGGTCGAAGCATGCGCGCGGTGCGCCGCGGAAAAGGCATCATCGACGTAGAAGTCGCCCAGTTCGGCCATGGCGGCGGCAAGCGCAGGGTCGTTCTTTTCCTCGCCGGCATGAAAGCGCGTATTTTCAAGGATGGCGATATCGCCGGCCGCCATGGTCGCGATCGCCTGCTTGGCGCCCGGACCCTGGCAATCCTCAACGAAGCGAACCGGCCTGCCGAGCACCTCGCCATAAGGACGGGTGATGCGCGACAAGGACATGTCGGGACGGCGCTCTCCCTTGGGACGGCCGAAATGCGACAGCAGCAGCACGATGGCGCCGCGGTCCGATAGCTCGCTGACGGTGGGGATGGTCGCGCGCAGCCTGGTGTCGTCGCCGACGGCGCCATCGGCCATCGGCACATTGAGGTCGACGCGCACCAGCGCGCGCCGGCCGGCGATGTCGCCCAGGTCGTCGAGAGTTCGAAATCCGGTCATCGCTCGCCGCTGTCAGCCGAGCCGGCCGATCGCCGCCGCCGTATCGACCATCCGGTTCGAAAAACCCCATTCGTTGTCGTACCAGGAGACGACCCGGACCAGCTTGCCCTCGAGCACGGCCGTCTCCAGGCTGTCGACGGTCGAGCTGAACGCATTGTGGTTGAAATCGATCGAGACCAACGGCTCGTCGGTATAGGCCAATATGCCCTTGAGCGGGCCGCTTTCGGCGGCGGCCTTGAGCACGCCGTTGACCTCGTCGACATTGGTGTCGCGCTTTGGCGTGAAGGTGAGATCGACCAGGCTGACGTTGGGCGTGGGAACGCGTATCGCCGAACCGTCGAGCTTGCCCTTGAGCTCGGGCAGCACCTCTCCCACCGCACGCGCGGCGCCCGTCGTGGTCGGGATCATCGACATGGCGGCAGCGCGGGCGCGGCGCAGGTCGGGGTGGATCTGGTCGAGGATCTTCTGGTCGTTGGTATAGGCGTGGATGGTCGTCATCAGCCCGCGTTCGATGCCGATCGTATCGTTCAGCACCTTGGCTACCGGCGCCAGGCAATTGGTGGTGCACGAAGCGTTCGAGACGATCTTGTGATCGGCGGTGAGCCGCTCGTGATTGACGCCGTATACCACCGTGAGATCGACGCCCTTGGCCGGCGCTGAGATCAGAACTTTCTTCGCGCCGGCAGCTAGATGCGCGCCGGCCTTCTCTGCATCCGTGAAGAAACCGGTGCATTCGAGCGCGACGTGCACGTCGTTCGAGGCGTGGGGCAGCTTGCCGGGATCGCGCTCTGCGGTGACATGGATGCGCCGGCCGTCGATGATGAGGTCGTTGCCGTCGGCCGACACCTCGCCGGGATAGGTGCCGTGGACCGAGTCGCGCTTGAACAGCAAAGCGTTGGACTTCGCGTCGGCAAGGTCGTTGATAGCCACCAGCTCGAGGCCGCTGTCGGCGCGCTCGAGAATCGCGCGCGCGACGAGACGTCCGATCCGCCCGAAGCCGTTGATAGCCACCCTGGTCGTCATGTCATTCCACTCCCAATGAAGCGAGGATCCGCGGCACGATCGCCGCTGCGGTGAATCCGAAGCGCTGGAAAAGGTCTTCGGCCGGCGCGGAGGCGCCGAAACGGTCGATGCCGATGCGCAGCCCGTCCGTACCCGTGTAGCGCTCCCAGCCCAGCGTCGTCCCCGCCTCGATCGACACGCGCAGCGGTCCTTCGGGAAGCAGGTCGGCACGATAGTCCCGATCCTGGGCTTCGAAGCCGGACCAGGAGGGCATGGATATGACGTCGGCGCCAATCGATCGGGCCTCCAGGGCATCGGCCGTGGCCAGGGCCACATGCACTTCCGAGCCGGTCGCGATCAGGATGACACGCCGATCCGCCTGCGCTGAGCGAAGCCGGTAGGCGCCACGCGCGGTCAGATTGGGGCCTCGGCCGACCCGCAGCTGAGGCAGATTCTGGCGGCTGAGACAGAGCAGCGAGGGGCCCTCGCTCCTTTCCAGCGCCAGCATCCAGCTTTCCGCGGTTTCGACCGTATCGGCAGGCCGATAGACGGCAAGATTGGGAATCATTCTCAGACCCATCAGATGCTCGATCGGCTGATGGGTGGGGCCGTCCTCGCCAAGACCGATCGAATCATGCGTCATCACATAGATCACGCGCGCATTCTGCAGCGCCGAAAGCCGGATGGCCGGCCGGCAATAATCCGAAAAGACGAGGAAGGTGCCGCCGTAAGGAATGATCCCGCCGTGCAAGGCCATGCCGTTCATCGCCGCGGCCATGCCGAACTCACGCACGCCGTAATAGATATATCGGCCGGAATAGTCTTCTTTCGTCAAAGGCTTGATTGCCTTTGTCTTGGTATTGTTCGAACCCGTGAGGTCGGCCGATCCGCCGACGGTTTCGGGCAGCTGCGCGTTGATCACCTCAAGCGCCAGTTCCGACGCCTTGCGCGTCGCCACGGTCTGCGGAGCGGCCGCCAACGCATCGAGGAAGGCGTCGACCGAAGCGCCCGCCGGCAGGCGCCCCTCCATGCGCCGGACGAATTCGTCGCGCTGCGCGCTCGCATCGAGCCTCCCCCGCCATTCCGCATGCGCGCCCTGCGATCGCGTCCCGGCCCGCAGCCAGGCGTCGCGGACCGGCGCCGGAATCTCGAACGGCGCGCTCTGCCAGCCGAGCGCCACGCGCGCCGCTGCGACCTCCTCGGCCCCAAGCGCGGCGCCATGAGTCGCCGCGGTGCCCTGCTTGTTGGGCGCGCCGAAACCGATGATCGTCCGGCAATCGATCAGCGACGGACGCGGATCTTCGCGCGCCGAGTCGAGCGCGCGCCGCACGTCGTCATGATCGAGCCCGTCGCACGACACGACGTGCCAGCCGGCGGCGGCGTAACGCGCCTTGACGTCCTCGCTCGTCGACAGGTCCGTCGACCCATCGATCGTGATCCGATTGTCGTCCCACAAAAGGTTGAGCCGGCCGAGGCCGAGATGGCCGGCGAGCCCGACCGCCTCGTGATTGATGCCTTCCATCAGGCAGCCGTCGCCGGCGATCACCCAGGTGCGATGGTCGACCAGATCGTCGCCGAACTGGGCGTTGAGGTGCCGCTCGGCGATCGCCATGCCGACCGCCATCGCCACCCCCTGTCCCAGCGGACCGGTCGTCGCCTCGATCGCGTCGAGCAGGAAATTCTCCGGATGGCCCGCACAGGGGCTGCCGAGCTGGCGGAAATTCCTGATGTCGTCGATCGTCGGGCGGGCGTATCCCGTGAGGTGGAGAAGCGCGTAGATCAGCATCGATCCATGACCGGCCGACAGGATGAATCGGTCGCGGTCGGGCCAGGCCGGATCGCGCGGATCGTGCTTCAGATATTCGGTGAACAGGATCGTCGCGGCATCGGCCATTCCCATCGGCATGCCGGGATGGCCGCTGTTCGCCGCCTCCACGGCATCCATGGCGAGCGCCCTGATGGCATTGGCCAGCAATCTCGGTTCAACGGACATCGGGGCGCTTCTCATGGTGGAACGAGCGGGAGAGTCTCGCGCTGCGCGCTCCTTTAAATGTCACGGCGCGGGCGTCAACCGCGCCGACCCGACGGAACCGGCATGTCAAGTGCTGCCGAAGCGCTTGCCGGACGCGGCTGGCGTGCTATTTCCTGGCGTCATGAGGGACGAACGGGCGCATCGCGCAATCCAGCGAGTCGAGCAGGCACTGGCGCGAATCGAGGCGGTTGCGAACCGGCCGGCACCACCGCGGGACGACCATGAGCTTCGCGAGCTGCGCGAGGTGCACCAGGCGCTGCGCGGCAAGGTCGAGGGCGCGATCTCGCAGATCGACCGCCTCCTTGCGACAGCGGAGAATGCGTGATGGCCAGCGTCGAGCTCGAAATCGCCGGCCGCAAATATGCGATCGCCTGCCGCGACGGCGAGGAGGAACATCTTCGATCGGTGGGCGATATCGTCAACGGCAAGGCGCATGACGCCGAATCGGCGCTCGGCAGCCTGGGCGAGGCGCGGCAGCTGCTGTTCGCATCCTTGCTGCTGGCCGACGAGGTCAAGGACCTTCGCGCGGGCCTGGCCCCCGAGCCTGAGCCCGATCCCACCGTGGCGCAGGCGCTCGAACGACTCGCCGAGCAAGTCGAAGCGATCGCGCAAAGGCTTGAGAACGGGCCGGCAAGCGCCTAAGTCCAACTATGGCGGGTACTGCCCGGTACGAGCTTTTGAGAACATCCCTGAGGCGATATGACATCCTCGGGGGCCGTCCCTGACCGGGCCCTGGCCCGATTCACATGGCTCCCACCTGACGTTCTGGCGTCAGAGGATATTCCAGCAAACGGCCATGGCGGTCCCGTCACCCTCCCCCAAGATCGCGTTGCGCCGCCGCGCGCTCGCTGCCCGCCGCGCCTATGCGGATTCGCTCGACCCCAGGCTGCGCGAAGAGCTGGAAGCGAAGCTCGTCGCGATCGTGCTCCCCCATTTGATCGAGGCCCGCATCGTCGCCGCTTATCATCCGATGCGCGAGGAGATCAGTCCGCTGGCTGTCGTCGAGGCGCTCGCGGCAGGGCAAAGGGCGGCCTTGCCCTGGTTTGCCGATCGCGATGCGCGCATGATGTTCCGCGAGGCGCCGGCGAGCGAGGCTGGACCATGGCATGTGCTTCAGCCGCCGGCATCCGCCGCGGCGCTGGCGCCGGACGTCGTCCTCGTGCCGCTGGTGTTCGCCGATCGGCGCGGGACGCGCATCGGCCATGGCAAGGGTCATTACGACCGCGCGCTCGCCCATCTGCGCGAAGCGGGCCCGGTGCGCACGATCGGCCTTGCCTGGGAACCGCAAATCTCGGAGGACATCCTTCCCACCGATCCATGGGACGTGCCGCTCGACGCCATCGCGACGCCCGCCGAATGGATAGACTGTCAGGCGCATTGAGATGACGAGCCCCTTGCCCCAACCCAGCTGGCGAAAGCCCGCCGGCATCGCGGCGATCCTGCTGCTGATCGCATTATGGGCGGTCATCGTGGTCGATGTCGCCGGCCGCATCGGCGCCGTGGCGTGGCCGATCCAGGCCCTCTTCTACACAATTGCGGGCATCGCCTGGATCGCGCCGCTCAAACCCTTGCTGCGCTGGATGGAAACGGGACGGTGGCGCCACTAAGTTCCAAGCAACTGCCCTCCCTCACGCCGGCGGCGTGTGGCCGGTGACGCGCTTGGCGGCCGGCCGCGGTTCGCCGGTCAGCATCTTTTTCAAGGCGAGCGAATAATTGCCCGAATAAGGGAAGTCGCCGATATGTTCGACGATTTCGTCGGCACAGACCCACAAGGGCTGCTCCATGACGTGGGTCCAGCGGTGGCAGAAGGAATAATCCTCGGTCAACGTCACCCCGGAGAATTTGAGAAAGTCGAAAAAAGCCCAGCTTTTCTTGGTGACACCCTCATAGACGTCGGTTCGCTGCTCCACCGCCCCTTGCTCGACCATCAGCTTCAGCGCAGAGCGCCGGATCAGGCATACCGCCATTCCGATCGCGGCCATCGTGTAGAAGCCGCCGCGCTGCTTGACCTTGACATCCCGGCGATTGTCCCAGCGCAGCAGGGTGTTGAAGTAGACCGCCTCGCTCTGCGCGCGCTCCCTGTCGCCGTGATCGCGGATTGCCTGGGCGAATTTGTCGAGATCGATCTGCCGCTTGGTGCAGGCGGCCGCGCAGACCATCGCGTCGAGATTGATCATCCGGTTGATCACGCGCGGCGTGAAATACATGTCCGAATCGATGAACAGCAACGAATCCCAGCGCTCGGAATCGAAGACCATGTTGGCGTACAGGTTCCGGACCGTGACGATGTCCGAATTGTTGATGTTATGAAGATGAGCGTTAATGCCCGATTTGGTGAGGAATTTCATCAGATTGACGAGGGCTTCCGCGGTCTTGGCCTTCATCATCCCGCCTGTCGTGGGAACGGCGATCAGGATATTCTGCAGCTTTTGCGCTTCCGCCACGTATTTGCCTTTTCATAGAGCGAGATGCGAAAGATAGTGCGCGCCTTGGACCCGATCACGCGGCGATGAAGATGTCCCGAGCAGGACATTCCGATCGCCCATTGGACCTTGCCGTCACGCTGGTTCGATCACGACCGGACGCGGGATGGGCGGGCGTCCTCGCCGCATCCGCCGGGTCAGCTTCCCTCGAATGCCGCGGTAATCCAGAGATCGACGTCGTCGCCGAGCATCGGCATATATTTGTTGATGCCGAAGTCGCTGCGCTTGATCTTGGCGGTCGCTTCGAAGCCGATGTTGGGTTTCTTGGTCATCGGATTGTCGGCCATTCCCGTGAACTTGGCGTCGAGAACCACCGGCTTGGTGACGCCATGGAGCGTCAGATTGCCGGTGATGGTCGCCGAATTTCCGCTGGCCACCACCTTGGTTGACGTGAAGGTTGCGGTCGGGAACTGGGCCACGTCGAAAAAGTCGGCCTTGCCCAGATGGGTGTCGAGCTCGGCGCTCGTCGTCACCACCTTGGCGACCGGAATGCTCACGCTCACCGCCGCGGCACCGGGTTTGGCGGGATCGATCGTGAGCGTCCCGCTAATGTCTCCGAACATGCCGCGATACAGGCTGATTCCGAGATGGTTGAGCGTCCATACGACCTGCGTGTGTCCGGGATCGGCCTTGTAGCTGCCGGCCTTGACCGCCGAGGCTTCGGCGGCCGGCGCGACAGACGATTGCAGGGCAAGCGCCGGGATGACGGCGGCGGAAAGTGCAAATGCAAGCAGCGCGCGACGCATGGGAGTCCTCCATAAGCTGATGCGGCAGGGTGCAGTCCATCGCCGGCCCTGTCAACGCGGCACGGCACGGGCTGGACGAATGCCATCCATTTTGCGCCAGCAATGGCCGCATGCTATGAACGAGCGCGCACATTCCTGCCGGGGAAAATGGCCATGGCTCGTGCAACCTACCTGCTGTTCGGCGTCGTCGCCTATCTGATCTTCCTGGCGACCTTCCTCTATCTGATAGCCTTCCTCGGCGACCTGCCCTTCGTGCCGCGCAGCGTCGATCGCGGCGGGAGCCTCGCGCTCGGGCCGGCCGTGGTGCTCGACCTGGGCCTGATCGCCTTGTTCGGGCTGCAGCACAGCATCATGGCGCGACAGGGGTTCAAGGCGGCTTGGACGCGGCTCGTTCCGCAGCCGATCGAGCGCAGCACCTTCGTGCTGTTCGCAAGCCTTGCGCTCATCGTCCTGTTCGTCTTCTGGCAGCCGCTCCCGAATATTGTCTGGCAGGTCGACAACAGGATCGGCGCACTCGCCCTGCAGGCGCTCTTCGCCGTTGGCTGGCTGGTCGTGCTGATCAGCACCTTCCTCATCAGCCATTTCGAGCTGTTCGGCCTCAAGCAGACATGGGGCCACGCCCGCGGCTGGAACCCGTCGCCGCCCGAATTTCGCCAGCCTTTCTTCTATCGGCTGGTGCGCCATCCGATCTACTCGGGATTCTTCCTTGCCTTTTGGGCGACGCCGCGGATGACCCAGGGCCATCTGCTGCTGGCGGTGGGAATGTCGATCTACATGCTGATCGCGATCCGGCTGGAAGAGCGCGATCTCGTGCGGATGTTCGGCGGCGTCTATGAGGAATATCGCGGCCGCGCCGGCATGCTGATCCCGCGGTGGACCCGCCGCCGGACCTGAGAATCGCAACGCCGCTCACAAGCGGCAGAGACTCACGGCCGCATCGGTCGAGACGCGAGGAATGTTACGATTGCGCCTAGGTCTGCACCGCCTGCGCCACCGCCTGCAGGCTCTGCGCCGAGGAATGCGAGCAGGCCTGCAACGAAGCGCGATCGATTCGCCGCGCCGCGGATTGACAAGTCATTGAAATAATGGCGCGAGTGACGGGACTTGAACCCGCGACCTCCGGCGTGACAGGCCGGCGCTCTAACCAACTGAGCTACACCCGCGTTTTCGTGGGCGCGGCCTAGGCGAGCCCCCCTGGGCTGTCAAGCAAGGCCAAGCCGCAGCGCCGCATCAGCCGCTGTCCTCGATCTCATCGTGGAGCGGCGCCGTGAGCGTGCCCTCCTCGAACAGGAAGCCGGCGATATCGGGCTTGCCGGCCGCATCGAGGATGGTCTTCAGGATGATCAGCAGCGGCACCGCCAGCAGGGCGCCGGTGGTGCCCCAGACCCAACCCCAGAAGCTCAAGGCAACGAGGATCAACAGCGGATTGATGGTCAGCCGCCGGCCGACCAGCGACGGAGTGATGAAATTGGCCTCCAGCAGATGGATGCCGGCGAAGCACAGCATCGGCAGGACGGCATAGCGGATGTCGGCGAATGCCATCAACCCGCCCAGCCCGAGCAACAGCACCGAGGCGATGGGGCCGAGATAGGGGATATAGTTGAACACGGCGATGATCCCGCCCCACATCAACGGGGTCGGCATGCCGAGCAGGTAGAGGATCAGCGCCACGACCAGTCCCATGGTGACGTTCACGATCGTGATCGTCCCCAGATAGGTGGATGTCGCATCGACGACCTGCTGGATCACGCGCGCGGTGGTGAGCGCCCCGTCGAAGCTCGAACGGGTGGTGATCGTACGCTTGCGCATCCGCGTCCAGCCGGAGAGGAAGAAGAAGATCACCAACAGCGCGAAGAACATCTGGATGAGCGCGTGCGGCGCCGAGGTGGCGATCAGGTCGAGCATTGAATTGGGGGTCTCGACGGTGACGGTGCGCGCCGCTCCGGCCGCCGAGTGGGTGCCGAATTCGGTGGCGATGTCGTCGATGAAGCGATCGAGGCTCTTGTAAGCGGTAAAGATCGGATCGAGCGTGTCGCGGATGCGCCCGATGCGTTCGGGCAGCAGCCGCACCCATTCGGTCGCGGGAAGCAAGATGGCGGCGACGGCGATATTGGCGACGGCGATGAACAGCGAGACGCAAAGCAGCGAGGCGATGCCGGAGGGCAGGCCGCGCCGTTCGAACCATTCGAGCAGGGGCACCAGCGCGATGGCGATCACCAAAGCGGCGGTGACCGGCAGGAAGAATTCCGCGCCGGCACGAAGCGCGAACGGCACCGCCAGCGCCAATCCGCAGCCGGCCACGAGGGTCAGGCCGGCGAGCAAGCGATCGCGACGGAAGGCAATCTGTTCGGATTCCACATAGGGATCGAGCATATGGGGTTCGGGCTCGCGCGGATGCGCGGCCGCCTTACGAGACTCGGCCTCCCCCGCCTTCTTCATCCGTCCGCTGCCTTCCGAGGTCATGGCGCAAACCATGCCTCGCTTTGCGTGCCGTGGCCAGAGAAAGAGCGTGTCCACGATCGCGGCGGATCAACGGCAGATTGGTTCTTTTGGTGCCCCTGGCCCGAGTCGAACGGGCACTCCTTGCAGAACTCGATTTTGAGTCGAGCGCGTCTACCAATTCCGCCACAGGGGCACAGGCGCGGCTCTATCGCGTGATCGGCTTCGATGGAAGCGGATCACGCTGTCGATTTCCTTTGTTTCCGCATTTTCCGAGTCGCCAGCTGACTTGAAAATGCTCTGGCGAAGCGCCGGACACGCCGCAACCGCCCGGCCCGGCGCAGGCTTGAGGCTGCAGCGCCACGCCCTAGCCGGACGCTCGCGGCATTGCCTGAGGCTCGCCGCGCGACAATAGTGTCGGCCGGCCTCCGTCGAAAGCGAGCCAAGTGTCCGGCTACATCCATTATATTTCGACGCGCAAGCACGCCTATACGCTCGGCATCTTCGCCGCTCTCCACGGCGGCGCGGTGGCTTCGTTCATCAGGATCCTTCCCTACGCAATGCTGCCCCGCATCCGCGCGTTCCGCCCCGGCCCGGTGGTCTTCGCCGATCTCGACCGGATCCCCGCCGCAGCGCGGACGTTGCATGCAGCGTTGGCCGATGCGCTTGCAGTGGACGGGCATGCCGTCCTCAACCATCCGCGCCAGGCGCTGGGCCGTTTCGCGCTGCTCCGCCGGTTGCACGAGAGCGGAATCAACGATTTCACCGTCCATCGGCTCTCGGACTGGCGCGAAGTCCGGCAGTTTCCCGTCTTTATTCGGCACGAGAATGTCCATGGCCGCGCCGTCACCGGCCTGCTGCCCGATTTGTCATGGCTCCGCGATGCCCTGGCCGGACTGTCGGATTCGGACCCCGCAGCGCTGGCGGAGATGATGATCGTCGAATTCGGCAATGTGCCCGGCGCCGATGGACGGTACCGCAAATATGGCGCGTTCCGTGTCGGCAACCAGATTTACGCCCAGCATTGCTATTCAAGCGACGATTGGTGGGTGAAGTTCAACAGCGCCACCTTCACGCCGGAGCAGCGCCGAGAGCATGACGACTATGCCGCCGCCAATCCGCACCGCGCCCAGCTCGGCCGGGTGTTCGAGGCAGCGAACATCGAATATGGCCGCGCCGATTACTGCCTCGTCGACGGACGCGTGCAGGTGTTCGAGATCAACACCAATCCCAGCGTCATCCACGGCCATTTCCCGCGTGCGGTTGACGGAACCGTCTATATCCGCAGCCATCGGGCCGCGCTCGAACGGTTGCTGGCCGAAGCTGCGGGGGGCGCCGAAACGCCCAATCCGCTTTATTCGGAAGACAACAAGGCGGTTTCCGCAGACGCCGTGCACGACGCGTTGATGCAGCATATCCGGGAGCGGTGGGAACCGGTGCTCGCCGCCGAGCTCGCAGCGCGCGATTGGGGGAGCGGTGAGCAGGCCGCCCACCGCTCCGATTGAGGTCAGTCAGGCCGCCGGCGTGAAGTCAGGTGAAGACCTCGGCGTTTGCGGCGCCTTTGGGATCCTCGCCGAACCGGTTGGGGCCCTTGGTGCCTTCCAGCAGCATGAACACCAGAAGCGCGATCCCTCCGGCCAGGCTGAGCAGGTTGAACAGGAGCGCCAACGTCGTCGATTGCATGCCGGCGAACACCATGGCGAGGATCATCGGCGCATAAGGCGCCAGGATCCACCAGCCGGTGCGATCGGTATCATGCAGCCGCCTCACCGAGACCGCGAGCGACGGGATCAACAGCGCGAGCCAGATGATCCCGATGATCAGACCAAAAACGCCCATGCTCATGAGCATGCCCGTCATGGAAGGAACAGCGCCCGGCTGCATGGCCGCCCCGGCCAGCCCGCCTACCGCGAGAATCAGCACCATCAAGACCAGGTAGAGCAGGAACACGCCAAGCACGAACATCCAATATTCCTTGCGCCGCGAACGTCCTGAGAATTCGGCGTAGCGCTTCAACGGCATCAGCATCCATTCCATGATCGTCCCCCTTATGTTGTTCCCGGTGGGTCGGGTGGCGGGAGAATCGCTCATTTCGGCTCCGTATTCAAGCGCGCCGCCTCATCGGCCCTAATTCCGCGGCGCCTGCCTTCGATAGCTCAGCGCCTCCGCGACATGGAGACGGCCGACGCTGTCGCTGCCGGCGAGATCGGCGATGGTCCTGGCAACGCGCCGGACGCGGTGAAAGCCGCGCGCGGAAAGGCGCATCGCCTCGGCCGCCTGCGCAAGGAGGGCCCGGCCGGCCTCGTCGGGCGTCGCGACTCGGTCGAGGACCGCGCCGTCGGCTTCGGCGTTGGTCCGGATGCCGTCGCCGGAAAAGCGCGCGGTCTGAAGATCGCGGGCCTTGCGCACGCGCGCGGCGACCTCGGCCGATCCTTCGGCGGGCGGCGGCAGCACCAGATCGGCGGCGGACACCGCCTGGACCTCGACATGCAGATCGATGCGATCGAGCAACGGCCCCGAGACCCTGGCTTGATAGTCCGCCGCGCAGCGCGGCGCGCGCGCGCAGGCCAACGCCGGATCGCCGAGATGCCCGCAGCGGCAGGGATTCATCGCCGCCACCAACTGCACCCGCGCGGGATAGGTGACATGGGCGTTGGCGCGCGCGACGCTGACCACGCCGCTTTCGAT
>DATFHP010000117.1:0-29616 GCA_035248285.1 Allosphingosinicella sp. | reverse complement strand
ATAATAGCGCCGGCCGGGATAGCCTTCGGCATATTTGTTGGTGAGCACCGATCCTTGCGCTTCCAGCACCGCGCGCGAGACGATATTCTCCGAGGCGATCAGCTCGATCTTGTCGCGTTGCCGGCCGAGTTCGGCGGCGATCGCGTCGGCAATCTCGGGATCGGCCTTGGCGAGCGGATCGGTGAAGAAGCCGCTTGGCTGAACCTCGCTCAGATCGTTGGCGGGACGGCTGCTCATGCAGGTTCCTTCGCGAAAGCAGGATGGGACAATTTGTCGATGCGGCGCTGGTGGCGGCCGCCGCCGAACGGCGTTGCGAGGAACTGGTCCAGGCAATCCTTGGCGGTCTCGATGCCGATCAGCCGCGCGCCCATGGCGATGACATTGGCATCGTTATGCTCGCGCGCCAGCCGCGCGGCGAGCCCGTCGGACACGAGCGCGCAGCGGCAAGCCGGATGGCGGTTGACCGATATCGAGATGCCGATGCCCGATCCGCACAAGGCCACGCCCTTCGCGGCCTGCCCCGAAGCGACCGCTTCGGCCAGCCGGTAGCCGAAATCGGGATAGTCGACGGATTCGCCGCTTTGCGTCCCGAGGTCGAGCACGTCATGGCCCGCACCGCGCAGATGCGCGACGAGCTGCGCCTTGAGCTCCACGGCTGCGTGATCGGAAGCGATGGCGATGCGGTCGGCCACGCGAAGGTCTCCACCATAAGCTGAGACGGCTAATCTAGTGGATCATGCCCCGGCTTGCCACCAGGGATTGAAGCTGTGATCCAATTAAATGCGGAAACGGCCTGGTGTCAGGCCGCCAGCCTCATCTCCATCCGGTCCCAGATCTCGACCAGCGCTTGCGCAAGTTCGCGCATCATGGCCTCGCTGTGGGTGGGTCCCGGCGTGAAGCGAAGCCGCTCCGTGCCGCGCGGAACCGTCGGATAATTGATCGGCTGAACATAGATTCCATATTCGGCCAGCAGGATGTCGCTGATCTTCTTCGCCTTGACCGGATCGCCGACCATCAACGGCACGATGTGCGTGGTCGAATTCATGATCGGCAGATGCGCTTCGCGGAAGATCGCCTTGAGGCGCGCGGCGCTCGCCTGCTGCGCGTCGCGTTCGGCCGACGATTGCTTGAGGTGCCGCACGCTCGCCAGCGCGCCCGCGACCAGCACCGGCGACAGCGAGGTGGTGAAGATGAATCCCGGCGCATAGCTGCGCACGACGTCGATGATGTTGCGGTCGGCCGCGATATAGCCGCCCATGACTCCGAACGCCTTGCCGAGCGTGCCTTCGATGATGGTGAGGCGGTCGGCGACCTGGTCCCGGTCCGAGATGCCGCCGCCGCGCGCGCCGTACATGCCCACGGCGTGCACTTCGTCGAGATAGGTGATCGCCTGATATTTGTCGGCCAGATCGCAGATCGCCGCGATCGGCGCGACGTCGCCGTCCATCGAATAGACGCTCTCGAAAGCGATCAGCTTGGGCGCATCGATCGGCGTCGCCGCCAGCAATTCCTCGAGATGCGCGATGTCGTTGTGGCGGAACACGCGCTTCTCGCAGCCCGAATTGCGGATGCCCGCGATCATCGAGGCATGGTTCAGTTCGTCGGAAAAGATGACGCAGCCGGGGAGCAGCTTGGCGATGGTCGAGAGCGTCGCCTCGTTCGAGATATAGCCCGAGGTGAAGAGCAGTGCGCCCTCCTTGCCGTGCAGATCGGCAAGCTCGGCTTCGAGCTCGACATGAAGGTGGGTGTTGCCGCCGATATTGCGGGTCCCGCCCGATCCGGCGCCGACATCGTGCAGCGTCGTCTCCATCGCCGCGATCACGTCGGCATGCTGCCCCATCGCCAGATAGTCGTTGGAGCACCAGACGATGATCGGCTTCGGGCCGTTATGCCCCGCAAAGCAGCGCGCGTCGGGAAAGCTGCCCTTGTTGCGCAGGATGTCGATGAAGACGCGGTAGCGGCCTTCGGCATGGAGCCGGTCGATCGCCTGCGCGAAAACGCGTTGATAGTCCAATTGCGGGCTCCCCGGGGGCACTTCGCGGCGTCCATAATGGATTTTCCGCCGCCATGGCTAGAGAATTTCGACGACGAGCTTGGCCTAAAAGCCGATGATGCGGGTCAGCCCGAAAGCGGCGAGCCCGGACCGATAGGCCTCCGTTTCGTCGGTCCATCGCGTGAACAGCGCGATTCCCTCGCTCGGCTCCGAGGGCCATCGATCGTCGCGGGTCAGCCACGCGGTGCGACGCGCAATGCCTTCCTTGCCGTCGACGAAGGCGATCGGGCGGGGCGCGGCGGCCGTCAGTTCGTCTTCGACCAACGGGAAATGGGTGCAGGCGAGGACGATCGTGTCGATGCTTCCTCCCGCGGATTGCGACAGCAAACCGTCGAGGATGCGGGCGTAGACCGCGCGATCGGTCGCGATGCCGCGCAGCTTGGCTTCGGCGACGTCGACCAGCTCGGCCGATCCGAAGCGGATGACGGTGCAGTCCGCCGCGAACTCCGCCGCGAGCCTGTCCACATAGGGCTGGCGCACGGTCGCTTCGGTGCCGAGGACGCCGATGACGCGGCTTTTGCTCAATGCAGCCGCCGGCTTGATCGCCGGTACGGTGCCGACGATGGGAACGTCCAGCGCCGAGCGCACCGCGTCCAGCGCGATCGTCGAGGCGGTGTTGCAGGCGATGACGATCAGCCGCGGATCGAAGCGCTCGCAAAGCCGGCCGAGCAAGGCCGGGACGCGCGCGGCAATCTCGCTCTCGCGCTTCGTCCCGTAAGGATAGCCGGCGCTGTCGGCGACGTAGACGATCGGAGCGGTCGGGATGAGCGCGCGGATCGGGCCGAGCACCGAAAGCCCGCCGACCCCCGAGTCGAAGATCAATAACGGGCGGTGCTTTGTCATGCGCGGGGCTTAGCAAGCACTGGGCTGAGCGCAACCCAATCTCCCCTCCGGGAGCGGGAGGGGAGATGGATGACCTCGATCGATCAATAGCTATCGTTGCGCGGCCGCCGTGCTTTGCTATGGTTGCCCCGGGTCGGGGAGGTATCATGTCGTTCGAGCCTTTCGTGGGGCCTTTGCTTGCGCTTCTGCTCGGCTATCTGCTGGGCTCGATCCCCTTCGGTGTCGTCCTGACACGCATGTCCGGGGCCGGCGATCTGCGGGCGATCGGATCGGGCAGCATCGGCGCGACCAATGTCCTGCGGACCGGCCGCAAGGGCCTGGCGGCGGCGACATTGATCCTCGACGCCGCCAAAGGGGCGGCCGCGGTGGCGTTGACCGCCTGCTTATGGCCGGGGAACGAGGGCCTGGCCGCCGTGGGCGCATTTATCGGGCATTTGTATCCGGTGTGGCTGCGCTTCGCCGGCGGCAAGGGCGTCGCTACCCTGTTCGGGATCGTCGCTGCTCTGCAATGGCCGGCGGGACTTTGCTATGCCGTAGCCTGGCTCGGCGTGCTCGCGCTCACCCGCTATTCCTCGCTCGCGGGCATGACGGCGGCATTGGCTACGCCGGTCGCTTCGGCGCTGCTCGGCCGCTTTGATCTCGCCTTGCTCTTTCTGGGTTTTGGACTGCTGGTGCTCTGGAAACATCGCAGCAATGTCGAACGGCTGCTCGCGGGCACCGAACCGCGGGTCGGCGGGGAAGCCGATGGCTGATTCGGCCGAGTGTGAAGACCAGATCGCCCGCCTTCGCCTGATCCGTTCGGAAACGATCGGACCCGTCACCTATTGGCAATTGCTCGCGCGCTTCGGATCGGCGTCGGCGGCATTGGAAGCGGTTCCTTCGCTTGCCGCGCGCGGCGGGGGGCGTCCACCGGCGATCGCGTCCCGCGCCTCGGTCGAGCGTGAAATGGCGGCCGTGGCGAAGCTGGGCGCACGCTATCTGTTCCGCGGACGGCCGGAGTATCCGGCGCTGCTCGGCGAGGTGGAGAGTGCCCCTCCGGCGTTGATTGCGCAGGGTCGCCTCGCGCTGTTGCAGCGGCCGGCGATCGCAATGGTCGGGGCGCGCAACGCGTCCGCCGCCGCCTGCCGCTTCGCGCGCCAGCTCGCGCAGGGCCTGGGCCAGGAGAATGTCGTGATCGTCTCGGGCCTGGCGCGCGGCATCGACACGGCCGCGCACGACGGATCGCTCGAAACCGGCACGATCGCAGTCGTCGCTGGCGGTATCGATGTCGTCTACCCGCCCGAGAATGCGGAGCGGCAGCGCCTGATCGGCGAGCGCGGCCTGCTCCTCGCCGAGCAGCCGCCCGGCCTCGAGCCTCGCGCGCGCCATTTTCCCTGGCGCAACCGGATCATCGCCGGCATCGCTCAGGGCTCGGTCGTCGTGGAAGCGGCGCCCAAATCCGGCTCGTTGATCACCGCCCGCTTCGCGGCCGAATTCGGCCGCGATGTGATGGCGGTGCCGGGTTCGCCGCTCGATCCGCGCGCGCAAGGGTGCAACCAGCTCATCCGCGAGGGTGCGATATTGGTGCAGAGCGCCGCCGACATCCTCGAGATGCTGCGGCCTTTCGATCTTCGCCCGGTCGCCGAGGGAAGCGAGGCTTACACCGGGCCCGCGTCTCCGGCCGAAGTCGGCGAGGCCGATCGGGCGCGCGTCGTCGGCCTTCTCAGCCCGACGCCGGTGGCTGTGGATGAGATCATCCGCCAGTCGGGCCTTCCGCCCGCTGTCGTCCAGACCATATTGCTCGAGCTGGAACTCGGCGGAAGGCTCGAACGTCATGCCGGCGGACGGGCCAGCATAGGCTGAGGATGTCCATTTGTTTCGAAGTCCTGGCTTCCACCGGTATATGGCTTGCCGCGGCGTGCGACGAAGTGTCCGCTTGACGAGCCTTTGGCCGCGTTTCCACCATCGCGCGTACGTGTGAGAGGCATTTATTCCAATGAAGCTTGTCGTCGTCGAATCGCCCGCCAAGGCCAAGACCATCGAGAAATATCTGGGAGGCGACTATCGTGTGCTCGCCTCTTACGGTCACGTCCGCGACCTGCCGCCCAAGGACGGATCGGTCGATCCCGACCAGGGCTTCGCGATGGAATGGGAAACCTATGCCGACAAGGCGCGACAGCTCAAGGCGATCACCGACGAGGCGAAGAAGGCGGACACATTGATCCTCGCGACCGACCCGGACCGCGAAGGCGAGGCGATCAGCTGGCACGTCCAGGAAGTGCTGCAGAAAAAACGCGCGCTCCCCAAGCATGTCGAGCGCGTCACCTTCAATGCCATCACCAAATCCGCCGTCACCGAGGCGATGCGGCATCCGCGCGCGCTCGACGAGGATCTGATCGATGCCTATCGGGCGCGGCGCGCGCTCGATTATCTGGTCGGCTTCACCTTGTCCCCGGTGCTGTGGCGCAAGCTCCCCGGCGCGCGCTCCGCCGGCCGCGTCCAGTCGGTCGCGCTGCGCCTGATCGTCGATCGCGAGCGCGAGATCGAGCTGTTCCGGGCGCAGGAATATTGGAGCGTCGCGGCGACCATGGAGGCCGACGGGCAGGAATTCCTTGCCCGGCTGGTGCGATTCAAGGGTGACAAGGTCGATCGCCTCAGCATCGGCGATGAAGCCACGGCGATGGCCGCGAAAGCCGCCGTCGAGGCCGGCCGCTTCACCGTCGCTTCGGTCGAAACCAAGCCGCAGTCGCGCAATCCGCCGCCCCCCTTCACGACCTCGACCTTGCAGCAGGAGGCCGCACGCAAGCTCGGATTTGCGGCAAGCCATACGATGCGCATCGCCCAGGCGCTCTACGAGGAGGGCGCGATCACCTATATGCGCACCGACGGCGTCCAGATGGCGCCCGAGGCGATTTCGGCTGCGCGTCGCGCCGTCGCCGATCGCTACGACAGCGGCTACGTGCCGGACAAGCCGCGCCATTACGAGACCAAGGCCAAGAACGCCCAGGAGGCGCATGAGGCGATACGCCCCACCGATTTCGGACGCGATCGGGCCGGTTCGGGCGATCACGCGCGGCTCTACGAATTGATCTGGAAGCGGGCGCTGGCGAGCCAGATGGCTTCCGCGCGGCTCGAGCGCACGACCGCCGAACTCATCGAGGGGACCGGCCAGACCGGCCTCCGCGCCACCGGCCAGGTCGTGCTGTTCCCGGGCTTCCTCGCGCTTTACGAAGAGGGCAGGGACGATTCCGAGGACGAGGAGGCGCGCCGGCTGCCGCGGCTTCGCGAAGGCGATGCGCCGGCCAAGAAGGCGGTTCATGCCGAACAGCATTTCACCCAGCCGCCGCCGCGCTATTCGGAGGCCAGTCTGGTCAAGAAGATGGAGGAGTTGGGGATCGGCAGGCCCTCGACCTATGCCGCCACGCTGCAGACCCTGAAGGACCGGGATTATGTGCGGCTGGAGAAGAATCGTTTCCTTCCCGAGGAAAGCGGCCGGCTGGTCACCGCCTTCCTCGAGCGCTTCTTCGAACGCTATGTTTCGTTCGATTTCACCGCAGAGCTGGAAAATGAGCTCGACGACATTTCGGGCGGCCGTGCCCAGTGGCAAAAGGTGCTCGAGGCCTTCTGGCAGGATTTCAAGCCCAAGACGGTCGAGATCATGGAGCAGAAGCCGTCCGAAGTGACGGCGGCGTTGGACGAATTTCTCGCGCCCTTCCTGTTTCCGGACAAGGCCGACGGATCCGATCCGCGGCTATGCCCCGCATGCGGCGAAGGACGGCTGGCGCTGCGCGGCGGCCGCTACGGCGCCTTCGTCGCCTGCTCGAACTATCCCGAATGCAAGTTCACCCGGCGTTTCGGCGAAGGCGGCGAGAATGGGGCTGGCGACGCGGGCCCGACCATCCTCGGAGCGCATCCGGAAACGGGCGCGGACATCTCGCTGCGCAGCGGCCGATTCGGTCCCTATGTCCAGATGGGCGAGGGCAAGGACGCCAAGCGCGCATCGATTCCCAAGGATGTGCCCGACGTCGACCTCGACTGGGCGGTCAAATTGCTGTCGCTTCCCCGCGCCATCGGCCCGCATCCCGAGAGCGGCCAACCGATCACGGCTTCGATCGGCCGCTACGGCCCCTATCTCGCGCACGACGGCAAATATGCCAGGCTCGCCTCGACCGCCGAGGTCTTCGAGACCGGCATGAACGCGGCGGTCGCCAAGCTTGCCGATGCGGCGGACGGAGCCGCGCGCAGAAACGGTGCCCGCGATCCGGGCAAGGCGCTCGGCAAGCATCCGCGCACCGAGGCCGAGATCAAGCTGATGGCCGGCCGTTACGGCCCCTATGTGACCGACGGGACGACCAACGCGACTTTGCCCAAGTCGCTCGAGCCCGACGCGCTCACGCTCGAGGAAGCGGCGCAGCTAATCGACGAGCGGGCAGCGAAAGGTCCGGCGAAGAAAAAACGCGGCGGCCGCGGCGCCTCCAAGGGAAAGACGCGAAAGAAGGGATGATTCCGCCCGCACCGAACCCACGCTTTCCGTTCATCGGAATATTCTGGGGTCTGTCTGATTGAAATGAAACACCGTTCGGGCTGAGCCCGTCGAAGCCCCTTCCTGGAAAAAAGGAAGTTGGCCCTTCGACAAGCTCAGGGCGAACGGGTCTTGGTGATTCAATCCAGTTGAGACAGATTGCAATGCCACTCAAGCCATCATCAGTTGATCCTCGCCCCGGCTGGCGAGGATCTCGATGAGCCCGCTCGTGGTGACGCCTTCCGGCAGTTGCTCGGCGCTGAGGCCGGCCAGCGCCAGGCCGCTCTGGCAGGCGACGATCTCGACGCCGACCGCCATGGCTTCCTCGATCAGCGCGCTGAGGCTCGGCACGCCCTCGCGCGCGCTTTCCCGCCCGGCCGCTCGCGCGAGCAAAGCGGCTGATTCGCCCTGCAAAAAGATACGGCTGCGTTGGCCGAGCGCGCTATTGGCGGCGGCGACGGACAGCGCCGAATGGAAGCGCTCGGGATCGCTGCCGGCGACGATGATGGTCAGACCCTGCACGACGGACAACCCGGATCCTTGGCGAGCCTGAGCATGCGGAAGCGCAGCGACAGCGCATCGACGATCAGCAGCGACCCGGCATTGTCTTCGCCGAAGCCGGTGATCGACCGGATCGCCTCGACCGCGGCCAAGCTGCCCATCACACCCGCCATCGCGCCGAGCACGCCTTGTTCCGAGCAGCTTTGCTCGGGTCGGTCGGGATTGCTGCCGACCAGACAGCGGTAGCACGGCTTGTCTGCCTCCCATCCCCGATAGACGGCGAGTTGGCCTTCGAACTGCGCGACGGCGGCCGAGATCAGGGGGATTTGAAGCGCCAGTGCGGCGTCCGACACCGTGAGGCGGGTATCGAAATTGTCCGATCCGTCGACGACCAGATCGGCATCTGCCAGCAACGCCGCGGCATTGCCGGCGACGATGCGCTCTTCCCGGGCAATCACCTGCACGTCGGGATTGAGCGCGGCGACCAAAGCCTTGGCGCGCTCGACCTTGGCCGCACCTTGGTCGGCGGTGGTGAACAATATCTGGCGCTGGAGATTGGACAGGCTCACCCGGTCGTCGTCGATGATGGTGAGCTTTCCCACTCCGGCCGCGGCGAGATACTGAATCGCCGGAGCACCGATGCCGCCCGCGCCGATGACCGCGACATGGCTTTCGAGCAGCTTGCGCTGGCCTTCGCCGCCGACCTCGCGGAGCACGATATGGCGCGCGTAGCGCTCGAGCTGGACGTCGTCGAGGGTCACTGGCCGGTGGAGCCGAACCCGCCGGCGCCGCGCTCGGTCGCGTCGAGGTCGGCGACCTCGTGGAACCGCGCGCGCTGCACCGGCGCCGGCACCAGCTGCGCGATACGCTCGCCGCGGACGATCTCGAAATCCTGGTCCCCCAGATTGGCGAGGATCACCTTGACCTCGCCCCGATAGTCGCTGTCGATCGTGCCGGGCGTGTTGAGGCAGGTGACGCCATGTTTGAGCGCCAGGCCCGACCGCGGCCGCACCTGGACTTCATAGCCCTCGGGTATCGCGACGGCGAAACCGGTCGCGACGGCGTGACGCCGGCCCGGCGCCAGAGTCAGCGTTTCGGCGGCGACCACGTCCAATCCCGCTGCACCGGGACTGGCGTAGGCGGGCAAGGGGAGGTCGGCACCATGGTCCAGCCGGCGAATTGCGATTTCGATCTCAGGCAAGCGCATCGGCGATCCTGTCGGCGAGCTGCCGTGCGACCTCTTTTTTCGAAGCCGACGCCCAGCTTTCTGACCCATTGCCGTCGATCAGATGGACCGCATTGCTGTCGCCGCCCAGGACGTCGCCCGAAACGTCGTTGGCGATGATCCAGTCGCAGCCCTTGCGAACCTGTTTCTCCTTGCCCGAGTCGATCACATCTTCGGTTTCGGCGGCAAAGCCGATCAGCAGGCGCGGGCGCTTCGGGCTCGCGGCCAGATCGGCCAATATGTCGGGATTCGCCGACCAGTCGAGGGCAGGAGGCCCGGACGCCTTCTTGAGCTTCGAGGCCGACGGTTCGACCCGCCAGTCGGCGACCGCGGCAACCAGCACCGCGGCGTCGGCAGGAAGCGCCCGGTCGACCGCGGCTGCCATATCGCGCGCGGTCTCGACATCGACTCGCGCGACGCCGGCCGGCGTGTCGAGGCGCACCGGCCCCGCGATCAGGGTCACGCGCGCATCCAGCGCGGCGAGCGCCTCGGCGATGGCGAAGCCCTGCTTGCCCGACGAGCGGTTGGCGATGACGCGGACCGGATCGATCGGCTCGTGGGTCGGCCCTGCGGTGACGATCACATGCTTGCCGGCAAGCCGGCCCTTGCCGCCGAGTTGCGCCTCGATCGCGGCCAGCAGCGCTTCAGGCTCGGGCAAACGGCCGGGGCCGAATTCGCCGCACGCCATCTCCCCTTCGTCGGGATCGAGGACGACGACACCGTCGGCGCGCAGCCGCGCGACGTTGCGGACGGTCGCAGGATGCTGCCACATGCGCACGTTCATCGCCGGCGCGGCGAGCACCTTCTTGTCGGTGGCAAGCAGGACGGTGGTCGCAAGATCGTCGGCGATGCCGCCGGCCATCTTGGCGAGCAGGTCGGCTGTAGCCGGGCAAATCACGATCAGATCGGCCTCGCGGCTCAGCTGGATATGGCCCATCTCGACCTCGTCCTTGAGGTCCCACAGGCTGGTATAGACCTTGTTCTCCGAGAGCGCGGCCAGCGTCATCGCGGTGATGAACTGGGCGCCGCCGGCGGTGAGGACGCACGTCACCATGCCGCCAGCCTTGCGGATCAGCCGGATCAGCTCGGCGCTCTTATAGGCCGCGATGCCGCCGCCGACGATGAGGAGGATGCGCTTTCCCCGCATGGATTCAATGTAGAAAGAACATCGCCGCCGCGCCAGCCGCGGCTGCGAGCAGCGCCACGACCAGCGTGAAGCCGTAGAGGTGCGGGCGAACCACGACGACGTCCGGCAGGGGGGGCGCCGGCGGCGCGGCGCCGGGTGCCGGGAAGTGATGATCGATGCGCCGGATCAGATCGGGGAGCTTGCGGAGCGTGCGCATGTCGCGGACCAGCCGGTCGGCTACAGCCGCCTCGGGGCCGAGCTCGCTGCGCAGCCATTCCCTCAGGAAGGGCTCGCTGGTCTCCCACATGTTGATGTCGGGATCGAGCGCGGTGGCGACGCCTTCTTCCATGACCATCGTCTTCTGAAGCAACAGGAGGTGCGGCTGGGTCTGCATGTCGAAGTCGCGGGTGATGGCGAACAGGCCGTCGAGCATCTGGCCGATCGAAATTTCCTTCGCCGGAAGGCCCCGAATCGGCTCGCCAACGGCGCGAAGCGCGGTGGCGAACTCTTCGACATTGTGATGCGGCGGAACATATTGGGCCTCGAAATGGATTTCGGCCACGCGCCGATAGTCGCCGACGATCAGCCCATAGAGTATTTCGGCGAGCCACAGCCGCGCCTGGCGATCGACGCGTCCCATGATCCCGAAGTCGATCGCGGCAAGCCGGCCGTCGGGGAGCGCGAACAGATTGCCTTGATGCAAATCGGCATGGAAGAAACCGTCGACGACGGCCATGCGCAGGAAGGCACGGACCAATGTTGCGGCGAGCGCCTTGACGTCGTGGCCGGCAGCGATCAGCGCGGCGCGATCCGTGAGTTTGATGCCGTCGATCCATTCGAGCGTCATCACGCGCCGGCCGCTGCGGCTCCAGTCGATCTCCGGGACGAAGAAGCCGCTCTCCGCGACCATATTCTCGCGCAGCTCGGAGGCAGACGCCGCTTCGCGGCGAAGGTCGAGCTCGCGGGTCGTCCACTGCTTGAAATGGGCGACGACCAGGCGCGGACGAAGCCGGGCCGCTTCGCCGCCCATGCTTTCCACCTGCGCCGCCGCCCACTCATAAGTCTCTATCGCGCGCGCAAAATCTTCCTCGATGTTCGGCCGCAGCACCTTGATCGCGACCTGCCGGCCGTCGGTGGTGATCGCGCGATGAACCTGCGCGATCGAGGCGGCGCCGACCGGTTGCGGATCGATCTGCGAAAAAAGCATCTCGATCGGCCTGTTGAGCGCCTCCGCGATCGAGCGTCCGATCACCTCGAACGGCTCGGGCGGCAGCGCGTCCTGCAACCGGCTCAGATCGAGCGCTGCTTCTTCACCGACCAGATCGGGACGCGTGGCCAGCGCCTGACCGAATTTGATGGCCGCCGGGCCGATCGATTGAAAGGCTTCGGCATAAGTGGGGATGGGCGGCACCTTGGCCGCGAAGCGGGCGATTCGGGCCAGCCGGCGTACCGGCGCCGGCGTATTGGGATCGCGTTCGATGCCGCGCAGCACGCCGTGTCTGGCCAGCACCCGGCCCCATTTCAGCAGCCGCCAGATATGCACCGCGGGCGCGGTCATGCCCTGCTCGCCGGCGCTGCGATCCACGGCATGGCTAGATCTTCCAGCCGGTGTGAATGGCGACCAGGCCCCCCAGTATCGGCTCGGCGGTGACGCGCGCGAAGCCGGCCCGTCCGATCATCGCGCTGAAAGAATCGACGTCGGGGAAGCGTCGAATCGATTCGACGAGGTAGCGATAGCTTGCCTCGTCGCGCGCGACGGCTTTGCCGATCCGGGGCACCATCTTCATCGAATAAAGGTCGTAGAGCTCGGCGAAGCCCGGCCAGGTGGCGCGAGAGAATTCGAGACAGAAAAAGCGGCCGCCGATGCGAAGCACGCGGTGCGCTTCGGCGAGCGCCATGTCGATATGCGTGACGTTGCGGATGCCAAAGGCGATCGAATAGGCATCGAAGCTGCGATCGGGGAAGCTCAGCTGTTCGGCATTTTCGCATGCCCAATGCAGACCGCCGATGCCGCGCCGCCCGGCGCGCTTCTTGCCGACCTCGAGCATTCCGGGATTGATGTCCGCGACGACGACTTCGGCGCCCGCGCGTGCGATTCGGAACGCTATGTCACCGGTTCCCCCGGCCATGTCGAGGACGCGCTCGCCCTTGCGCGGCTTCAAACGCCGGACGAAATGAGTCTTCCACAGCCGGTGCAAGCCGCCCGACATCAAATCGTTCATGAGGTCGTAGCGCGAGGCGACGCTCGCAAAGACCGAGCCGACCCGCGCGGTCTTTTCCTGCGGTTCGACCTCTTCAAATCCGAATGAAACCTTGTCCATCGCGCGAGGCTCTAGCAGGGGAAGACCATGATGTGCAGCCGCGATATGTCCGCTTATGCCTGAGCTTCCCGAAGTGGAAACCACCGTGCGCGGCCTTCGGCCGGTGCTCGAGGGGCAGCGCTTGGAGCGGGTGCAGATGCGCCGGGGCGATCTGCGGCGCCCGTTTCCGCCGGACCTTGGCCAGCGGCTGACCGGCGCAACGGTCACCGGTCTCGGTCGCCGCGCGAAATACGGGCTGATCCATACCGACCGCGCCGACACTTTGGTCTTTCATCTCGGCATGTCTGGCCGCTGGCGGATCGACCCGGAAGCCTTGGGGGCGCACGACCATTTCCTTCTCGAGACCGACTCGGGCCATCGCGTGGTGCTCAACGACGCGCGCCGTTTCGGATCGCTGGACGTCTGGCGCACTTCCGAGCTTCCTTCCTATCCGCCGTTCGCTGCGATGGGGCCGGAGCCGCTCGACGGCGATCTGACCGCCGCCTACCTCCGCACGGCGCTGGCCGGACGACGGGCGCCGATCAAGGCGATGCTGCTCGACCAGCGCATCGTCGCCGGCCTCGGCAATATCTATGTGTGCGAGGCGCTGCATATGGCCGGCATAGCCCCAGGCCGGGCCGCCGGCAGCCTCGGCATCGCGCGCCTCGATCGGCTGGTCGCAGCGGTTGGGACGGTGCTTCGTGCCGCCATCGAAGCGGGCGGATCCAGCTTGCGCGACTATGTCCGCCCCAGCGGCGATCTTGGCTATTTCTCGAAGCAGTGGCGCGCTTATGGGCGCGAGGGCGAGCCCTGTCATTGCGGGGCGGCGATTCGGCGCCGCTCGGACGGCGGCCGCTCGACCTTCTACTGTTCTCGCTGTCAGCGCTGAGTCGCCAGGTCCGACTCGGTTTCCCTTCTTCCCTGGCCGCAGCGGTTGACCTGCGCCGCGCTCGTGCGTAGAGAGCGCCCCGGTGAGCGGGTGCGGTGTTGCCGCGCCCCTTTTTCATATCATTTCAAAGGCACATTCACGATGGCGAACACGCCGCAGGCAAAAAAGCGCATCCGGCGCAACGCGCGCCGCGAAGAGATCAACGGTGCGCGGGTGAGCCGCATCCGTACTTTCGTCAAGCAGGTCGAGGCCGCACTGGAGGCGGGCGACAAGAAGATCGCCGCCGAAGCACTCAAGAAAGTGCAGCCGGAACTCGCGCGCGGCGTTGCCAAGGGCGTCGTTCACAAGAACACCGCCGCCCGCAAGGTATCGCGCCTGACGAAGCGGGTCGCGGCGCTCGGCTGAATTCAGAGGCGGGCGCAACGATCGCGCCACGCATGGTCGTACCAGGCCTTCGGATAATTCCGACGCGAAATGAAAAAGTCTAGGTTTTCCCGCGATTCGCGCAGTGCCTGCTGGCGCTTGCGCGGCATAAGCTATTGTGAATCAAGTATAAAATAGACAAACGGGCGACAGTGGCGAATTTCCGTGTCAACGTGTTTATTTCACTAAAATGACATTTTAATCACTTGATCGGGACCCGATCGGCTCCGTAAAGACGTTCTCCCGGCCGGAAGATCTTGTGCCGGACACACAACAGAATTGCTTTCGGAAATCCGCTGCGCGTGGGGGCGTTTCGCGGTGCAGGGAAGCTGTTTGGAAAAAATGGCCGGCTGGGTGCGGCGGAGGACAAGGGGGTGCTCGGCGTGACTCAAGCTCAGGCCTTCAAGGACACGACTTTGGACAGCAAAGCAGCGGCCGAGCCCATCGCGGCCGCATGGGAGGTGATTCGCGCGGGGCTGAAGCGCGACTGCGGCGCGCGCACCTTCGACGGTTGGCTGCGGCCGATCGCGCTGGGCCGATTCGACGCCGAAACGGCGACGCTCCAGCTCGAGCTTCCTTCCCAGTTCATGGCCGATTGGGTGCAGACACATTTCGCCGAGCGACTCGCGCTGGCCTGGAAGGCGCATTTGCCGGCGGTCCGTCACCTCATCATCCGAACCAGCGGCGATTCGCCGCGTACCGCGCGAAGCAGCGACATTCCCGCGGCGGCGACAATCGAGCGCCGGCCCGAAGCCCCCGGGGGGGCGACCGGCCTCTATGCCGCGCAGCTCGAGCCGCGCTATCGTTTCGAGACGTTCGTCGTCGGCAAGGCCAACGAAGTCGCTTTCAATGCGGCGCGTACGCTCGCAACCGCCGAGAATGTCGTGTTCAATCCGCTTTTTCTCCATGGCGGCACGGGGCGGGGCAAGACCCATCTGCTGCACGCCATCGGTCACGAGTTCCGGCGGCACCGGCCCTCGGCGCGCATTCTCTATATGTCGGCCGAGAAGTTCATGGTCGAATTCGTCGCCGCGCTTCGCGCCAACGAGACCATCTCGTTCAAGCAGCAGCTGCGCTCGGCCGATCTCCTGATGATCGACGATGTGCAGTTCATCGCGGGCAAGGAATCGACCCAGGAAGAATTCTTCCACACGATGAACGAGATCATTTCGGCGGGCCACCGGCTGGTGATCAGCTCGGACCGCGCGCCGCAGGACCTCGATGGGATCGAGCCGCGGATCCTCTCGCGCCTATCCTGGGGCCTGGTCGCGGACATCAACGCCGCCGACCTCGAGCTTCGTCTCAACATCATCATCAAGAAGCTTGAATCGCTTCCCGATGTAGCCATTCCCGACGATGTCGTCATGTATCTGGCCAAGCGGATCAATTCGAACGTGCGCGAGCTCGAGGGCGCGCTCAATCGGATTGCCGCTTATGCGATGATGAGCGGCCGTCCGATCGACATCGACTTCACCAACGAGGTGCTCGCCAACATCTTGCGGGCGAACCAGCGTCGCATCTCGATCGACGAGATTCAGAGCCGCGTTTCCGATCATTATCGGATCCGCAAGGCCGAGATGACCTCGGCTCGCCGCGCGCGCGAGGTCGCCCGGCCGCGCCAGGTCGCCATGTACCTGTCCAAGCAGCTGACGCCACGCTCGCTGCCGGAGATCGGCCGGCGCTTCGGCGGCCGCGACCACACGACGGTGATCCACGCCGTCCGCCAGATCGAGAAGCTGCGTCAGAGCGACGCGGAGCTCGACGCCGATATCAGGCTGCTGACCCGCCAGCTGGAAAGCTGACGACCGGGATCGCTACCGCGGCAGGCCGAGCGCTTTGTAGGCGGCTGCCAGCGTGGGCGCCGCCATCGCCGCGGCGCGCTGCGCGCCCCTGGCAAGAACATCGTCGATCTGCGCCGGGTCGGCGCGCAGCCGCTCGAGCCGGGCCCGCACCGGTCGCAGCGTCTCGACCGCGAGGTCGGCAAGCGCCGGCTTGAACGCGCCGAAACCCTTGCCCGCGAATTCGGCCAGCACGGCGTCGGGCTCGCGCTCCGCCAGCGCCGCATAAATGCCGATCAGGTTGCGCGCCTCCGGGCGGCCGTCGAGATCCTCGATTCGCTCGGGCAGCGGCTCGGGGTCCGTTTTGGCCTTGCGGATCTTGGCCGCGATCAGTTCGTCGTCGTCGGTGAGGTTGATACGGCTCATGTCGGATGGATCGGACTTGGACATTTTGGCGCTGCCGTCGCGAAGCGACATGATTCGCGCGGCGGTCGCGCCGATCAACGGTTCGGGCGGAGTGAACAGCGCGACGCCGAAATCGCTGTTGAACTTGATCGCGATGTCGCGCGCCAGCTCGATATGTTGCTTCTGATCCTCGCCGACCGGCACGTGGGTAGCCTGATAGAGGAGCACATCGGCCGCCTGGAGCACCGGATAGGCGAACAGGC
This sequence comes from Allosphingosinicella sp., assembly GCA_035248285.1. Lineage (GTDB taxonomy): Bacteria > Pseudomonadota > Alphaproteobacteria > Sphingomonadales > Sphingomonadaceae > Allosphingosinicella. Next base: position 13,309 of record DATFHP010000117.1, on the reverse strand, counting down.
CGACGCTCGATCCCTCGCGGTTCTTGCCTGATTTCTCCTTGAACTGGGTCATCCGGTTCAGCCAGCCCATGCGGGCGGTGCCGTTGAGCAGCCAGGCGAGCTCGGGGTGGGCGCCGACCCGCGCCTGGTTGAACAGGATCGAACGCTCGGGATCGATTCCCGAAGCGATCAGCGCGGCGGCCATTTCACGCACGTTGGCGGTCAGCTCGGCCGGATCGTTGTGGACGGTGATCGCATGCAGGTCGGCAAGGAAGAACAGGCATTCGGCCTGCTTCTGCAGCTCAACCCAGCGGACGATCGCGCCGAGATAGTTGCCGAGATGCAGATTGCCGGTCGGCTGGATGCCCGACACGACGCGCATGGATTTCGATTCAGGCGCCACCGACCGCGGTCCTTTTGCGACGAACGAGAGTTAGGAAAGCGTCCTTGTCGACACCGCCAAGCAGCCAGGCGAACGGGAAATAGACCGCCAGGCCGCCGCCGACGAGCGCCGCCACGCCGAGCAGGCGGTGGCCGACCGACCCGGCAAACCATCCGGCCAGCATCATCTTGATCGCGACGAGCGCGGCCGCCATCGCGAGGCCGGCGAGCAGCTGTCTGGCAATGCGCGAGGCTAGCCATCCTTCTACCTTGAAGTGACCGCGGCGGTGCAGGATGACGTAGAGGATCACGCAGTTCAGCCACGAACAGACCGCCATGGCCGCGGCCAGTCCGCCGATCCCGAACGGCGGGATGAGCAGGAAATTCAGCAGAACGTTGGCGATAAGCACCACCGCGGCCGTCTTCACCGGCGTTGCGGTATCCTGGCGAGAATAGAAGCCCGGCGTGAGCACCTTGACCAACACATAGGAGGGAAGGCCGCAGACGACGATCGATAATGTGAGCGCAGTGACGGCCGCATCCTGCGCGCCGAACCGGCCGCCTTCGAACAAGGCGGCGACGAGGGGACCGGCGCTGACCGACAGGGCCAGGGCGGCAGGAATGCAGAGCAGCATCGCCAGGTCCGTTGCTTCGGCCTGCACGCGGGCTGCCTGCACGGGCTCGCCTGCGCCGACATGTCGGCTCACTTGCGGCAGGATGGCGGTGCCGAGCGCGGCGCCGATCACCCCCAGCGGGAGCTGGTTGAGGCGATCGGCATAATTGAAATAGCTCATCGCTCCTTCGCCGATCCGGGTCAGGAAGAAGGTGTCGATGAAGGCGCTGATCTGATAGACGCCGGCGCCCAGCGTTGCCGGGACGACGACCCGCACGAACTGCCGCACCCCCGGCGTGAACCGCGGTCGCCTGATGCGCAGCCTGATCCCCGCCCGACGCGCCGAGACGATCAGCAAGGCCATCTGGATGACGCCGCCGAGCGTTACGCCGATCGCGACGGCGGTAGCGGTGACCTCGCCGCCCTTCGGCACGAAGATCAGGGCGCACAGCATCGCCAGATTGAGCAGCGCCGGAGCAAAGGCCGCCGCGGCGAATCGTCCGAGCGAATTGAGGATGCCGGACCACAAGCAGACCAGGCTGATCAGGATCAGATAGGGAAATGTGATCCGCGTCAGGAAGGTCGCGAGCGAGAGTTTTGCGCCGGTATAACCCGACAGCAGCGCCACGAAGCCCGGCATGATGATCTCGAAGACGGCCGTAAAGAGGAGCAGCGTCGGCAGGAAGACCGCCAGTACCTCTTCCGAGAATTCGCGCGCGGCGGCATCGCCGCCTTCGCCGTGAAGACGTTGGCTGAACAGCGGCACGAAGCCGGCCGAAAAGGCGCCCTCGCCGAACAGGCGGCGGAACGTGTTCGGCAAGCGGAAGGCGACGAAGAACGCGTCGGCCGCCGCGCTTGCGCCCATGATCCGCGACATCAGCATTTCGCGGGCAAAGCCCGCGATGCGGCTGACCATCGTCAGCGAGGCGATCGTGCCAGTGGCCTTGAGGAGGTTCATGGGATTGGACCCTTAGGGTTCGGGTCTCTCATCCGCAACGGCCGTGAATGAAGCCACCGGTCGGCCCACCGGACGGACCCGATAGCAGCCGCACGCCCGGAGCGTCGTGCCGGCGACGCGTCAAAGGGGTGGGCGGCGCGGATGAGGAACCGGGCCCTCAAATCCTGCCGAACGCGTGCGGTCAGGCTTGGCCGGTGATTTCCGGCGCCTGCGCGTTTCCTCCTTCGGCCTGCGCCTGCGCCGCCTGCTGCATGTAGAGCGCGCCGAAATCGATCGGTTCGAGCATCAGCGGCGGAAAGCCGCCGTCCTGCACCGCGTCGGCGATGACGCGGCGGGCGAACGGAAACAGGATGCGCGGCACTTCGGCGAGCAACGCCGGCTGGAGCTGCTCGTTGGGCACGTTCCGGGCCGCGACGAGGCCGGCGTAATGAAGCTCGACCTGGAATGCGGTCTGCTCCTGCGCCTTCGCGGAAATCTCGATCTTCAGCGCCACTTCATGGACGTCATCGGCGACCTGCTGCGCGGCAATGTTGAACTGGACGTCGATCTGCGGCTGCCCCTGCCATTGATAGACGGCGGGGGCATTGGGGTTCTCGAACGACAGGTCCTTCACATATTGTGAAATGATGCCGAATTGCGGATTGTTGTCCGCGCCGTCGCCCGGCTGCTCGCCGGCCCCGCTGAATCCCGATTCTTCGGCCATGGTCTACCCTTCGATTTGGAAGACGCGGCCACCTCGGGGCGACCTCGATGGGGCGCGCGTAGCAGGAGCCTCATGGTCGCGCAACCTGCCGCTGCCCCCGGGCCGACGGCACTTATCGGCGCCCTTATTTGAAACGGCGCCCATCCATGCTTATGTAGGATTGCGCTTTGGAGTTGGACCAGTGACTGTCGAGATCGTGCTGCTTGCCATGGTGGCCCTGTTCGTGGGCTTGCGCCTCTATGCGGTGCTTGGCCGCCGCACCGGCCACGAGCAACAGCCGGTGGTTCGTCCCGCCGAGCCGCCCGTGAGCGCCGACGTGGCTCCGGCCACGCCTGAGAGCCCGGCGGAGCGGGGTGATCGCAATGCGCTCGTTTACGAGGATGGCGCCGCCGACGGCATTCGTGCGATCATCGCCGCCGACGGCAGCTTCGACGTCGCCCGTTTCCTCGAGGGCGCCCAGTCCGCCTATCAGATCATTCTCGAAGCCTTCTGGAAGGGCGATCAGCAGCAATTGGCTCATCTTGTCGGCGACGACGTGCTCCATTCCTTCGCGGCTGCGCTCGCCGAGCGCGAAGCCGCGGGCCACAAGCTCGACAACCGTCTCGTCGCGATCGAGCGGGCGGTGATCCAGAATGCGCGACTCGAAGGCCGCGTCGCCACGATCACGCTTCGTTTCGACGCCGATATCGCCGCGGTTACGCGCGACGAAAAGGGCGAGGTGGTCGCCGGCTCGCTGAGCGATGCCGTCCCCACCCACGACCTTTGGACGTTCCGCCGCACCTTGGGCAGCGGCGATCCGAACTGGCTGCTGATCGAAACCGACGAAGCTTAGGCCAGGCTTCTTGCCTGTCGGGCCTTTTCCCGGCCCGATCCCATGGGCGATCTGATCGGCGTCTCCGCTTTGCCGGATCTGTCGGCCCGTTTATACCGTGCTCGTGTCTCATGCCGTGGCCAGACATGGTTTTTCTGCGCCGCCCCGACTCAATTTTTCCAATTGGGTCGCGGCGCTTGCGATGATCGTCCTGCTCGGCAGCTGCATGCCTGCCCGCATTCAGCCCCCTGCCGTAGCGCCCACGCCGGCACCAGCGGAGGCCGCCGGCCCGCAAAATGCCCGGGCGGCAGGCATAAGGGCGGGGCCGCCGCTGGCGGACCTCAGCCTGTCCGCGGAGACGGCAATGCGCGCGCTGGCGGCATTCAGGATCAGCTGTCCCGGGCTCGCCACGCGCAGCGACCTCTCGTCGCTCACCAAGGCGGAGGATTGGAGCGGCGCTTGCGCCGCCGCGCCGGGGTGGCCGGACAGCAACGCGCCGGCCTTTTTCGCAACCTATTTCGAAACCGTGCAGGTCGGTGACGGCAAGGCCTTCGCCACCGGCTATTTCGAGCCCCGCATTGCCGGCTCGCGCACGCGCCGACCCGGCTATGACGTGCCCGTCTATGCTCTGCCTGCCGATCTGGTCGAGGTGGAACTCGGGCTGTTCGCCGATGAGCTGAAGGGCCGTCGCATTCGCGGACGAATCGAGAAACAGCAGCTCGTTCCTTATTACGAGCGCGCCGAGATCGAGGATGGCGTGCTCGCCGGCCGCGGGCTCGAGCTTGCCTGGGCGGCCGATCCGATCGACCTCTTCTTTCTGGAGATCCAGGGATCCGGGCAGCTCGTCCTCCCGGATGGCGGGATCATGCGGATCGGCTATGCCGGTCAGAACGGCCGCGCCTATGTGCCGATCGGCCGTCTCCTGAAGGAGCGCGCGCTGATCGCCGGACCGGTCACGATGCAAGCCATTGTCGCCTGGCTGCGCGCGCACCCCGCGGAGGGAAGGACCATCATGCGCGAGAATAAGAGCTACATCTTCTTCACCGAATTGAAGGGCGCCGGGCCGGTAGGCGCGATGGGCAGGCCGCTCACGCCGCGCGGCACGGTCGCGGCGGATCCAAAGTTCGTGCCGCTTGGTGCGCCGCTTTTCCTCGCCGCCGACCGCGGCGAAGTCACCGGCCTGTGGGTTGCGCAGGATACGGGCGGCGCCATCAAGGGGCCCAATCGTTTCGATACCTTCTGGGGCGCGGGCGACGGGGCCGCGCAGACCGCCGGCGGCATGTCGGCGCACGGTTCGGCCTATCTGCTGCTTCCCAAGGGGATATTGGCCCGCTTCGCCGGGAGCGAGGGCGATGGCAGTGACGCGCAAGCTGTCCGCTGAGGAGCGCGCGCTCTGGGCCCGCGTCGTTCGAACCGTGCACCCGCTGCGGATTGGCGACGCCGGCAGCGAGGAAGCGCATTTCGAATCTCCGTCTGGAAGACCGCCTGGACGCCCCATGCGGCCGATCGCGCCGCCGGCGAAGGACAGGGGAATCGGCGCGAACACGCTCGACGCCGGGTGGGACCGCCGTCTTGCGCACGGTCTCGTCCGGCCCGATGCCGTCATAGACCTGCATGGCTGCAGCCTTGCCGCCGCTCACGCCCTGCTCGACCGGCGCCTGGAGGCGGCGGTGAAAGATGGGGCGAGGCTGGTGCTGCTCATCACCGGCAAGCCGCCGCGCAGCGAGCATAGGCCGATCGTGCGCGGCGCGATTCGGGCTGCGGTCGGCGACTGGCTGGCCGGCTCGCGCCATTCGACCGCGATTGCCGCGATCCGCGCGGCCCATTCCCGGCATGGCGGAGCAGGGGCCCTTTATCTCATTCTCCGTCGCATCCGCCGCCCCGATTAGACGAAATTCTTAACCCAATTTGGCTAAGTCCGTTGCTGTTCGGACGGGGCTTTTTGGGGCGGCGGCACTGCGCAACATGTTTTCCATCGTCAGCAGGATCAGCAGCGGCGTTCTCTCCGTGTGCGCCGGGGTGGCGTCGTTTCTGTTCACGCTGGCCGCCTGCTTGCTTCTCACCCGCATCGACCAGCAGCTCGCCGCGTCGATGGCGATCGGCCTTCTCGCGCTGCTCGTGGTGTGGGTGGCATCCGAAAAGCCCAACAGCCGCCAGGCCCGTGCCGTTTCGGCGCTGATCGACCGCCTGCTCGCGGTCAAGACCGGCGACCTCGCGTCGCCGGCGCCGGCTGTGCTTCGGGAGGAGATGCCGGCGCTCGCTTCGGCGGTCGAAGGTCTGTTCAAGCAGGTGCAGTCGAACATCGAGAACGTGCATACGATGGCGATGTACGATCCGGTGACATCGCTCCCCAACCGGGTTCATTTCAAGCGCGAGGCCGACCGCATCCTGCAGGCGCGCAAGCCCGACGATGTTTTGGCGCTGTTGTTCATCGATCTCGACGGCTTCAAGGAGGTCAACGACAATCTCGGCCATGCGCAGGGCGATCAGACTCTGGCGCTGGTGGCGGCGCGGATCAGGAGGGCCGTCAAGGCCGAGGTCGAGAGCGGCTCGCTGCTGCATCCGCTGATCGCCCGGCTTGCCGGCGATGAATTCACCTTGCTGTTTCCGTCGCTCGGCGCGCGCGGCGAGGCCGAACGCATCGCGCACAATGTGCTCACGGCCCTGTGCGAGCCGTTCGAGATGGCGGGACAGAAGATCGAAATGGGGGCGTCGATCGGAATCGCGCTTTGCCCCGAGCATGGCATGGACCTCACCAATTTGATGAAGGCCGCCGACATCGCCATGTATCATGCCAAGGACAGCGGCCGTTCGCGCCTCTGCATCTATGATGCGGCACTTGCAGCGGCATTCGACGAGAAAGCGCGGATCGAGAAGGCGCTTCGCCAGGCAGTGGTCCGCAACGAATTCGAGCTCGCCTTTCATCCCCAACTCTCGGCCCGCGACGGAGAGGTCGTGGCGGGGGAGGCCTTGTTGCGCTGGCATCACCCGATCGATGGCCTCAAGCTGCCCAACAGCTTCATCCCGATCGCGGAGGAAAGCGGGCTGATCCTCGAAATCGGCTGGTGGGTGGTCGAGCAGGCGGCGCTGGCGCTCGCGCGATGGCAGGCAGCGGGCATGCCGCAGCGGGTGGCGATCAACATCAGCCCTCGCCAGATCGAGCACGCGGACTTTTTCACGCGGTTGCGCACCACGATGGCAAGCGCGGGCGCGCCGATATCGATGCTCGAGCTCGAGTTCACCGAGACGCTGGCGATGCGATGCAACGACGAGATATTGCGCGGCATAGCCGCGCTGCGCGCCGACGGGGTGACCATTGCCATCGACGATTTCGGTTCGGGCTATTCGAATCTGGCGCGGATGAAAGATATGGCGATTGATCGCGTGAAGATCGATTCGCGGCTGATCGACGATATCGACAGCTCGGACGCCGCCCGCACGATCGTGTCCTCGGTCATCCACCTTGTGCACGGCCTTGGAGCCGAGGTGGTCGGCGAGGGCGTCGAGCGCATGGAGCAGTATGAAGTGCTGCGCGCGCTGGGCTGCGATTTCGTGCAGGGCTTCGCCTTCGCCGATCCGATGCGAGAGCCCGATTTCGTCGATTGGGTCGTCGCGCGATCGACTGTGCCACGCCGAGCGCGCACCGCCTGACCCTGTCAGCCAAAGGCGGAACGGATGATTCGGGCGTAGATCGCCTGCAGCTTCACTATATCCTCGACCGCGGCGGCCTCGTCGAGCTTGTGCATCGTTGCATTGGGAAGACCGAAGTCCAGGACCGGGCAGAGCGTGATGAGGAAGCGTCCGTCCGACGTGCCGCCCGTCGTCGAAAGGGACGGGCTTTGGCCGGTCTCCGCCTCGATCGCGGCCGTGACCAGATCGAACAGTCTTCCCGGCGGCGTGAGGAACGCCTCGCCCGATATCTTGGCTTCGAGCGTGGCGCCCGGCGCTGCCTCCTCGATCGTGCGCCGGACCAGATCGATGAGATCCTGTCCGCGATGAAGGTTGTTGAACCGGATGTTGAGCTGCGCCGTCGCGGCGGCAGGAATGACGTTGGTCGCGCGGGTCGTGGTGTCGAGCGCCGTGACCTCGAGGTTGGAGGGCTGGAATGCCTCGGTGCCGTCGTCGAGGTGGAGCGCGTCGAGCGCGGCGATGACCCGGGCGAGCTTTGGCACCGGATTATCGGCGCGATGGGGATAAGCGACGTGGCCCTGGATGCCGGGGACGGTGATCCACATGTTGACCGTCCCGCGCCGGCCGATCTTGACGATGTCGCCAAGCCGCGCCTCGGAAGTCGGCTCGCCGATCAGGATCATGTCGGGACGGATGTTCCGCTCCGCCATCCAGGTCATGATCGCCTGGGTGCCGTGGGTCGCGGGTCCTTCCTCATCGCCGGTGATGATGAAGCTCAACGTGCCGGGATGGTCCGGCACTTCGCTTGCCGCGGCGGCGAAAGCCGCGATCGCGCCTTTCATGTCGACGGCGCCGCGTCCGTGGAGCAGACCGCCGCGCACCTGCGGCGTGAAGGGGTCGGCGGTCCAACCCTCGCCTGGAGGGACGACGTCGACATGGCCGGCGAAACCGAAATGCGGCCCGCCCGAGCCGCGCGAGGCGTAGAGATTCTCGACCGGCCCGTCGGGCGGACCGCCGGACACGAAGCGATGGACCTCGAAGCCGATGCCGGCGAGGGCTTCGCCGAGCACGTCGAGCGCGCCCGCTTCCAGCGGCGTGACGCTGGGACATGCGATCAGCCGGCAGGCAAGGTCGATCGGATCGATTGCGCGGGTCATGGCGGACCGACTAAGAAAGGATGCGATTGGGCTGAATCGCATCCTTTCTTATAAATAATTGTTGTTGCAGGGCTTTTTGCAAAAAACCGGTTCCCACTTTTTCGCCTCCTGCTCTAGCAAGGCCGGAAAGGCTTGCCCAGCGAAAGGCCGACGCAATGCCCAAGCTTGATCTCGGCGCCATCGAGGAGCGCAACGTCACCGACTTGCCGGCACCGTTCGCGGCCGTCATGGCAAAACGCCATATCCGGCAATTGGGGCCGCAGAGCGGACTGACCGAATTTGGAATCAGCCATGTCCGGATCGAACCCGGCGGGATTTCAAGCCAGCGTCATTGGCACGACAAGGAGGACGAGTTCGTCGTCATGATCGAGGGCGAAGCCGTGCTCGTTGAGGATGAGGGCGAGACCGTGATGCGCGCCGGCGATTGCGCAGTCTTTCCCAAGGGCGTGGCCAACGGCCATCGGCTCGTCAATCGCAGCGAAAGCGACTGCGTCTTCCTGGCCGTGGGAAGCCCCGAAGGGGGCGATTGTCATTATCCGGACATCGATCTGCATTGGGACGGTACGGCCGCGCGCTACCTGCACAAGGATGGGGCGCCCTGGGGCTAGCGGCGTCCTGGTGCCGCTATGTTGCCGCCGCCTCATATTCCTCGATCACCCATGGCTCTTCCTGCGCCGCGTCGATCCATTCGCGCATCCACGGGTGGTGCAGGATGGCCTCGACATAGGCGGCGGCGAAGCGGGGAACGGGGATCGAATAAGTGACCAGGCGGGTCACGATCGGCGCGAACATGATGTCGACCGCGCCGAAGTCGCCGAACAGATAGGGGCCGCCGCTGCCGTGCCGGGCGCGGGCCTGTGCCCAAAGCTCCATGATTCGCAGCAACTCTGCCCGCACCTCTTCGGCTATCTCGCCGGCAGGGAATTGCTTGCGCACGTTCATCGAATAGATGCGGCGCAAATTGGGATAGGAGCTGTGCATCTCGGCGGCCATCGAGCGCGCCATTCCGCGCGGCTCGTCCTCGCGCGGCCAGTATCGTGCGCGGTCGGTCTTGTCGGCGAGCCACTCGATGATCGCCAGCGAATCCCAGATCACGGTCTTGTCGGCCCACAGGATCGGCACCTTGCCGCCCGATGGCGCGAATTCGTCGCCTTCGGTTCGTTTGTCCCATTCCTGGTTGAACAAGGGGACCACGATCTCCTCGAACGGCAGCCCCGACTGCTTGACCGCAAGCCAGCCGCGCAGCGACCAGGAAGAATAGGCTTTGTTGCCGATGATCAGCTTGAGCATCGCATGTCCTTTGGTGCCGGAACGATCTCGTTGCGGCTGGATGTGGGCTAGCCGATAGCTTCGAGGACCGCACCCCTCAACTGTGCGATGCCGTGCTGCGTTTCGCTCGACGTGACCAGGATCTCGGGATGTGCGGCCGGATGCGCGCGCGCCTCCGCCGCGACGGCGTGCTGGACGGCGACGAGTGCGTCGGCCTTCACCTTGTCCGTCTTGGTGAGAACGAGATGATAGCTGACCGCCGCTTCGTCGAGCATGGTCATCACGTCGCGGTCGACGTCCTTGACGCCGTGGCGGGCGTCGATCAGCAACAGCGCGCGTTTGAGCGTGCGTCGGCCGCGCAGATAATCGTTGACCAGGAAACGCCATTTGCGCGCCACGTCCTTCGGCGCCTTGGCGAAACCGTAGCCGGGCATGTCGACCAGCCGGAAGCGGACGGGCGCACCGACCTCGAAGAAATTGAGCTCCTGCGTTCGGCCCGGCGTATTCGAGGTGCGCGCGAGGCTCGAGCGGCCGGTGAGCGCATTCAGGAGCGAGGACTTGCCGACGTTGGAGCGCCCCGCGAACGCGACCTCGGGGAGATCGGCTTCGGGCAGAAAGGCGAGGCTGGGCGCCGATTTGAGGAAAGAGACCGGCCCGGCAAAAAGCTTGCGGGCGGCTTCCTCGAACTCGGCCGGCCGGCTCATTTCGCCGGTTGGGCTGCACGCATCCCGGGATAGCGGCTGTACAGCCAGCGTTGCTGTGCGATGCTGAGCGTGTTGTTCACGACATAATAGAGCTGAAGCCCCGCGGCGAGCGGCGCGAAGATGAACATCAGCATCCAGGGCATGAACATCATGATCTGCTGCTGCATTGGATCGGGCGCGGGCGGATTCAGCTTCTGAAGCAGATACATGGTGAAGCCGACGAGAAGCGGGAGCACGCCGATGGCGAGCACCGCCGGGGGCGTGAACGGCAGGAAGCCGAAGAGGTTGACCGGCGTCATGGGATCGGGGGCGGACAAATCCTTCAGCCACAGGATGAACGGCTGGTGGCGCATCTCGATGGTCAGCATCAGCACCTTGTAAAGCGCATAGAAGATCGGGATCTGGAGGAGAACGGGCAGGCATCCCGCCACCGGGTTCACCTTCTCCTCCTGATAGAGCTTCATGATTTCCTGCTGCATGCGCGGCTTGTCGTCCTTGAACCGTTCCTGAAGCGCCTTCATCTTCGGCTGGATCACGCGCATCCCCGCCATCGACTTGAACTGCTTCTGAGCGATCGGGAACATCAAAGTGCGGATGATCAGGGTGAGGCACATGATCGCGACGCCGAAATTGCCGATCGCCTTGAACAGCCAGTCGAGCAGATAGAAGATCGGTTCTTCGAAGAACCAGAACCAGCCCCAGTCGATCGCCATGTCGAGTTGCTCGACGCCGGCCTTCTTGTAGCGGTTGAGCATGTCCACTTCCTTCGCGCCGGCGAAGAAGCGCGATTGATAGTCCGCCGCCTTGCCGGGCGCGACCAATGCCGGGGAAGGAATGAAATCGGCCTGATAGACCCCGTTGCTGTGGCGGAAGCTGGCTTCGACCGGCCGCGACTGGTCGGGCACCAGGGCGGTCTGCCAATATTTGTCGCCGAATCCGATCCAGCCGCCGGCGGTCGCGAACTTTTCCTCGCCGCTCTTGTCGAGATCCTTGAAATCGGTGCCGTAATCGGCCTTGCCGTTGAACACGCCGACCGGACCGGTATGCATCGTCCAGCCGGTCGGATCCTTCGACTTGCCGACCCGGCTGACCAGCGCATAGGGCCTCACGGCGACCGGAGCGCCGCCGCGATTCTCGACCCGCTGCTCGGTGCTGAACAGATAGCCGTCGTCGACCGACAATCGGATCCGGAACGTCTGGCCGGCCGCATTGTCCCAACTGAGCGTGACGGGGCTTCCGGGCGCGAGCCGCGGACCGCTCGCCGTCCAGACCGTGTCGGGGCCGGGCAGGGTAAGCCCTTCGCCGGTCCAGCCGAACGCTGCGAAATAGGCGTCGGGCGCGCCCGAGGGCGACAGCAGGCGGACCGGCGGCGAATCCTTGGCGATGGTTTCACGGTGCCGGGTCAGCACCAGATCGTCGATCCGCGCGCCCTTGAGGTTGACGCTGCCCTGAAGGCGCGGCGTTTCGATCGCGATGCGCGGCGTTTCGCGAAGCACGATCGCGCGGCTGCGCAGCGCCGCCGGCGACGTCGGCGCCGGAGTTTCGCCCGGCTTCGCGACGGGCACCTGCTTGCCGCGCACCACCTTGGTCGACGGCGGCGTGGCGGGCGTGATGAACTTGCTCGACACGAACGTCCAGCCGAGCAGCACGATCGCGGACAGCAGGACCGCAAGGACGAGGTTGCGATGTTCGTTCACAGATTGTGCCTCATGGTACCGGATCGTGGCCGCAACCGCCCCAGGGGTGGCAGCGAAGCAGGCGTTTGACCGCGAGCCAGCCGCCGCGCATCGCCCCATAGCGCTGGATCGCGGTGATTGCATAGGCCGAGCAGCTCGGTTGGTAACGGCAGCTGGGCGGCAGGAGCAGCGACGGCCCACGCTGCCATCCGCGCGCGCACAGGATCAGCATGCGACCGATCATCGCCGGAGCTTCCTCAGCGCATGCGCGAGATCGCCGGCGAGGTCGCCGAACGCGCGCGCGACGCCTTCGCTGCGGCCGATCAGCACGTGATCGGCGCCCGCGATGCCTTCGGCCGGCAATATTGCGCGGGCAAGGGCGCGGAACCGCCGCTTCATCCGGTTCCTGACCACCGCGCCGCCGATCTTTTTCGTGACCGTGATGCCGAGCCGCATGATCGGGTCGCCGTCATCGCGCTTGCGGACGAGCAGAAGGAAGCCGGGGGTGGGGGCACGAAGGCCGCGGTTGGCGGCGATAAAATCGGCGCGCCGCCGCAGCGTCGGCAGCGGGGCGGCCGCTACGCCGACAGCCGTTTGCGGCCGCGCGCGCGCCGCGCCGCCAGCACCTTGCGGCCGCCGACGGTGGCCTTGCGGGCCCGGAAGCCGTGTCGGCGCTTGCGCACGAGATTGCTCGGCTGAAAGGTGCGCTTCATCGCTCATACCTCGAAATCGAAAGAAAAGGGCCGCCGGTCGGGCGGCGGCCTGGTTGGCGGGCGCGATAGGCAAAGCCGGCTTTGGTGTCAATCATCGCCGCCCTGTTCGCGCGCCTGGCGCCGGGCGTGACGCCGTTTCGCGCTCGCCCGCCTCAGCCCCCAGTCGGCCCATTCTCCCTTCTTCGGATGCTTGCGCTTGAAATGGACATAGCGGCGCTTGGCCCATTCGCTATATTTGAGCGCCACCGCCAGGCCGGCGGCGAACACGAACACGCCGCCGGGCCCGGGCAGCGCGCCGACCGCCGGAGACGCCGCCATCAGGAACAGGCCCGATACGAACAGGGCGGTGCGCACCGCAGGCACCTTCTGCATCTCCGCAAGGGTCTTTCGCACCACCATCCCGCGCCAGATGGGGCGCACCCGCTTTTTCCGCAAGTCGGTACCGGTCTCGACATATGGATGCCGTCAATCCAAACACGCCGCCGGGAGGATCTTCGATGGTCGCACATGTCGCCACGGTCGCGTTTCTGGGTCTGGAGGCGCGTTCGGTCGAGGTGCAGGTGCAGATATCGAGCGGGCTGCCGGCCTTCGTCATGGTCGGCCTGCCCGACAAGGCGGTGGCCGAGAGCCGCGAGCGGGTCCGTGCCGCGATCGCGGCGATCGGGCTGGCGCTGCCGGCCAAGCGAATCACCGTCAATCTCTCGCCCGCCGACCT
>DATFHP010000116.1:0-6739 GCA_035248285.1 Allosphingosinicella sp. | reverse complement strand
GCTTTGGTCCCCTCTTTTGCGGTGCGAGCGTTCGTCCGGTCCTCGCTTCGAGATCGCCAATCCAGTCGGCGCTGCCGAGCGGCCGGCCCGATGTCTCCGACCTTCGCAGCGCGCGCCAGGCGTCCACACTGTCGCGGTCATTGCCCAGGAAGCCAGCGAAGTCGCCGTAACGCTCGAGCGCAGGCGCGACGCGGACGAGTGCGTCGTCCCTTCCGGCCAGATGTGCCCGCACGCTCGACCATCGCCATTCCTCGGGCCGAGCCACCAGCCGCGCCCGCACCGGATTGAGCGACACATAGCGCATCGCATGCGCAAGATGCGGCTCGTCCATCACCACCGCACCGAAACGACCCTGCCATAAGTGACCCGTCCAGCGCTGCCGCGCATTGATGAAGCCGGTAGCCGGGAAGCACCAGGCGCGGCAGGCGGACCATTCCGGGCTCGTAACGTATTTAGAGCATTTGGTAAACTGGCACCGTAACCGCCACCGTAACCGCATAATTTAATTTAATGAATGGGAATGGTAATGATACACTACAACATAGTCACTTTTTTATTTTCGAGGTCAGTTCGATGAAACGCCAACAGAATATCGAGACAGCAGTAACAACTGCAAGTGCCACTGCCGTCGTCATGAAAACGACGTATGACTCGGAATGATAGATATTAAGGTAATGCAAAAGACCGACCACTAACGATAGAACCGATACTGTATAAGATGATCCTAATGCAAAATTGAATTTTAATTTCGAAAAAGAATGATCCATTCTGTGTGTAAATCTCTTTATCCTAAATGATATCAATAATCCCAAAGAGAATAAAGAAAAAATAGAAATGTATTCCATTATTCGCACTCATAAGGCATGGAGTTAATCGTGTTTTGATCTATATTACGGTACCATTTACTAAAAGCACCTTTCTCTCGAAAGCAGGGTGCAGGAATTCGGTGTATTTAATAAACGGGCACCGCAATACCCTGATCGGATATGGGTCTATAATCCTCTAAACCCTCTAATAAACGCTTCACGATATGAAACTCTTCTACCGTCTTTTAGAACTAGCGTGATCACACCAAAGGTAAGTATAATACGTCTTTCAATATAATCTACATCATTCAATAAGTATTCCACTCCGAAAAAGTATAGATAATTGCTGTCTATATCTATAGCACAACCTTTCTTGAAGGCAATCCTGAATGCAGGAACGAACGCAAAAGGTATCCAAAGTATGAGTGAAATCGCTCCTATTATAGGCCTCGTTGGTGATACATTGCCGTATTCGAACAGGGCAAAGAATGAACTAAATGTAATACCCTTAGTGTGAAGTGCATATATAAATAGTAATAGAAATGTTATAGGAAACAGTATGGCAGCGAAAGAGTGTACTTTTAGATAACGTGCGGCACAAGAACCGTTTCTATTTTTCATATCATATATCATTTTCTTGCTGATCTTAGAAGTTTTCGCCATCCTACTTACCATCCACTGCTCTTGCCGATCTTGGCCATTTAGCCATTGCCATTACGGTGCCAGGTTAATAAATATCCTTTTCTCTCGAAAGCAGGGTGCGGCAATTCGGTATATTTACTAAAATGGTACTGTAATACGCCACTGTAATACACCGGTCATTCTGGCTTTCTCCCCCGACTTATGTCCCTGGCAGTTGCGAATGCTGGCCCTCTGTGATCGCCTCTGACCAACGGTGCCATTCAATCTCAGATTGCGGTGACAGGAGCAATCATCGCTTACCTCTGTTCCAGCGTAACGAGAGGAAGGCCCATGCCGCCGTAACTCCATCCACGCCTCTTCTTCCTATTGCTATCCGCGAGTTCCCGTTCTATGGAACATACCATGAACATATGGGATGGTGCCAACCGATCCAGCGTCGCGCCATGCCGCCTATCGGGGCGCGTCACCCACCTGGAGCACAAGTTTTAGTCGACGTTATCCTAACCTTCCTAACTTTTCGGGTTCCCCCACGGATTCGTGCGTAGGTTCTTTCTAATCGTGAGCAGTCGAAAAATACGCCGGCGCAGGTGCGGCTGCGCCGGCCGCCATTGCGCTCGCCTTGGCGTCAATGCCCCCTGATCAACCTTCGAACGAAGGCCAGGCCAAGAAGCAGCCCTGCGACTGCGAGGAAGCCGAAAAGCCCCACGCGCCAATCATCGTCTTCGATGTCCATGCCGTCGGGGAGGTCTTCGGGATTGTCCGTCCACGCGTGCCGGAATACGGTACGCCAATACCAGAAGGCGATCAGGCCTCCGGGCAGCGTCACCAGGGGCACGATTCATCGTCTGCCGTGCTCGAAATGAAGACCATAGTGGCGACCAAATAGGCGACGCCGGCGGTCCAGCCCGCCCGTTTGCTTGGCGGCGACTTCAGCGCCAGGAAGAAGCTCAGAATCAAGCTGATCAAGCCGACGACGGCCAGCCCGATTCCAACGAGAATTAGACCGAATGGAAGCTCTTCGTTGATGGCCCCCTCCTGCCGGCTTGGTGCGATCCTCTGCTCAGATCCCGTGTTCCGCCACCCTGAGCATCCCCACCGCCTCCTCGAACAGCGCCTGCGTCGCCGCGGCGACGATCTCCCCGTTGCTGACATCCGCTTCGCCGCGCCAGTTGCCGACGATGCCGCCGGCGCCCCGGATGACCGGGATCAAGGCGTTGTAATCGTGCGGCTTCAGCCCCGATTCGACCACCAGGTCGATCGATCCCGCCGCGAGCCGGGCATAGGCATAGGCGTCATGTCCGTAGCGGATCGTCCGGACGGCCTTGCTCAGCCGCGCTACCGCTTCGGCCGCTCCACCGGTGAACAGCGCGGGATCGGTGGTCGAGAAGCGCGCTTCGCCGAGACGGGCACAGCCGCTGACGCGCAGCATATGCTCGCCCGACGCGTCGTGCAGAATCGCCTCGCCGCCATGGCCCAGATAGCGCTCGCCGAGCCGCGGCGCGTCGATGATGCCGAGCGCCGGCGCGCCGTCCGCGAGCAGCGCGATCAGCGTCGTCCAGGTCGGCAGGCCGCACACGAACGATCGGGTGCCGTCGATCGGATCGAGGCTCCAGGCGAAGCGGCCGGCGGCGGGGCGCTCGTCGAGCTCCTCGCCGCTGATCCCATGGCCGGGAAAGCGCGCCTCGATCAGCGCCCGCATCGCCGTCTCGGCGGCCATGTCGGCCTCGGTGACCGGATCGTGCGGCGCGCCGGCCGCGGCCTTGTTGCGCGCCGCGCCGGCCGCGCGCCAGCGGCTCAGCGTCTCGCCGCGCGCGGCGTCGGCGAGGTCATGCGCGAAGGCGACGAGCTGCGGATCGAGCATCATCCGGCCGCGGGGGGAAGGGGCAGGGGATAAGCGGTGGTCGATTTGACGCGTTCCATGGCGAAGCGCGAGGTCACGTTCTTCAACGGCACCAATGCGATCAGCCTTTTGTAGAAGGCGTCATAGGCGGCCATGTCGCTGACCGCGATGCGCAGCAGATAGTCGACGTCGCCCGCCATGCGATAGACTTCCATGACCTCGGGCATTTCCGAAACCGCATCGGCGAAGCGCGCGATCCACTCGGCGCTGTGGTCGCCGGTCTCGATCTCGACGAAGATCGACAGGCCGAGGCCGATCGCCTGCGGATCGAGGATCGCGACGCGCCGCTCGATCACGCCTTGTTCCTCGAGCCGCTGGATCCGCCGCCAGCACGGCGTCTGTGACAGATTCACCCGGCTGGCGATTTCCGCGACCGAAAGCGAGGCGTCCTCTTGGAGGATGGCGAGGATTTTGAGGTCGGTAACATCCATCTGCCGCACCGCTGCACTTTAGGAGAATCTTCTAATTTTTCCATAGCAGAGCAGTTGGAACATGCAATGTTCCGGGGATCGATTGATTCCGCGGAAATCCGCCGTATTTAGGCAGTTGTTCAGCCCATTTTGCTATGTTCCGCGGTGCTGGACAATCGCAGGACACACCATGCTGGCGCGAAATTCTTCTCAAGACCCGCCCTCCGAGTGGGCCGGCGCGCTGACGCCCGCGCAGGCGGAGGAGGCGATCGCCCGCATCGGCGGCACCAATCCGCTCGAGCGGCTGCTGTCGCTGCGCGAGGCCTTGCCCGGCAAGATCGTCTTCACGACCAGCTTCGGAATCGAGGACCAGGCGATCAGCCATCTCATCTTCACCAACAAGATCGCCATCGATGTGGCGACGCTCGATACCGGGCGGCTGTTTCCGTCCACCTATGCGACCTGGGCCAAGACCGAAGAGACCTACGGCGTGCGCATCCGCTCCTATCATCCCGATCCCAAGGCGCTCGCGGCGATGATCGCCGATGCCGGCGTCAACGGCTTCTATTACAGCAAGGAGGCGCGCCTCGGCTGCTGCGGCGTGCGCAAGGTCGAGCCGCTCGATCGCGCGCTCGCCGGCGCGACCGGCTGGGTGACCGGGCTGCGCGCCGACCAGTCGAGCCATCGCGGCACGATCCCGCTCGCCGCCTGGGACGCGCAATATGCTTTGGTCAAGGCCGCGCCCTTGTTCGATTGGACCCGCGACGATGTGGTGGCCTTCACCGAGGCCGAGAAGGTTCCGGTGAACCCGCTGCACGCCGAAGGCTTCCTTTCGATCGGCTGCGAGCCCTGCACGCGCGCGGTCAAACCGGGCGAGGACGAGCGCGCCGGCCGCTGGTGGTGGGAGAATGACGAAGCCAAGGAATGCGGGCTGCACGTCGATGCCGCCGGCAGGCTGGTCCGTACCGCGCCCGGACAGGCCGCGGCTTGAATGAGCGCCGCGCACGAGACGCCGGCGCCGGCTGAGCGCGCGCCGCAGGCGACCGCGCCGCCGCGGATCGAGCCGCTGCCCAATCTTCCGCTGTTCCACAGGCTTGCCGGCCGCAAGGCCCTGGTCGCGGGCGCGTCGGAAGGCGCGCTGTGGAAGGCGGAGCTGCTCGCCGCCGCCGGCGCCGACGTGCGCGTGCTCGCGGGCGATGCGGCGGGTGCCGCGCTGTTCGCGGCGCTGGCCGTCCATCCGCCCTCCGGAACGGTGACCGTTGAGCCGCGCTCATGGTCCGCCGAGGATCTCGATGACGCGGCGCTGGCCGTCGCCGATCTCGGCGAGGGTGCCGCGTCGGAGGCGTTCGTCGCCGCCGCGCGCGCCGCGCGCGTGCCCGTGAACGTCGTCGACCGCACGCAGGATTGCGATGTGCTGTTCGGCACGATCGTCAACCGCGCGCCCGTCGTGCTTGCGATCTCGACCGACGGCGGCGCGCCGATGCTCGGCCAATCGATCCGCACGCGTATCGAAAGCGTGCTTCCGCGCGGCCTGTCGGCCTGGACCGAAGCGGCCAAGCGGTGGCGGCCGATGCTCAAGCAGCGCCTCGCCGACTTTGCCGATCGCCGCGCCTTCTGGGAGCGTTTCACGCGTCACGCCTGGGCCAATGTGGATCGCGCGCCGACCGATGCCGATCGCGACGCCTTGCTCGGCGCCGTCGAGCCGGGCGCGCCGCGCGGCCGCGTCACCCTGGTCGGCGCCGGTCCGGGCGATCCCGAGCTGCTGACCCTCAAGGCCGTCCACGCGCTGCAATCGGCGAGCGTCATCCTCTACGACGATCTGGTCGGTCCGGAGATATTGGAGCTTGCCCGCCGCGAGGCGCGGCGGATCGCGGTCGGCAAGCGCGGCCGCGGCCCGTCGTGCCGGCAAAGCGAGATCAACGATCGCATCGTCGCGCTCGCCGAGGCGGGCGAGCATGTCGTGCGCCTCAAGGGCGGCGATCCCTTGGTGTTCGGCCGCGCGACCGAGGAAATGGAGGCCTGCCGCGCCGCCGGCATTCCGGTCGCGATCGTCCCCGGCATTTCGGCGGCACAGGGGGCGGCGGCGTCGCTTGGCTTCTCGCTCACCGAGCGCAACGTCGCGCGCCGCATCCAATATGTCACCGGCCACGCCCGGGGCGGCGGATTGCCCGGCGACGTGGATTGGCGCGCGATCGCCGATCCGCTTGCCACCACCGTCATCTACATGGGGCGGGGGACGCTCGCCGCCTTCGCCGCGCGCGCGATCGCCGAAGGCCTGGATCCGGCGACTCCGGCGGTCGCGGTCGCTTCCGCCACGCTGTCCGACCAGGAGCATGTCGCGGCCAGTCTCGCCGATCTGCCGGCGCTTGCCGAGCGGCTGAGCGCCGAGGCTCCGGTGACGATCATTCTCGGCAACGTCGCGCGCGCGCACGAAACCGCGACCGCCGCCGCCGACGCGGTCCGGAGCGCCGCGTCGTGACTGCCGCCGCGATCCAGGAACACCCGGACCTCACCCACCTCGAACGGCTCGAGGCGGAGAGCATCGAGATCATGCGCGAGGTGGCGGCGGAGACCGAGAAGCCGGTGATGTTGTACAGCATCGGCAAGGATTCGGCGGTGATGCTGCATCTGGCGCGCAAGGCGTTTCATCCTTCGGCGCCGCCGTTCCCCCTGCTGCATGTCGATACGACCTGGAAGTTCCGCGACATGTACGCGCTTCGCGACCGGGTCGCGCGCGAGAGCGGCATGGAGCTGATCGTCTACCGCAATCCGGAGGCGGAGGCGAAAGGGATCAACCCGTTCGATCACGGCAGCCTGCACACCGACATGTGGAAGACCGAGGGGCTGAAGCAGGCGCTCGACACATACGGCTTCGACGCGGCGTTCGGCGGCGCGCGCCGCGACGAGGAGAAGAGCCGCGCCAAGGAGCGTGTGTTCAGCTTCCGCACCGCGCAGCATCGCTGGGATCCCAAGAACCAGCG
>DATFHP010000115.1:0-35409 GCA_035248285.1 Allosphingosinicella sp. | reverse complement strand
CGAGATATGGGGACGCGCGTGCGCGCTCTCCCGGTCGCTGGCATCCGATGTGGATGGAGGGCTGGCGCCCGGCGACTTCATTTGCATTCTCGCCTTTGCCAGCGTCGATTACGTCATTGTCGATTTGGCATCGATCCGCGCGCGTGCGGTCTCGGTGCCGCTGCAAACGAACATGTCGGTCTCGCAGCTCGTCGATATCGTCGGGGAGACGCGGCCGCGCTATCTGGCGACAAGCATCGCCTCTCTCGGCAAGGCGGTTGACGTCCTCCTCGCAAGCGATGCGCAAGCACGCCTGCTGGTGCTCGATTACGAGCCGGAGGACGATGATCACCGCGACGCGTTCCGCGACGCGGCCGAGCGACTCGCCGGATTCGGCAATCCGCCTCGTCCCATATCGGATCTCCATGCCGCTGCCGAAGCGGCGGTTTCGGGAAGCCCTGGCGCCGCGCCATTCGAAGAAGATCCGCTCGTCACGATCTTCTACACCTCGGGCAGTACGGGATCGCCCAAGGGGGCGATGTATCCGGAACGATTGTTCCGCATGTTCTGGATGCCGCGCCCGGAGTTTCCGACTGTGGTGTTGCACTACCAGCCGCTCAATCATCTGGCAGGCCGCGCGCTGTTGATGCGGACGCTGGCCAGCGGCGGGCTCTGCTGCTTCGCCGCGCGCAGCGATCTTTCGACGCTGTTCGAAGACATGACGATCGTACGGCCGACCATGATGACGCTCGTGCCGCGCATCCTGGAAATGATCTTCCGCCACTACCAATCCGAGGTCGCGAGCGCGACGGCGCGCGGCGTTCCGCCGGCTAGCGCGCAACGGGACATAATGGCGGACATGCGCGCGAACTATCTCGGCGGGCGCATGCTATCGGTTGTCACCGGCACCGCTCCCTGCCCCACCGAGGTGACGACGTTCATCAACACATGCTTCGATGTGGACGTCAACGACATGTACGGCGCGACCGAAAACAATATGATCGCGGTGGACGGGCGCATCCAGACACCGCCCGTCATCGACTATAAGCTCGTCGACGTTCCGGAGTTGGGCTATTTTTCGACCGACAAGCCGTTCCCGCGCGGCGAGCTGCGGGTGAAGACCGCCAATGTCATTCCCGGATATTTCCGCAACCCGGAGCTTACCGCGAGCCTCTTCGACGACGAGGGCTATTACAAGACCGGCGACATTTTCGAGGAACGCGGCCCAGGCCTGATCGCCTATGTGGATCGCCGCAACAACGTGCTCAAGCTGGCCCAGGGCGAATTCGTCGCGATCAGCGGACTCGAAGGCCTCTACGCCAGCGGCACTCCGCTGATCGCGCAAATCTATGTCTACGGGAACAGCGAGCGCTCGTTCCTGCTTGCGGTCATCGTGCCGAACCCCGGCGCCGTGGTCGAGCAGCTCGGGCCGTCGCCGGATCGGGACGCACTCCGCCGGGCCATTCGCGCTGCGATCCATGCAATCGCCCGCAATCACCGTCTCAACGGCTATGAGGTTCCGCGCGATTTCCTTATCGAGGACGAACCGTTCAGCGTGGCCAACGGCTTGCTCACCGACAACGGAAAGTCCCGCCGGCCCGAGTTGAAGGCGCGCTACGGCACGCGCCTCGAGCAGATGTATGACGATCTGGCGGCGACCCAATTGCGGGAGCTGCAATCGTTGCGCGACGCGCCGTCGGCAGCGCCGGTCCTGGATACGCTGGTGCGCGCCGTGCAGGTCACCTTGGGCATCGAAGGCTTCGATACGACGCGGCCGATCGGTTTCGTCGAGCTCGGCGGCGACTCGCTGGCCGCCGTGTCGTTCGCGACATTGATCGAGGAGACGTTCGGCGTCGGAATTTCGGTCGGGACGATCCTGAGCCCGACCGGCAGCCTTCAGCACATCGCCCGGATGATCGAGACGACGCTGAGCGGCGATCGCGTCGACCGCCCCGGATTTGCCTCGATTCATGGCGCCCAGGCCGGAGAGATACGCGCGCGCGATCTCCTGCTCGAGCGGTTCATCGATGCGCCCACCCTCGCCATGGCCGGCAATCTGCCCCCTGCCGACATGGCAGCGCCGGCGACGGTGCTGCTGACAGGAGCGAACGGCTATCTCGGGCGCTTCCTCTGCCTCGAATGGCTCAAGCGCCTGGCTTCGTCCGGCGGGAGGCTGATCTGTGTCGTTCGCGCGCCCGATTCGCATGCGGCGCGTCAGCGTCTCGACGACGCGTTCGGCCAGGCCGACGAACGGCTGACGCGCGAATTCGCCACGCTCGCGGATCGGCATCTGGACGTGCTGGCGGGCGACATAGCCGCCCCTCGCCTCGGGCTGGATGATAGGGCGTGGGAGAGATTGGCCGACACTGTCGACCTGATCGTTCATCCCGCCGCGCTGGTGAATCATATCCTGCCCTATGCGCAGCTTTTCGAGCCGAACGTCGCGGGCACCGCCGAGCTGATCGCGCTCGCGCTCAGCAAGCGCCTCAAGCGGTTCAACTTCGTCTCTTCCACGGCGGTATGCCGATCTGCCGCCGGCTGGATCGACGAGGATGCGGACATACGCGCAGCATCACCGGTCCGCCCGATCACCGACGCCTATGCCGACGGCTATGCGAGCAGCAAATGGGCAGGTGAAGTGCTGCTCCGCCAGGCAAATGAGCGGGTCGGCCTGCCGGTGACCGTCTTCCGATCGGACATGATCCTGGCGCACAGCGAATATCACGGCCAGATCAACGCCACCGACATATTCACGCGGTTGCTGTTCAGCCTGGCGACGACCGGAATCGCGCCGCCTTCATTCTACATGGCTGACGTCGGCAACGATCGCATGCGGCCGCACTATGACGGGCTGCCGGTGGATTTCATCGCAGCGGCGGTCGTCGCCATCGGCGGAGAGGCGAGCGCCGGCTATCGATCCTTTCACGTCCTCAACCCGCACGACGACGACATTTCCCTCGACAGTTTCGTGGACTGGATGATGGAGGCGGGATGCGGGATTTCGCGTCTCGGCGATCATGGCGAATGGCTTGCCAGGTTCGAGACGGCGTTGCGCGCCCTGCCGGAGAAGCAGCGGGCAATGTCCTCGCTCGCCGTGCTGGATCAGCTGCGGGTTCCGGGAAGCGGACAAGCGCCGCCCCCCGTGCGGCGCTTCCAAGACAAGGTGCGGGCGCTGACGATCGGCGGCGAGGGCGATATTCCCCATCTATCGGCCGCGTTCATCCGCAAATGCCTTGCCGACATCGGCCTTCTTCCGGGGCGGGCAAGAGGGGGAGCGATCCGATGAACAGATCGTCGCCGCGTCGCTTGGCGAGACTCATCTGAAAACTCAGGCCTGGGAAGATTTGGCCGGAGCATCCTCGCCGCCCGACGATACGGGATGGTGCGCATCGAACGAATAGGGGGCCAATTGCAGGACCAGCACTATCGATA
The DNA here is from genome assembly GCA_035248285.1 of Allosphingosinicella sp. GTDB lineage: Bacteria > Pseudomonadota > Alphaproteobacteria > Sphingomonadales > Sphingomonadaceae > Allosphingosinicella. The sequence goes on along the minus strand of DATFHP010000115.1, from coordinate 31,998 downwards.
GGAGCAACAAAGCTTCCACCACGAGAATGCCTCCCGTGTAGCCGCCGCTCCAATCATAGGCCAGTCCAAGGACGAGCGGCCCGCTGGTCGCGCCGATGGTAAAGAGCCCCAGGATGTAGCCGTAGATTTGGCCATAGCTCCTGGTCCCGAAATAGCGCCGCGTGAAATATGCCGTCAGTTCCATCTCCGCTCCCAGACCGAAGCCGATCAAGGCCATGCCCGTCAGCATGAGAGGCGCAGAGGTCGTCACCGTCGCGATGGCGATGCCGATCGCCGCACAAGAAAACCAGACAACGCCCACCTTCGGCGTATTGAACCGATCGAGAAGGAAGCCTGCGCCGAAACGGGCCACCAGCATCGAGGCAGCAATGGCCGATATGGCAGAGGCGCTGATCGCCGGACTGAAACCGTGCCCCCGAAGAATGGGGACGACGTTGGCCAGCAACGCATTGAGCCCTGCTCCACTGAGGCCGATCGCAAGCGCGATCCGCCAGAAGTTCGGCGATCGCAGGGCGGCCCCGGCGGAGAGTCCGAAAAGCTGTGGCCCTGCGACGTCCGAGGCCCGGTTGCGCACCGCAGGCGGCTTCACAAAAAGCCACGCCGCCGGAAGAGCGATCAGCAGCACCGCCAAGCCGAGCGCGAAACGGGCACCGCGCCAGCCGAAAGCATCGATCAAATAGACGGCAAGCGGGGGTACGATGGTCGCTCCGACAGCCGTCCCCGCCAAGGTCACCGCCAGCAGCAATGCCGGCCGCCTCGCAGGCCAGAGCGCAACGGCCTTGGTGTAAAGCAGGGTGCCGTGGGCGTTTTGGCTGAGGATCAAGGCAAGAATCAGAAATGCGTAGGGAAGGATGGAGTCGTTGATCAAACCCAGCGCCGCATAGGACAAGCCGAAAACAACGATAGCGGGGATCAGCAGGCGACGGATGCCGTAGCGGTCCGCCAGATAGCCGATGTAGGGGGTAGTCAGCGCGCCCACCATTCCGCCGATCGACAGGGGCAGAAAATATTGCGACCGGGTCCAGCCGAGCTCTGCGACCATCGGTCCCAGGAAGATGCTTTGAACATATACGATGAGCGGCGACCCGCTGAACAAGAGCGCGACGAAGCTCGCCAGGGCAACCTGTCCTGCGGACCCGCCGAGGCGCGAACCGGGTTTGTTCATCGACGACTAAAGTTCGACGTGAGCGGTCTGTCGGCCTTCACCGCGCTTGTTCACGCGCATAATGTCTGACGGCGCTGAGCTGGGAATCGGAAAGCTTGAACTGGGGCATGCCCTGATCCTTCAGCATTCCTCCTCGCACAACTTCGGCGAATGTCGCTTCATCCGCGACAATCGGCGATCTGCGAAGATCGGGCGCCGCCCCACCCGCGTTTAGCCCAAGGCCATGACAAATTTGACATTTTTCCGTGTAGATTCGTTCGCCTTGTCGGGCGAGCTCAGGATTGAGCGGAAAGGAGAGTATTTTCTCGTTTCCGGCTTCCGTAGCGGGCGTCGGGGCAGGCAGCTTCGTCGTCCCGTCGAGGGCGAAGGTGAGAACCCGGCGCTGCTGCGAGCGAAAATCCCACAGCGGCACGCCCCCCATTCTGGGCCACAGCCCGGCGCCGCCGCCGACGCCCGCCAAGATGGTCACATATTGGCGACCCTTGACGAGATAGGTGATGGGTTGCGCCGCAATTCCGTCCTGCGCATCGAAACTCCACAGGATTTTCCCGGTGGCGGCCTCATAGGCGACGAAGCGGCCCTTCATGTTCCCCTGAAAAACGAGATTGCCGCCCGTCGCGGCGACCCCGCCGTTGATCGGGGCGCCGAGCGGAACCGACCACACACGCCGCTGCCGCACCGGATCCCAGGCCTGCAAATGGCCAAAGCTGGCCCCGGGCGCCGGGGGCATTCCCGCGAGCCTGACCGGATTGAAGGACCCGTCGAGCCCGTAATCACCCGGCCTTTTCCAGGCGCCGCGATCGATCCCGCGGTCATCCAATATGGTGCCAAGTTCTATCGTCGGAATATAGACGAGCCGGGTCTTGGGGCTGAATGCCATCGACTGCCAGCTATGGGCACCCAATATCGTGTTCGGCCAAGTCTCGCTCTTCCCGTCGAAAATTCTGGCTGAGGGATTCTCGATTGGGCGTCCGGAGGCAATATCGATCCGCTGCGCCCAATTCTGTTTCGCGAAGGGCTCAGCCGAGATCAGCTTTCCGGTGTCCCGATCTATGACGTAGAAAAAGCCGTTCTTGGGTGCATGCATGATGACCCGGCGCTGCTGGCCTCCGATTGTCAGCGTCGCGAGCGTGATGTCCATCGTCGCATTCCAATCCCACGTCTCCGCGGGATTCACTTGATAATGCCAAAGGTATTTTCCGGTATCGGCGTCCAGCGCCACGATCGAGCAGAGAAACAGATTATCGCCACCGCCGGGGCTTCTGATCTTCGCATTCCACGGCGAGCCGTTGCCGGTTCCGACATAGATGCGATTCAGCTCGGGATCGTAGGTGATCGCGTTCCAAGGCGTTCCGCCCCCGCCCTTTTTCCACACCTCACCCGTCCAGGTTTTTGCCGCCATCTCCATGGCTTTGCTCTCAAATCCCCGGGCAGGATCGCCAGGGATCGTGTAGAAGCGCCAAAGCTGCTTGCCTGTTTCCGCATCATAGGTCGTCACATAGCCGCGCACGGCGCTATAGTCGGCGCCCGCATTGCCGATGATGACCTTGCCCGCGAACACTCTTGGCGCACCGGTGATGACCAGCCCATCGTCCGGGCGGGTGGTTTGCACGCTCCAGACCAGCTTGCCGGTCGCCGCGTCGACGGCGATCAACCGCCCGTCCTGGGTTCCCGTGTAGATCTTGCCGTTCCAATAGGCGATTCCGCGAATGCCCCACGCCAGCCGCAGCTTCGGCCCCGCGACTTCCCCAACCTTCGGATCATATTCCCAAAGCAGTCGGCCGGTCGCTGCGTCGACAGCCCGCAGATTGCTCAGACCCTCCGCGAAATAGAGGATTCCGTCGACGGCCAGAGGCGCCCCCAGCGTGCCGAGCCCGGCGGGCAGGTCCATATACCAGGCCAGGCCAAGCCGGCTCACATTGCCGGTATTTATTTGAGACAATGGGCTGAAATGGTTTTCGTCATAGGTTCGGCCATAGCCAGGCCAATTCGACCCGTCGGTCACGTTCGTGAACTGAGACTCGTCGACTGACCGACGAACTTCCTTATCGGAACATCCGACAAGCAGCGCGACCATGACGGCGCATAGCAGCCAGACCGTTGCGCCGCGCCCTCGCGGGACGATCGGCATCGACCGCGCGATCTCGGCGACCAATCGAATGAAGCGCCTCAAGAGTTGAGGGTCGTCCGCACCGTAGCGATCGCATCGGAGATTCGGATCGACCATCGCCAAGCGGCTTGAGAACACGGCCTGCGAATCGGTACTGAAAATCAGCGTCTGCGGCCTGCATCTATCAACCCTCACTCCACCCTCCCGATCGTCCGGTATTCGATGTTGCACTCGTCTTAAGATATGCGGGCGAGCGCCGCTACACCTGTAGTGAATTTTTCGAGCCGATCGTCACGCCTTCCGGGATTCTGGCTCGAGCGAATGCTTCTCCTGACGGCCGACTCGAACGTTGGCAATGACCGCTTGACTTTTATACCGACTGGTCGGTACTATTTCAGTCATGAATCAGCCGACACTCGTCAGCCGCCCGATGGCACCCGCCCGGCAGAAACTGCTGGATGCCGCCCTCGCGCTGGTCCGGGAGAAGGGTTACGCATCGACGACGCTCGACGAGTTGTGTGCCAAGGCGGGCGTCGCCAAGGGCTCGTTCTTTCATCACTTCAAGGACAAGCAGGCGATCGCCGTTGCAGCGGCGGGCTATTGGTCCGAAATGACCGGCGCGTTCTTCGAGGCCGCGCCTTACCACCGGCACAAGGACCCGCTTCGCCGGGTCCTCGGCTACATCGATTTTCGCAAGTCGCTCCTCAGCGGTGAGCTCGCCGAATTCACCTGCCTCGTCGGAACGATGGTGCAGGAGACCTACGCGTCCAATCCGGCGATTCGCGATGCCTGCGATGCGAGCATCAGCGCCCACGCCGCAAAGGTCGAAGCCGATATAGCCGAAGCGATGCGGCTTTACGGGATAGACGCGAGCTGGAGCGCCAAGAGCCTCGCTTTGCACATGCAGGCCGTGCTGCAGGGCGCCTTCATATTGGCAAAGGCCAAGGGCGACGCCGAGATCGCAGCCGCGAGCGTCGATCACCTGCGTCGCTACGTTGAGCTCCTGTTTCAGCCCACCACACGCAAAGGAAGGAAAGTCTCATGAGCACGAACGACATATTTCTCGCCGTCTTCACCGGCAGCAAGGCCAGCCCGCGCATGGCGGAATGGAACGCGCTTCCCGAAGCGGAGCGGCGCGCAAAGGAGCAAGCGGGGATGGCGGCCTGGAAGGCGTGGGCCGAACAACATCAGGCGGCGATCGTCGGCATGGGCGGACCGCTGGGGAAGACCAAAAAAATATCGGCGCGCGGCGTCGAGGACAGCAGCAATGCGCTGAGCGCCTACACGGTCGTTCGCGCCGCTTCGCACGAGGCCGCTGCCGCGCTCTTCGAAAACCATCCGCACTTCATGATCTTCCCGGGCGAATCCGTCGAAGTCATGCCGGTGCTGCCGATACCCGGCGCCTGATCTGCCGCGTGCCGGGGACCCTCGAAATGCCCATTTCGCCACCCAAAAGATAAGGAAAACCACCATGCCCAACACCGTTCGCCTGCATCGTGTCCTGGCAACCAGCCCTGAGAAGGTCTATCGCGCGTTCATCGAGGCCGATGCGGTCGCGAAATGGCTGCCGCCCTATGGCTTTGCGTGCACCGTGCATCAGCTGGACGCGAAAGTCGGCGGTGCCCACAAAATGTCCTTCCGCAATTTCACGACCGGCCACAGCCATTCCTTTGGCGGCGAGTATCTCGAGCTCGTGCCCAACGAGCGCCTGCGCTACACGGACGCGTTCGACGACCCCAACATGCCGGGCCAAATGCAGGTGACGGTGACCCTCAAGCCAGTGTCGGTCGGCACCGAGCTGAATGTCGTCCAGGAAGGCGTGCCGGACATCATTCCGCTGGAAGGATGCTATCTCGGCTGGCAGGAATCGCTGCTGCAATTGGCGAAGCTCGTGGAACCGGAAATCAATCAATGACGCGGCGATAAAGGTCGAGGCGGATCGACGGCAAACCAGCGGCCCCCGCTGGGATTGTCCTGATTTACTCAGAATGGAGCCAGATGAGGCAGGGCTATGATCAACGGCGCACACATCATCATTTACTCCAAGGATGCCGAAGCGGACAAAGCGTTCATCAAGAATGTCCTGAAGTTCAAATATGTGGACGCTCACAAGGGATGGCTGATTTTCAAGCTTCCTCCATCGGAAGCAGCGATTCATCCATCTGACGAGAATGACATGCATGAATTTTATCTGATGACCGATGATCTCGATGCCGAAATGGCAGCGCTGAAAAAGGCAGGCGCCGTATGTGAAGAAGCCTCGCAACAGGCTTGGGGACGACTGACCCGCATCAAATTGCCTGGGGGCGGAACGCTTGGGCTATATCAACCGCGCCACGAGCGCCCTTAGATGCCGCGAAATCCCAAAGGGGACGACATGCAATACTCTGCTTCCATCGACGTTCCGCAGATCGATGAGGGTCTGCGCTTTTATCGCGACGCTCTGGGGTTGAGCGAGATCGCACGGCCCGTCGCGACTTATGTGATCCTCAAGTGCGGCGACTCCCGGATCGGGATCATTGAAAAGCCAGCCGGAAGCAAACCGGCACCGAGCGCCGATGACGTGCGCCGGTATCAGCGGCACTGGACACCGGTCCATATCGACTTTCACGTCGATGATTTCGATGCCTTTCTGGAAAGGGCATTGAGCGCCGGCGCGAAATGCGAGCAGAAATTCGAGGGCGGCGGCCGGCCAGCAACCGCGTTTTGCAGCGATCCTTTCGGCAACGGCTTCTGCGTGATCGGACAGATCGTGTGACTCCGTACCGACGTTCAGCCGGATGGCGCCGTGAGGCGGCACGGCATTGTCATCGTCGAAACGGAATTATCGATGAAGCTCTGTGGAATACCGCCAACACGGACGTCACCGGCGCTACACTGGCGTAGTCTGGGAAAGAATGGGCAAGAATGTCCAAGGATTTACATCAAATCGCCTTGCCGACATGGTCCAGACAGCTTATCTTACCTCTGTCTTACTCAAAGGAGATTCGTCGTGGCGTTGGCGCAGGACAGGCTGACGACCATCGTATCGACCAAGGGGCAGGTGATTCTGCCCAAGGCGATCCGCGATCAGCGGCATTGGCCGGCTGGCACACGGCTGAGCGTCGAAGACACGCCTGATGGCGTCTTGCTCAAGCCCGTGCCCATATTCGCGGCTACCACGATCGACGCGGTGTTCGGCTCGCTCGCCGATGCGGGAAAGGCGAAGACGATCGAGGAGATGGACGCCGCAGTCGTAGCGGAGGCCAAGCGGCGTGCGCGCGATTGATACGAACGTCATCGTCCGGTTCCTGACCAATGATGACAAGCGCCAGGCCCAAGCGGCACGTGCAGCGATCGAAGGTGGAGACATATTCATAGCGACGACGGTGTTGCTCGAAAGCGAGTGGGTATTGCGCGGCGCCTATGAATTCGACCCGGCTCGGATTGTCTCCAGCTTGCGCGGGTTGGCGGGTTTGTCCGGCGTCACAATCGAGGAGCCAGCGCGGCTGGCGCAAGCGCTTGACTGGATGGGCGAGGGCATGGACTTTGCTGATGCGCTGCATCTCGCCAAGGCGGAGGGCTGCGAGGTGTTTTTGAGCTTCGACCGGAAGCTCGCCAAGGCCGCAAAGGGGCGAGCGCCGGTCCCTGTTCAGACGCCTCAGCCATAAAGGATCAGCGGGAACTGTGCTGGACGTCGGTTTGGGCGGGGCGGCGGTCGCACGGGGCCGAAACGTCGCCGCGTGATGCACTTGAAAATCCGTGGCGGGCATTGGCGCAGACCTGCGATACTCTTCCTCACTCCCACTCGATCGTCCCGGGCGGCTTGGACGTGCAATCATAGACGACCCGGTTGATGCCCTTGACCTCGTTGACGATGCGCGTGGCGACACGGCCGAGGAAGGCGGGATCGAAAGCGAAGGCATCGGCGGTCATGCCGTCGGTCGAGGTGACCGCGCGCAACGCGCAGACATTGTCGTAGGTGCGGTCGTCGCCCATCACGCCGACGCTGCGCACCGGCAGCAGCACCGCGAACGCCTGCCAGATCGCATCGTAGAGGCCGGCGCTGCGTATTTCCTCGAGATAGATGGTGTCGGCCTTGCGCAAGATCTCGCAGCGTTCCCGGGTGACCTCGCCCGGAATGCGGATCGCCAGGCCCGGGCCGGGGAAGGGATGGCGTCCGACAAAGGCTTCGGGCAGCCCAAGTTCGCGGCCCAGCGCCCGCACCTCGTCCTTGAACAATTCGCGCAGCGGCTCGACCAGCTTCATGTTCATCCGCTCGGGCAGCCCGCCGACATTATGATGGCTCTTGATGGTGACCGAAGGACCGCCGGTGAAGCTGACGCTTTCGATCACGTCGGGATAGAGCGTTCCTTGCGCCAGAAAATCGGCGCCGCCGATCTTGCGCGCTTCCTCCTCGAACACGTCGATGAAGGTCTTGCCGATGAACTTGCGCTTCGCCTCCGGGTCCTCGATGCCCCGTAGCCCGCTCAGGAACAGCGTCTCGGCGTCGACGTGGACCAGCGGGATATTATAGGCGTTGCGGAACAGGCCGACGACCTGCTCCGCCTCGCTGGCGCGCATCAGCCCATGATCGACGAAGACGCACGTTAAACGATCGCCGATCGCCTCATGGATCAGCACCGCCGCGACCGCGGAATCGACGCCGCCCGAAAGGCCGCAAATGACCTTGCCGTCGCCGACCTGGGCGCGGATCTCGGCGATCTTGGTCGCGCGGAACTCGGCCATCGTCCAGTCGCCCGCCAGGCCGCAGACATGGCGGACGAAATTGGCCAGCAGCTTGCCGCCATCGGGCGTGTGCACGACTTCGGGGTGGAACTGGACGCCGTAGAAGCGCCGGTCATCGTTTACCGTGGCGGCAAAGGGCGCGCCGGCGGAATGGCCGACGATGCGGAACCCTTCCGGCAGCGTCTCGATCTTGTCGCCGTGGCTCATCCACACCTGGTGACGCTCGCCGGGCGTCCACAGGCCGTCGAACAGCGCGCATTCATCGGAAATCTCGAGGAAGGCGCGGCCGAATTCGCTATGATCCCCGGTCACCACCTTGCCGCCGAGCTGCTCGGCCATCAGCTGCTGCCCGTAGCATATGCCCAGCACCGGCACGCCCGCATCGAACAGCTCGGCCGGCGCGCGCGGGCTTTCGGCCAATGTCACCGAAGCCGGCCCCCCCGACAGGATGATGCCTTGCGGCTTCAGACGCCGAAGCGCGGCGGCGGCGCTGTTGAACGGCGCGATCTCGCTGTAGACGCCGGCTTCGCGCACCCGCCGGGCGATGAGCTGGGTCACCTGGCTGCCGAAATCGACGATGAGAATGGTTTCGGACGGCTGGACGGACATCGACTCTCAGGCTTTCACGCTGGGTGATGCGCGCCGGACTAGGGCGCGGGCGCCACCCTGTCCAGCGATGCGCAGCGCAATATTGGAAGCCTTTGGCAAGACCGCCTAACCATTATAACGCGGCGACATGGCGAGCGCCCCCAACAGCAGGATATCGACGCTGCAGGCCGGGCGCGGCCTGGCGGCAATCGCCGTGGTGGCCTTCCATAGCTTCCAATATGTCGGGCGCCAGATCGCGCCGCTGCCGGTCGCCCTGGCCGCGCCGATGTCCTACGGCTATCTTGGCGTCGACTTCTTCTTCGTTCTCTCCGGCTTCATCATCTATTTCACCAATCACGCCAGAGCGTCCGAGCCCGATTGGCCCGCCCGCTTCCTGCGCAGCCGGCTCAGCCGGATCTATCTGCCCTATTGGCCGATCGCCATCGCTCTCGGCGTCGCCTACATGCTGCTGCCCCAGGTCAGCGCCGGCGATCGGCCTTGGGATTGGCCGACCACGCTGACCTTGCTGCCGATCCCCGGCGGCGCGTCCGCGCATGCCCTGGCGTGGACGCTCCAGCACGAGCTCGTCTTCTACATGCTGGCCTTGCTGTTCCTGCGCGTTCGCCTTGTCCTGGCCGGAGCCATGGCCGCCGCGACCGCGATCCTGGTCGCAGCCTTGCTGGGTAGCGGACGCTGGCTCGCCTTTCCGCTGATCGACCTCGAATTCCTGTTCGGCATCGGCGCCGCCTGGTGCGTCCTGTCGGGACGCGCGAGACATGGACGGCTGCTCGCCGCTGCGGGCCTGCTGCTCGCGTCGGCCTATATCGCCTGGAACGACCGCGCCTTCACATTGCTGTTCGGCCTGGGGGTCGCGCTAATCCTCGTTCCGTTGGTCCGGCTCGAGCAATCGGGCCGCATCGCCGTCGCGAAGCCATGGGTGTTCCTGGGCGACGCGTCCTACGCGATCTACCTGATCCACCTGCCGCTGCTCAGCATCGTCGTCCGGGTGGCTAGGGAGCCGCTGCCGGCGGCCATCCTCTGCATCCTGGCGTCGATCGCCGCCGGCGCGGCCTATCATCTGTCGATCGAGCGACCGTTGCTGGCATGGGCCCGCGCGCGATCACGACGCCGAGGCGACAATGAAGCCGCGGTTCAGGCCGCCTCCTCGAATTCGTCCTCGCTCTGAACGGGGCCCGAATCCTGACCCTTGGCGGAAACGTCGCGGTCGACCAGTTCGATGATGGCGATCGGCGCCGCGTCCGAGGCGCGCAGCCCGGCCTTGACGATACGGGTATAGCCGCCGTTGCGCTTGGCATAGCGCGCGGCGAGCACGTCGAACAATTTGACGAGCTGCGCGTCGTCGAGCAGCCGCGCATGGGCCAGGCGGCGGTTTGAAAGGCCGCCTTTCTTGGCGAGCGTGATCAGTTTCTCGACATAGGGGCGAAGCTCCTTCGCCTTGGCCGTCGTGGTGGTGATCTGCTCATGCTTGATGAGCGCCGCCGCCATGTTGCGGAACAGGGCCGCACGGTGGCTCGAGGTACGCTGCAGCTTCCTGCCGCCGACGCGATGACGCATGTCTTCTTCTCCGTTCGTTCAGGGGCCGTATCAGGCACCCCCGACCAGGCGGACTTGGATGGGAGCCGCCCTAACCCTTGAAAAGGCCAGCCCCGCTTTGCGGGCTGACATTATTTTTCTACCCGCCCTCTTCGCGCCTGACGGGCGCGAAGAGTGGTGACTCGTCGGGCCGGTCCCCCGGACCGGCCCGACGGGTCACCCCATGAGCTCCTGCTCGAGCTTCTTGGCCATTTCTTCGATATTTTCCGGCGGCCAGCCGGGGATGTCCATGCCGAGCCGCAGGCCCATGGAGGAAAGGACCTCCTTGATCTCGTTGAGGCTCTTGCGGCCGAAATTCGGCGTGCGGAGCATTTCGGCCTCGGTCTTCTGCACCAGGTCGCCGATGTAGATGATATTGTCGTTCTTGAGGCAGTTGGCGCTGCGCACCGACAGCTCCAGCTCGTCGACCTTCTTGAGCAGGTAACGGTTGAGCTGGTTGGCGTCGGCTTCGGATTCGACCGCCGTCACCGCGACCCCGGTCGGCATCGCGCTCACCGCAAGGCCGTCGTCGAAATGGACGAACAGCTGCAGCTGGTCCTGCAGGATGCGCGCCGCATAAGCGAGGGCGTCTTCGGGGCTGACGGTGCCGTCGGTCTCGACCGTCAGCGTCAGCTTGTCATAGTCCAGCTCCTGGCCGACGCGGGTGTTCTCGACCTTGTAGCTGACCTGGCGGACCGGCGAGTAAAGCGCATCGACCGGGACCAGCCCGATGGGCGCATCGACCGGCCGATTGTTCGCGGCCGGCACATAGCCTTTGCCGGTATCGGCGGTGAGCTCCATATTGAGCGTGGCGCCTTCGTCCAGATGGCAGATCACCAAATCCGCGTTCATGACCTCGATATCGCCGGTGGTGGCGATCTGGCCGGCGGTCACCTCGCCGGGCCCGGTGGCGGCGAGCTGGAGCCGCTTGGGCCCCTCGCCTTCCATCCTGAGCGCGATCTGCTTCACGTTGAGCACGATGTCGGTCACATCCTCGCGCACGCCGGCGAGCGAGGAGAATTCGTGCAGCACGCCCTCGATGCGCATCGACGTAACGGCGGCACCCTGCAGCGACGAAAGCAATACCCGGCGCAGGCTGTTGCCGAGCGTCAAACCGAAACCACGCTCGAGCGGCTCGGCGATGAAGGTCGCCTTCCGCCTGCTGTCGCCGGCTGCCTTTTTCTCGAGAGCGTTGGGCTTCTTCATTTCCTGCCAGTTCTTAGCGTTGACGGCCATGATCTTCCCTTGGGCTTGGGCGGGCTTCGGACCCGCCGTTCAAAACAATCTCACAAAAGATCCGGACGAGCCGGACACATTTCAAACGCGGCGGCGCTTGGACGGACGGACGCCATTGTGCGGGATCGGCGTCACATCACGGATCGAGGTGATCTGGAATCCCACCGCCTGCAGCGCGCGAAGCGCCGATTCGCGGCCGGAGCCCGGCCCCTTGACCTCGACCTCGAGCGTCCTGACGCCATGCTCGGCGGCTTTCTTGCCGGCATCCTCGGCGGCGACCTGCGCCGCATAAGGGGTCGACTTGCGGCTTCCCTTGAAGCCCATCATTCCGGCCGACGACCAGGCGATGGCGTTGCCCTGCGCGTCGGTGATGGTGATCATCGTATTGTTGAAGCTGGCGTTCACATGGGCGACGCCGGCAGTGATGTTCTTTCTCTCGCGCCTTCTTATGCGCTGCGGTTCACGTGCCATGTTCGAATCCTGACCCTCTAACTTTGGTGGGAGCCGGAGCGCTTGCCTCCGGCGGAGAAGACGTAGGTTTCATCCAGGGGGACGAGACTTACTTCTTCTTCCCGGCGATCGGCTTGGCCTTGCCCTTGCGGGTGCGCGCATTCGTATGCGTGCGCTGCCCGCGGACCGGAAGACCCTTGCGATGGCGCAGCCCGCGATAGCAGGCGAGGTCCATCAGACGCTTGATATTCATCGCCACCTCACGGCGAAGATCGCCTTCGACCATATAGCCGGCGTCGATCGTCTCGCGAATCTGGAGCACCTCCTGGTCCGTAAGGTCCTGGACGCGACGCTCCGGCGCGATGCCGAGCTTGGTCGTGATCTGCTTGGCCTTGGTGCGGCCAATGCCGTGGATGTAAGTGAGCGCGATTTCGACGCGCTTGTTGGTCGGGATATTGACGCCCGCGATACGTGCCATCCGATAATGTCTCCTGCTCCACAGGAAGGCTGGCCACCTTCCTATCTCACCGCTTCATGAACCCCCCAAACAAGCAAAGCCGACGCGCGCACGATTGCGCCGCCGGGTGCCGGTCGAACGGGATGGCTGCGAGGTAGGGGGCCCCAACATCCTTGTCAAGCGCCAGACCTTATCAAACGACGGACGCCGCCGGAATGGTGATAAAGGCGCGCAGGCCGGGCCGATTGTCCTCCAGCTGGAGCCGGCCGTGGTGGAGGTGGGCAACGGCCTCGGCAAGCGCGAGGCCGAGCCCGGCGCCGCCAGCCGACCGCGACGCGTCGAGCCGCCCGAAGCGCCGGCGCGCCTCGGCATGCTCGGAAGGGGCTATGCCCGGCCCCCGATCGGCGACGCCGAGGTGCAGGTCGCGCTCGCATTGCTCGGCAAACAGCGTCAGATGCCGCCCCGCGGCGGCGTGCTTGACGGCATTGTCGACCAGATTGCACAGCGCCTGGGCAAGCAGCTGCCGATGCCCGAACAAGGGCAGCAATATGCCGCGCGTCTCGAGCCGGAACACCGCGCCGGTCTCCTCCGCAAGCGGCTCGTACATTTCGGCGAGCTCGGCGACCAGCTCATGGGGATCGAGCCATACGAACTGATTGCGGCTCGCCATCGCTTCCGACCGGCCGATCTCCAGCACGGTGGAAAGGATTCGCATCAACGAGTCGGCCTCGTTGAGCACACCCGCGAGCAAGGCGTTGCGCTTGTCCTCGTCGGTCGCGGCCAGCGCGCCGTCGATGCGCGCGCGCAGTCGTCCGACCGGCGAGCGCAAGTCGTGCGCGAGGCAATCGGTCAGCACCCGCAGCTCCTGCATCAGCGCGACGATGCGGTCGAGCATCGCATTGATCTGGAGCGCCAGCTTGTCGAACGCGTCACCGCTCCCGGTGATCGGCACGCGGCGGGCGAGATCGCCGCCGCTGATATCCTCGGCGACCCGCGCGATCCCGCCGACGCGCCTGCCGACATAGCGGGCGGTCACGATGCCGCACAACAGGCCCAGCAGCACCGATATGGCGATCGCGAGCAGCAGCGACCGCTCCAGCGTTCGTTGCAGCGACAGCCGTTCGCCGTAGACGCGGCCGCTGAGCAGCCATTGTCCGTCCTTGAGCCGGCGGAGCACATAACCGGCCTCGACGGGTGCGCCGCCGCGCGAGATGCGGATCCTGCCGTCCTGATAGCCCGCTCTCAACCCGCCGTCCGGCGCGATCGCTTTGACATTGCCCATACGGGGAACGCCGGCCGCATCGACGATCGCCGCGAGGAGCTGCGGATCTCGTTGCGCCAACGTGTCGCGAAGCGCCGCGTCGAGCGCGGCCAACCCGCCGGAAGCATCGACATCGGCAAGTGCCGCCGCTTCCTCGACGACGCGCTGGCGCTGCGTGCCGATCGCGTCATCGTGCGTGCGCCAGTGGATGAATCCGATCAGCGCCAGGTTGGACGCGAGCGCGAGCGCCGCCGACAGCATCGCCACCCGCAGCGAGGTGGGCACCTGAAGCCTCATTCGGGTGCGCCAAGCCGGTAGCCGGCGCCGCGGACGGTGTGGAGAATCGGCTGATCGAACCCTTCCTCCAGCTTGCGCCGCAAGCGGCTGACATGCACGTCGATCACATTGGTGCCGGGATCGAAGTGATAGTCCCAGACCTGTTCGAGCAGCATGGTCCGGGTCACCACGCGGCCGGCGTTGCGGGCAAAATATTCGAGTAGCCGATATTCGCGCGGCTGCAGCGCGACGACCCTGCCGCCGCGCTTCACCAGCCGCGCCAGCGGATCGATCTCGAGATCGCCGACGATCAGACGCAGGTCCGAGGCCGCGGCCTTGCCGTCGGCGCGGCGCAACAAGGCGTTGGCCCGCGCCAGCAGCTCCGCGAAGGAGAACGGCTTGACCAGATAATCGTCCGAGCCGCTGTCGAGGCCCTCGATTCGGTCGCTGACCGATGCAAGCGCCGAAAGAATCAGGATGGGCGTGTCCACGCCGGCGGCACGCAAGGCGCGCAGCACGGCGAGGCCGTCGAGGCCCGGCACCATGCGATCGAGGATGATCAGATCGAAGCTGCCGTCGGTGGCGAGGAACAGGCCGTCACGACCGTCGGTGACATGATCGACGCTGTGACCCTGCTCGGCAAGGCCGCGCATCAGATAGGATGCGGTCTCCTGGTCGTCCTCTACGAGAAGTATTTTCCGGCCCATGGCGAAGCTGCTTTCGCCTTCGGGATAGGCTGGCGCGGCGGGCAAGGGCAAGGCCGGGGAATCCCTATCGGATACGGCGGATACGAGAAAGGCGAGAGCAGGCTGCGAGACGGTCGGGGTCCAACCCAAGCGCAGCCTGCTCTCGGATGAATGCGTCCGGCAAGCCTGAACCTGCCGGACGCACCCACCGGGACGAGTCATGCGTGTTGAGGTTACTGCCCGGTGGTGGGGGCGGCGCTGGTCTCGACGGTCATGGCCTTGACCATGACCGGCTTGGGCGCCGGATTCCTGGCGGGGGCCGCCACGAACGGTGCCGCCGTCACGGCGAGCGCTGCGGCGGGGGGAGACAAGGGAGCTTCATTTGACTGTCCTCCTGGGAGGCATTGGCCTTCGAACAGGGGAAGTAGCATCGCCGCCCTCTCGGCAGCGTGGCGGCGGCATTACAAATTCGTCATGAAGCGCCGTTGAGGCGGGACTATTTCTTCAGCCTTGCCACGAGCCGGTCGAACTGTGCGCCGACCACTTGATCGACGGCCGGCGCGACGGCTTGCGCTCCCCCGCGAATCGCGCCCGACACGCGATAATATTGGAGCAGCTCGGTGCCGCCGGGGACGGGCCGGAACGACCAGCCCAAGGTGCCCGCCACGGCCTCGCTCTGGAGCGGCCCGAGCGCGCCCGAAAGCCGCACGCCGTTTTGGGGATCGGCATAGATGACTTCCATATGTTTGACGCTGCCGCCATTGGCGAGCTGCTCGCAGAAGCAGCCTCCGGCCTTCAGCTCGAGCCGCAGGTTCACGCTCTTGCCCGAATAGCTGTGGACGGGATCCCACCATTCGCCGATGCGGCCGATCTCGGCATAGATTTCGGCCGGGCTGGCCGCGACGATCGCCTTGCGCTCCACCTCGAAGCCGGTCGGCGACGAGGCCTTGACCTCGGCCAGGGCCGGCGAAGCGGCGGCAAGCGCGAGCAAAGGGACGATGCGCATATTTCCCTCCAAGGAGGCGAAGATGTTAGCGTCCCTTCGGCGAAGGCCCGACTGCAGCTTTGTCCTTTCCCGCAAGCAGGAAGGCGGGCTCGCGCGGCGCGCCGAGGATTGCCTCGATTTCGGCGGTGACCTTGTCCATCGGTGCCATCCCGTCGACGCGGCGCACGAGCCCTTTGGCTTCGTAATAGGGCAGGATAGGCGCGGTCTTGGCATGATATTCGGCCAGCCGGTTGCGCACGGTTTCGGCATTGTCGTCGGGCCGGCGCTTGAAGCTGGTCGCGCCGCAGACGTCGCACACCCCGGCCGTCTTGGGCAGCTTGTAGCGGTCGTGATAGCCTTCCCCGCAGCTCGCGCAGGAGAAGCGGCCGGTGATGCGATCGACGAGCGCCTCCTCGTCGACCGCGAGTTCGATGACATGGTCGAGCGTCATGCCGTTGCGGGCGAGCAATGTTTCGAGCGCCTGCGCCTGCGCGGCGGTGCGCGGATAGCCGTCGAGAATAAAACCGTGGAGGATATCGGGCTGCGCGAGCCGATCGGCCAATATGCCGTTCACGATCTCGTCCGAAACCAGGTCGCCGGCGTCCATCACCGCCTTCGCCTTCAGGCCGATAGCGGTCTTGGCCGCGACTGCGGCGCGAAGCATGTCGCCGGTGGACAGCTGCACCATCCCCCGTTCGGCTTCGAGCCGGCTGGCCTGGGTCCCCTTGCCCGCCCCCGGGGGCCCAAGCAGGATGATGTTCACTTCAACCTGCCTTTCAGGCGCGCCTTCTTGATGAGGTCGCCATATTGGTGCGCGATGAGGTGGCTCTGGATCTGCGTGACGGTATCGATGGTGACGTTGACGACGATCAGCAGGCTGGTGCCGCCGAGGTAGAAGGGAATGCCGGCCCGCGCGATCACAAATTCGGGGACGAGACAGATCACGGTCAGATAGGCGGCGCCGATCACGGTGATGCGGGTCAGCACATAATCGAGATATTCCTCGGTGCGCTTGCCCGGCCGGATACCGGGAATGAAACCGCCGTGGCGGCGCAGATTGTCGGCGGTCTCCTCGGGATTGAACACGACCGAGGTGTAGAAGAAGCAGAAGAAGACGATGCCCGCGGCGTAGAGCGCCATGTAGAGCGGCGCGCCGTGCTGGAGCGAGGTCGTCACCTGGATCAAAATGTCGCCCATCGTGCTCTCGCCGGAAACGCGCTTGCCGGCGAACTGGACGATGGTGAGCGGCATCAGCAGCAGCGACGAGGCGAAAATCGGCGGGATGACGTTGGCGGTGTTGATCTTGAGCGGCAGGTGCGACCGGTCGGCCTGGATCTGGCCGCGCGCGGTCTGGCGCTTGGGATATTGAATGAGGATGCGGCGCTGCGCTCGCTCCATGAAGCAGATGAACAGGACCAGCGCGGCGACCAGCGCGATCACGCCGAGGATGACCAGCGGCGACAGCGCGCCGGTGCGGCCGGCCTCGAGCGCCTGGGCGATCGCGGTCGGCAATTGCGC
The DNA here is from genome assembly GCA_035248285.1 of Allosphingosinicella sp. Lineage (GTDB taxonomy): Bacteria > Pseudomonadota > Alphaproteobacteria > Sphingomonadales > Sphingomonadaceae > Allosphingosinicella. The sequence continues at coordinate 14,945 of DATFHP010000115.1, read as the reverse complement.
GACGATTCCCGCCATGATGATCAGCGACACGCCGTTGCCGATGCCGCGGCTGGTGATCTGCTCGCCGAGCCACATCAGGAACATGGTGCCGCCGACCAGGCTGATCACAGTGGTCAGGCGAAACAGCATCCCCGGCTCCACCACCGCCGAGCTCATCTGCCCGGCGCCCCAGCCTTCGAGGCCGACGGCGATGAAATAGCCCTGGATCCCGCACAGGAAGACCGTGCCGTAGCGCGTATATTGATTGAGCTTCTTGCGGCCGCTCTCACCCTCCTTCTTGAGGGCGGCGAGCGTCGGCGACATCGAGGTCGCGAGCTGCACGACGATCGAGGAGGTGATGTAGGGCATGACGCCGAGCGCGACGAGGCTCATGCGATGCAGGCCGCCGCCCGAGAACATGTTGAAAAAATCGAGCACGCCGCCGCGCGTCGTGTCGAACAGGGCCGACAGCGCGCGCGGATCGATGCCCGGCAGCGGCACGAAGCTCAGGAAGCGGAAGATGATCAGCGCGCCGAGCGTGAACCACAGGCGCTTCTTGAGCTCGGTCGCCTTGGAGAAGTTGGCGAGGCTGAAATTGGCTGCCAGTTGTTCGGCTGCGGATGCCATAATGTGATGCCTTGAATGTCCCAGGCGGCGAAAGACCGCTCTCCCCCTAAAGCACTTCCCGAATAAGTGGGAACCGGTTTTTCAGTCGGGAAGTGCCCAGATATCGCAGCCTCATATAGTGCGTGATCGCGGCTTGTCAGCCAGCAACCGCGGCGGGCAGGGCTCAGCTTTTCGCTTTGTCTTTCGCCCGGGCCTTCGCGCTGCCCTTCTTGGCTGCGGCCTTCTCGGCGGCGGGAACCAGGGCGATCAGCTCGACCGATCCTCCCGCACCCTCGACCGCCGCCTTGGCGCCTGCGGATACGCCCGCGACGCGAAAGGCGAGTTTGGCGGTGAGACTGCCCTTGCCGAGCAGCCGAACGCCGTCCTTGCCGCCGCGCGCCAGGCCCGCGGCCTTGAGCGCCGCATGGTCGATCGTGCCCTTGGCCTGCAGCTTGCCGGCGTCGATCGCTTTCTGGACGGCGCCCAAATTCACCTCGGCATAGTCCATTGCGAACGCATTGTTGAAGCCGCGCTTGGGCAGCCGCATGTGCAGCGGCATCTGACCGCCCTCGAAACCATAGACCGAGACGCCCGAGCGGCTCTTCTGGCCCTTCTGGCCGCGGCCGCCGGTCTTGCCGAGGCCCGAGCCGATACCGCGTCCGACGCGGACCCGGCCCTTGCGGGCGCCGGGATTGTCACGAAGATCGTTCAAATTCATGTCTTGCACTCGCTTTCGCTTTTGTCGCGCTGCCACTTCTCTTGCCCCCTCTCCCCTTGCGGGAGAGGGCCGGGGAGAGGGGTGTGTGGGAAAGTGGGATGTCCCCTCTTCCAACCCTCTCCCGCACGGGGAGAGGGCTATTCCCGCGGTGGAGCTACCCCTCCACCGTCACCATATGCTGCACCCGACGGATCATGCCGCGGATCTCGGGCGTGTCCTGAAGCTCGACCGTCTTGTGCATCTTATTCAATCCCAGGCCGATCAGCGTCTTGCGCTGGTCGGGGGTGCGCCGGATCGGCGATCCGGTCTGTGTAATCCTGATCGTGGCCATGACCTACTCCGTCACTGCTTCCGCGTCGGCACTCGCCTCGGCGGCGCCCGATCCGGCCCGGCGCGCCATAAGATCGGCGATCTTCTTGCCGCGGCGCTGCGCGACCGATTTGGGGCTGGTCTGTTCGGACAGCGCTTCGAAGGTGGCGCGCACCATGTTGTAGGGATTGGAGGTGCCGACCGACTTGGTCACCACGTCCGCGACGCCGAGGCTCTCGAACACCGCGCGCATCGGGCCGCCGGCGATGATGCCGGTGCCCTGCGGCGCCGAACGGACATAGACGCGGCCCGCGCCGAACCGGCCCATGGCGTCATGATGCAAGGTGCGGCCCTCACGAAGCGGAACGCGCACCATCGCCTTCTTTGCCGCCGCGGTAGCCTTGGAAATGGCTTCCGGCACCTCGCGTGCCTTGCCATGGCCGAAGCCGGCCCGGCCCTTGCCGTCGCCGACCACGACCAGCGCCGCGAAACCGAAGCGCTTGCCGCCCTTCACCGTCTTGGACACGCGGTTGATGTGGACGAGCTTCTCGACCAGTTCCTCGCCTTCGTCGTCGCGGTTGCCGCGACGATCGTCGCGGCCCCGGCCACGGCCGCGACCCCCGTCGCGTCCGCGTCCGCCGCGGGCGCCGCGCTCGCGGCGGCCCTCCGGCTGGCGCTCTTCGACCGGCGCGGCTTCTGCCTGCACGGGAGCCGTTTCGGCGGGCATTTCGACCTGTTCGGCTTCGGCCGGCGCGGCTTCCGCCCCAGCCTGGTCCGTCGCTGCCTCTACCGGCGGCGCGGCGGCTTCGACCGCTGCATCGTTCGGCTGCGCCGCGTCGTCGGCGCCGTCGGTCGCCTGTGTCTTATCGTCAGCCATTTAAAACTCCAATCCGCCTTCGCGTGCGGCGTCGGCAAGCGCCTTGACACGGCCGTGGAACAGGAATCCGCCGCGATCGAAAACCACCTTGGTGATACCGGCCGCCTTCGCGCGCTCGGCGATGCGTTTGCCGACGTCCTGCGCCGAGGCGACGTTGGGGCGGCTGTTGCCGCGCACGTCCTTGTCGAGCGTCGAGGCGGCCGCAAGCGTACGCCCCTCGGTATCGCTGATCACCTGGGCATAGATATGCCGGCCCGAGCGATGCACCGAAAGCCGCGGCCGATCGGAACCGTGCCGCTTCAATGCGCTGCGGACGCGCTGGCGCCGCCGTTCGAAGAGAGTGAGTTTCGCCATCGCCTACTTCTTCTTGCCTTCCTTGCGGAAAATATATTCGCCGCGATATTTGATGCCCTTGCCCTTGTAGGGCTCGGGCTTGCGCCACCGCCTGATCTCGGCGGCAACCTGACCGACCTTCTGCCGGTCGATGCCCGAAATCTCGATCGTCGTCGCGTCGGGCGTCTTGATATCGATGCCGTCAGGGACCTGGACGTTGACGTCGTGGCTGAACCCCAGCTGGAGACGCAGATTCTTGCCCTGCATCGCCGCGCGATAACCGACGCCGGTGATCTCGAGCGTCTTGGTGAAGCCTTCGGTCACCCCGGTCACCAAATTCTGCACCAGCGAACGCTGCATGCCCCAATGGGACCGCGCCTGCTTGCTGTCGTTGGCGGGCTGCACCGAAATCGCGCCATCCGCGATCTGATAATTGATGTCGTCCAGCATCTGCATGCTGAGCGCGCCCTTGGGACCCTTGACCGACAGAATCTGCCCTTCGGTCGTCGCGGTGACGCCGGCAGGCATGGCGACGGCTCTCTTGCCGATGCGTGACATATCAAAATACCTCCGCCAGCACTTCGCCGCCGACGTTCTGCTCGCGCGCTTCCGCGTCCGAGAGAACGCCCCTGGGCGTCGAAACGATGGTGATGCCGAGGCCGTTGCGGATACGGGGCAGGTCCTGGCTGCCCGAATAGACGCGGCGGCCCGGCTTCGAAATGCGGCTCACGTGCTGGATCGCCGGCTGGCCTTCGAAATATTTGAGCTCGATACGAAGGCCGCGGTGAAGGCCCAGCGCCTCCTCGCTATAGCCGCGGATATAGCCCTCGCGCTGCAGCACGTCGAGGACGCGCGCGCGCAGCTTGGACGCGGGAGACATCACGCTGTCCTTGCGGGCCCTTTGGCCGTTGCGGATGCGGGTGAGCATGTCGCCCAGGGGATCGGTCATCGCCATCTTGCTACCCTCACCAGCTCGACTTGGTCACGCCCGGGATCAGGCCCTTGTTGGCCAGCTCCCGCAGCATGATCCGCGACAGACGGAATTTGCGATAATAAGCGCGCGAACGGCCCGTCATCTGGCACCGGTTGCGCACCCGCGTCGGATTGCCGTTGCGCGGGATCTCGGCCAGCTTGAGCCGCGCGATCAGACGCTCGGTCTCGTCCTTGGACTTGTCGTCCGCGATCGCCTTCAGACGCGCGTATCTGCCGGCGTGCCGCTTCACCAGCTTCTTGCGCCGCTCGTTCTTGTTGATCGAACTCAGTTTCGCCATGACTTAAGTTCTCTTCCTCTTTTCTCGCTCGGGCGGACGGCCTCAGGCCGCCTGCCGTTGGTCCTGTTCCGCCGGGAAGGGGAAGTTGAAGAGACGCAGCAGTTCGCGCGCCTCCTCATCCGTCTTCGCGGTGGTGGTGACGATGATGTCCATGCCGCGCACCTTGTCGATGCTGTCATAGTTGATCTCGGGGAACACGATCTGCTCCTTGAGGCCCATCGCATAATTGCCGCGACCGTCGAACGATCTCGGGTTGAGGCCGCGGAAGTCGCGCACGCGCGGCAGCGCGATCGTCACCAGCCGATCGAGGAACTCGTACATCCGCTCGCGGCGCAAGGTCACCTTGCAGCCGATCGGCATTCCCTCGCGCAGCTTGAACTGGGCGATCGACTTCTTGGCCTTGGTGACCACCGGCTTCTGGCCGGCGATCCGCTCCATTTCGGCGGCCGCGGAATCGACGCGCTTCTTGTCCTGGGTCGCGTCGCCGACGCCCATGTTGATGACGATCTTCTCCAGACGCGGGACCTCGAGCCGGTTCTTGTAGCCGAACTTCTCGGTCATCGCGGCAACGATGCGCTCGTCGTAATCGCGCTTCAGGCGCGGCGTATATTTGGCATCAGCCATCGATCAGCTCCCCGGACCGCGCCGCGACGCGGACCTTTTTTCCATCGCGAGTCTCGAAGCGAACGCGCGTCGGACGGCCGGTCTTGGGATCCTCCAGCGCGACTTTCGACACGTGCAGCGGCGCCTCGGTGCGCTGCAGCCCGCCCTGCGGATCTGCCTGGCTCGGCTTGCGGTGGCGGGTGAGGATGTTCACGCCGGCCACGATCACCTTGCCGTCCTTGGGAAAGCTCTTGGTGACTTCGCCATGCTTGCCCTTGTCCTTCCCGGACAGAACGACGACGCGATCGCCCTTCTTGATCTTGAGCGCGGACATTTACAGCACCTCCGGCGCAAGGCTGATGATCTTCATATGCTTCTTCGCACGCAACTCGCGGACGACCGGGCCGAAGATGCGGGTCCCGATCGGCTCCTGGTTGTTGTTGACCAGCACTGCGGCGTTGGAGTCGAAGCGGATCGTGGACCCGTCGGCGCGATGGATGTCCTTGGCCGTGCGCACGATCACCGCCTTGTGGACGTCGCCCTTCTTGACGCGGCCGCGCGGCGCGGCTTCCTTGACCGAGACGACGATGATGTCGCCAACCGACGCGAACCGCCGCTTCGAGCCCCCGAGCACCTTGATGCACTGGACGCGCTTCGCCCCGCTGTTGTCGGCGACCTCGAGGTTCGACTGCATCTGGATCATCGATCCAATCCTTTTCCAACTTCAACCGGGCCCGGCCCGGCGATGATACCCAAGTTCAGGCGATGTCGGCCTTGGCCGCGATCGTCTGAGCACCGACGCGATCGAGCACACGCCACGTCTTCAGCTTCGAGATCGGCCGCGTCTCCTCGATGCGGACCGTCTCGCCTTCGTGAAATTCATTGCCCTCGTCATGGGCGTGATACTTTTTCGACCGCTTGACGATCTTGCCGTAGAGCGGATGCTTCACCCGCCGCTCGACCTTGACCACGACCGTCTTGTCGGTCTTGTCGGACACTATCGTCCCGGTGAGGATACGCTTGGGCATGTCTACTCCTCAGGCTTTCGCCGGCTGCGCGGCCGCCTGGGCGCGCTGATTCTGCTGGGTCTTGATGCGCGCGATGGTGCGGCGCACCTCGCGGATCCGCGACGGCTTCTCGAGCTGATTGGTCGCCGCCTGAAACCGCAAGTTGAACTGCTCGCGCTTCAGCTCGGCGAGCTGGGTCGCCAGCTCGTCGTCGGTGCGATGCTTGGGATCGTCACGTTTGGCCATGATCATGCGTCCTCACGCAGGGATTCGCCGAGGCGGGCGACCACCTTGGTCTTGATCGGCAGCTTTTCGGCCGCACGCTCGAAGGCGGTGCGCGCGATGTTTCCCGGCACGCCGTCCAGCTCGAACAGGATGCGGCCGGGCTTGACGCGCGCCACCCAATATTCGGGGCTTCCCTTGCCGGATCCCATGCGGACCTCGGCCGGCTTGGACGAGACCGGCACGTCCGGGAACACGCGAATCCACAAACGCCCCTGCCGCTTGATGTGACGCGTGATCGCGCGGCGCGCAGCCTCGATCTGGCGCGCGGTGATTCGCTCCGGCTCCATTGCCTTGAGGCCGTAGGAGCCGAAGTTCAGCGCCGTTCCGCCCTTGGCATCGCCGTGGATTCGGCCCTTGAAGGCCTTGCGGAACTTGGTGCGTTTGGGTTGCAACATCGCTCTTGATCCTGGTCTAGCGGGCCGGTCGGACGCCGGAGGTCTGGGCGTCCATCATCAGACGGTCCTGCGCCATCGGATCGTGGCCGAGGATTTCGCCCTTGAAGATCCAGACCTTGACGCCGCAGACGCCATAAGCGGTGTGCGCCTCGGCTTCGGCATAATCGACGTTGCCGCGCAGCGTATGGAGCGGCACGCGGCCCTCGCGATACCATTCGGTGCGCGCGATCTCGGCGCCGCCCAGCCGCCCGGCGCAGGTGATGCGGATGCCTTCGGCACCGAGCCGCAGCGCCGACTGCACCGCGCGCTTCATCGCGCGGCGGAAAGCGATGCGGCGCTCGAGCTGGTCGGCGACGCCCTGGGCGACGAGCTTGGCGTCGATCTCGGGCTTGCGGATCTCGACGATGTTCAGCGAGACGTCGCTCGAGGTCATCGCCGCCAATTGCCGGCGCAGCTTCTCGATGTCGGCGCCCTTCTTACCGATGATCACGCCGGGGCGCGCGGCATAGATGGAGATCCGGCACAGCTTGGCCGGACGTTCGATCACGACCTTGGAAATCGCCGCCTGCGGAATCGCCTTCATGATGAACGCGCGGATCTTGAGATCCTCGAGCAGCAGCCGCCCGTAATCGTCGCCGTCGGCGTACCAGCGGCTGTCCCACGTTCGGTTGATCTGCAGGCGAAGCCCGATCGGAGAGGATTTCTGACCCATGAGTTACGCTTCCTGCTGCTCGCGCACGACGATGCGCACGCGGCTGAACGATTTGGTGATCCGGCTCGACCGGCCCCGCGCGCGCGGCGTCCAACGCTTCATCGAAATGCTCTTGCCGACCGAGGCCTCGGTGACGACCAGCGCGTCGACGTCGAGATTGTGGTTGTTCTCGGCATTGGCGATCGCGCTCGCCAGCACCTTGCGGACGTCGACCGCCATCGCCTTCTTCGAGAAGGTGAGGATATTGAGCGCATCCTCGGCCTTCCTGCCGCGGATGAGGCCCGCGACGAGGTTCAATTTCTGCGCGCTGCCGCGGATCGTGTTGCCGACCGCGAGCGCTTCCTTGTCACCGACCTTGCGGGGTGCAGCCTGCTTGCCCATGGCTTACCTCTTCCCCTTCTTGTCGCCGGCATGGCCGGGGAAGAAGCGGGTCGGCGCGAACTCGCCGAGCTTCATCCCCACCATATCCTCGTTGACCGAGACCGGGACGAACTTGCGGCCGTTGTAGACGTTGAAGGTCAGGCCGACGAACTGGGGCAATATGGTCGAGCGGCGCGACCAGGTCTTGATCGGCGTACGCCCCCCCGACTCCTGCGCGGCCTCGGCCTTGCGCAGCAGCGACAGCTCGACGAACGGACCTTTCCAGATGGAGCGGGCCATTTTTACCTCTTCTTCTTCGCGTGACGCGAGCGGATGATCATCTTGTCCGTCGCCTTGTTGTGGCGGGTGCGCGCACCCTTGGTCGGCTTGCCCCACGGGGTGACCGGATGGCGGCCGCCCGAAGTGCGGCCTTCGCCGCCGCCGTGCGGGTGGTCGACCGGGTTCTTGGCGACGCCGCGGGTCAGCGGCCGGCGGCCCATCCAGCGGCTGCGGCCGGCCTTGGCGAAATTCTGGTTCTGGTTGTCGGGGTTGGAGACCGCGCCCACCGTACCCATGCAGTCGGAGCGTATGTAGCGCTGCTCGCCCGAATTGAGCCGGACGATGACCATGCCGCGATCGCGGCCGACGACCTGGACATAGGTTCCGGCCGAACGGGCGATCTGGCCGCCCTTGCCCGGCTTCATCTCGATATTGTGGACGATGGTGCCGATCGGCATCTGGCCCAGCTCCATCGCATTGCCCGGCTTCACGTCGACCTTGCGGCCGGCGACGATCGTGTCGCCGGGCGCCAGCCGCTGCGGCGCGATGATATAGGCGATCTCGCCGTCTTGGTAACGCACGAGCGCGATGAAGGCGGTGCGGTTGGGATCATATTCCAGCCGCTCGACGGTGGCCGGCACGTCCCATTTGCGTCGCTTGAAGTCGATGTGGCGATAGCGCTGCTTGTGGCCGCCGGCGATGCCGCGCGAGGTCACATGGCCCTTGTTGTTGCGCCCGCCGGTCTTGCGCTTGCCCTCGGTGAGCGCCTTGACAGGCTTGCCCTTCCACAGCGCCGACTTGTCGACCAGGATCAGCCCGCGCTGCGACGAGGTGACCGGATTATATTGTTTGAGTGCCATCGCTCGCGCCTCAGATACCGGTGGTGACGTCGATCGACTGGCCGTCGGCCAATGTCACGATCGCCTTCTTGACGTCCGAGCGCGTATAGGGGCGGCCCTTCCAGCGCTTGGTCTTGCCCTTCTGCGTCAGCGTGTTGACGCCCGTCACGGTGACGTTGAACAGCGCCTCGATCGCCGCCTTGATCTGCGGCTTGGTGGCGTCGTTCGCGACCTTGAATACGACCGCATTCTGCTCGCTGAGCAAAGTCGATTTCTCGGTGATGTGCGGGGCAAGCACGACATCATAATGGTTGATGTCGACCCCGGCCGATTTTGCCGGCTTCCTAGCCATTGAACCGCGCCTCCAATCGCTCGACCGCGGCGCGGGTCAGCACCAGAGTCTCATGCTTCAATATGTCGTAGACGTTCGCGCCGATCGCCGGCAGCAGGTTGATCTCGCGCAGGTTCGACGAGGCCTTTGCGAAGCCGATGTTGAGCGCATCGCCGTCGATGACCAGCGCGGTCTTGCCGAGCCCGAGCTTGCCCAGACGCTCCTTGAGCGATCTGGTCTTGGCTTCGGCGACGTCGAGATCTTCCATCACGATCAGCTTGCCGTCGCGTGCCTTGGACGAAAGCGCCATCTTGAGACCGAGCGCACGCACCTTCTTGTTGAGCGAAGGGTTGAAGTCGCGCAGCCGCGCGCCATGCGCCTTGCCGCCGCCGATGAAGATCGGCGCGCGCCGATCGCCGTGCCGGGCGGTGCCGCCGCCCTTCTGCTTGCCATATTTCTTGCCGGTGCGGGCGACGTCGCTGCGCTCGCGCGTCGGGCGCGCGGTACCGCGGCGCTTCTCGAGCTGCCAGGTGACGACACGGTGAAGAATGTCGGCACGCGGCTCGACGCCGAAAATGGCATCGTCGAGCTCGATGTCGGCGTCCTTGCCCTTGGCCTTGGCGTCGAAGCTTTGAACCTTGACCTTCATATGCTCAGCTTTCCTGGCCTTCTTCTTTTTCGCCGCCGCCCGCATCCCCGGCCGGCGTCTCGGATTCGGCAGCCGCCGCTTCAGCCGGAGCCTCGGGCGCGACGGCCGCTTGCGGCGCGGCGTCCGCCGGCGCCTCCGTCACTGCCGGAGCTTCGGCGGGAGCCGCGGCCTCGATCGGCACCTCGGCTTCGACAGGGGTCTCGGCGGGAACATCTTCACCGACGCCCTTGAGGCCGGCCGGATAGGGCGCGTCCTTGGGCCGCGGCACCTTCATCGCATCCTTGACCAGCAGCCAGCCGCCCTTGTGGCCGGGTACCGATCCCTTGACGAAGATCAGGCCGCGCTCGGCATCGGTGCGGACGATCTCCAGATTCTGCTGGGTGCGGTTGCGGGCACCCATATGTCCGGCCATCTTCTTGTTCTTGAAGACCTTGCCGGGATCCTGGCGCTGGCCGGTCGAGCCATGCGAACGGTGCGAAAGCGAAACGCCGTGGGTAGCGCGAAGCCCGCGGAAGCCCCAGCGCTTCATCGCGCCGGCGAAGCCCTTGCCCTGCGTGCAGCCCTGGATGTCCACCATCTGGCCGGCGACATAATGATCGGCCGAAAGCTCGGCGCCGACATCGAGGAGCGCATCCTCGGCGACCCGGAACTCGGCCACCCGCGCCTTCGGCTCGACTTCGGCCTTGCCGAAATGACCGCGCTCGGGCTTGGTCAGATTCTTGGCCTTGGCGCTGCCCGCGCCGAGCTGCACGGCGACATAACCGTCGCGCTCGCCCTCGCGCCGCGCCACCACCTGGACATTGTCCAGCGCCAGCACGGTGACCGGCACATGGCGGCCATCGTCCTGAAACAGGCGGGTCATTCCGACTTTCTTCGCGATCACGCCAGTGCGCACGACCAAAACTCCTCGACAGAGGCCCGCGACCAATCTCGCGGGCATGTTCAGCCCAAAATAGAAGCGTGCCCCGCCTGGGCTTAATTCCCGCACGAGGCGGGCGACGGGGGACGCTGTCCACGGCAATGCCGTGCGGTATCCCAAATTCGATCCTTCTCAGGACCGTCATGCCGGCAACGGCCGGCACCCTTCGATCTTGTCGCCAAGATCACCCCGGCCTGCGCCGGGGGCAACAGCATCCCGCTTACGCGAGCTTGATCTCGACGTCCACGCCGGCGGCAAGGTCGAGCTTCATCAGCGCGTCGACCGTCTGCGGGGTCGGCTGCACGATGTCGAGCAGCCTTTTGTACGTCCGGACCTCGAACTGCTCGCGCGACTTCTTGTCGACGTGCGGAGAGCGGTTCACGGTGAACTTCTCGATGCGCGTCGGCAGCGGAATGGGACCACGGATCAGAGCACCGGTGCGGCGCGCCGTATCGGCGATATCGCCGGTCGCCTGGTCGAGCACTCGATGATCGAACGCCTTGAGGCGAATGCGGATATTCTGCGTTTCCATTTCCACTACCGATGCGAAAGAGCCGTGCCCTTGCCGGAAGCTTCAAAGCCCCCGGCGCGGGCACACATAATCAAACAAAAGCGAACCGCCCGAATCCTGTTCCGATCCGAGCGGTTGCGCGCCTATATTACTTCGTGATCTCGGCGACAACCCCTGCGCCGACGGTCCGGCCGCCTTCGCGGATCGCGAAGCGCAGGCCCTGGTCCATGGCGATCGGGGCGATCAGCTTGACGCCCAGATTCACATTGTCGCCGGGCATCACCATCTCGGTGCCCTCCGGCAGCACCACTTCGCCCGTCACGTCGGTGGTGCGGAAGTAGAATTGCGGGCGGTAGTTGGCGAAGAACGGCGTGTGACGGCCGCCCTCGTCCTTCGAGAGCACATAGACCTCGGCCTTGAAATCGGTGTGCGGCGTGATCGAGCCGGGCTTGGCCAGAACCTGGCCGCGCTCGACATCCTCACGGCCGACGCCGCGCAGCAGCGCGCCGATATTGTCGCCCGCCTGGCCCTGGTCGAGCAGCTTGCGGAACATCTCGACGCCGGTGACGACGGTCTTGGCGGTGTCCTTGATGCCGACGATCTCGACCTCTTCGCCGACCTTGACGACGCCGGTCTCGACACGGCCGGTGACGACCGTGCCGCGGCCGGAGATCGAGAACACGTCCTCGATCGGCATCAGGAACGGCTTGTCGAGCGGACGCTCGGGCTGCGGAATCCACTCGTCGACCGCGGCCATCAGCTTCAGGATCGCATCATGACCGATCTCGCGGTTGGTATCCTCGAGCGCCGCCAGCGCGGAGCCCGCAATGATCGGGATATTGTCGCCGTCGAACTCGCGCTTGGACAGCTCCTCGCGAATCTCGAGCTCGACCAGCTCGAGCAGCTCGGGATCGTCGACCTGGTCGACCTTGTTGAGGAACACGACCATGGTCGGCACGCCGACCTGCTTGGCGAGCAGGATATGCTCCTTGGTCTGCGGCATCGGGCCGTCGGCGGCCGACACGACCAGGATCGCGCCGTCCATCTGCGCGGCGCCGGTGATCATGTTCTTCACATAGTCGGCGTGGCCCGGGCAATCGACGTGCGCATAGTGGCGCGCGGCCGTCTCATATTCGACGTGAGCGGTCGAAATGGTGATGCCGCGCTCGCGCTCCTCGGGGGCCTTGTCGATATTGGCATAATCGACGTAGGTCGCGCCGCCGCTCTCGGCCAGGACCTTGGTGATCGCCGCGGTGAGCGACGTCTTGCCGTGGTCGACGTGACCGATGGTGCCGATGTTGCAGTGCGGTTTGGTCCGCTCGAACTTAGCTTTCGCCATTTCCCTTTTCCTCGTCTTTCCTGATTCACTCTAACCAGTCGCCGATCAGGCGAGCTTTGCCTTTACCTCGTCCGCGACATTCTGCGGGACTTCCTCGTAATGCGAGAACTGCATCGTGTATTGAGCGCGGCCCTGCGAGAAGGAACGCAGCTCATTAACGTAGCCGAACATATTGGCAAGCGGCACGATCGCCTCGACAACCTGCGCATTGCCGCGCGTATCGGTGCCCTGGATCTGGCCGCGGCGGCTGTTGAGATCGCCGATCACGTCGCCGAGATAATCCTCGGGAGTCACCACCTCGACCTTCATGATCGGCTCGAGCAATTTGATGCCGGCCTTCTGCGCGGCCTCGCGCATCGCGCCGCGGCCCGCGATCTCGAAGGCGAGCGCGGATGAATCGACGTCGTGATATTTGCCGTCGGTGAGGCGGATCTTGAAGTCGATGATGGGGAAGCCGATCATCGAACCGGTCTCGGCCGTCTCGCGCATGCCCTTTTCGATCGCCGGAATATATTCGCGCGGAATATTGCCGCCCTTGATCTCGTCGCTGAACTCGATGCCGCTGCCGCGCTCGCCCGGCTCCAGCGACACGCGCACCTCGCCGAACTGGCCCGAGCCGCCCGACTGCTTCTTGTGCGTGTAGGTGAGCTCGACCGGCTTGGCGAGCGACTCGCGATAGGCGACCTGCGGCGCGCCGACATTGGCGTCGACCTTGAATTCGCGCTTCATGCGGTCGACGAGAATCTCGAGATGGAGCTCGCCCATCCCCTTGATGATCGTCTGGCCGCTTTCCTGATCGCTGGTGACCCGGAACGACGGATCCTCGGCGGCGAGACGATGCAGCGCCACGCCCATCTTCTCCTGATCCGCCTTGGTCTTGGGCTCCACCGCGACCTCGATGACCGGATCGGGAAACTCCATCCGCTCGAGGATGATCGGCGCGTTGGACGCGCACAAGGTATCGCCGGTCGTCGTATCCTTGAGCCCGACGAGCGCGACGATGTCGCCGGCGAACGCTTCCTTGATGTCCTCACGGTCGTTGGCGTGCATCAGCAGCATCCGGCCGACCTTCTCGCGCTTGTCCTTGACCGAGTTCATGACCGTCGAGGCACCCTCGAGCTTGCCCGAGTAGATGCGCACGAAGGTCAAAGTGCCGACGAACGGATCGGTCATGATCTTGAATGCCAGGCCCGAGAAAGGCGCATTGTCGTCGGCCGGGCGCGCGTCCTCGGTCTCGCCGTCGAGCTTGAGACCCTTCACCGGCGGGATGTCGAGCGGGCTCGGCAGATAGTCGACGACCGCGTCGAGCATCGGCTGCACGCCCTTGTTCTTGAACGCCGAGCCGCACAGCACCGGGACGAAGGCGAAGTCGAGCGTACCCTTGCGGATCAGCCGCTTCAGCGTGTCGACGTCGGGCTCCTTGCCTTCGAGATAGGCTTCCATGACCGCATCGTCCTGCTCGACGGCCATCTCGATCAATTCCATGCGCGCCGCCTCGGCGGCATCCTTCAGCTCGTCGGGAATCTCGCGGATCTCGAACTTGGCGCCGAGGCTCTCCTCGAGCCAGACGATGGCGTGGTTGGCGACCAGATCGACGATGCCGATGAAATCGGCTTCGAGGCCGATCGGCAGCTGCATCACCATCGGCCGCGCGCCGAGCCGATCCTTGATCATGCTGACGCAGCGATCGAAGCTCGCGCCCATCCGATCGAGCTTGTTGACGAAGCACATGCGCGGGACGTTGTACTTGTCCGCCTGGCGCCAGACCGTCTCGGACTGCGGCTCGACGCCGGCGACGCCGTCGAACACGGCGACCGCGCCGTCGAGCACGCGCAGCGAACGCTCGACCTCGATGGTGAAATCGACGTGGCCGGGCGTATCGATGATGTTGATGCGATGCTCGTTCCAGAAGCAGGTCGTCGCGGCCGACGTGATGGTGATGCCGCGCTCCTGCTCCTGCTCCATCCAGTCCATCGTCGCGGTGCCCTCATGGACCTCGCCGATCTTGTAGGACTTGCCGGTATAATAAAGCACACGCTCGGTGGTCGTGGTCTTGCCCGCATCGATATGCGCCATGATGCCGATATTGCGGTATCGATCGAGCGGATGGCTACGTGCCATGGTCTTAACTCCAATGCCGGGGAGCAGACCTTGCGACTGCTGCCGACGATATAGGGACGAAAATTACCAGCGGTAGTGCGAGAAGGCGCGATTGGCCTCGGCCATGCGATGGGTGTCTTCGCGCTTCTTGACCGCATTGCCGCGGTTGTTGGCGGCATCCATCAGCTCGCCCGACAGGCGTCCCGACATGGTGTTCTCCGAACGCGCGCGCGCGGCCGTGATCAGCCAGCGGATCGCCAGCGCCTGGGCACGCTCGGGGCGCACCTCGACGGGGACCTGGTAGGTCGCGCCGCCGACGCGGCGGCTGCGGACCTCGATGCCCGGCTTCACATTGTTGAGCGCGTCGTGGAAGATCTGCAGCGGATCGCGCTTGGCGCGGGTCTCGGCGGTCTCCAGTGCGCCGTAGACGATGCCTTCGGCGACGGACTTCTTGCCGTCGAGCATGACGCTGTTCATGAACTTGGAAAGGACGACATCCCCGAACTTCGGATCGGGCAGGATT
>DATFHP010000114.1:0-14611 GCA_035248285.1 Allosphingosinicella sp. | reverse complement strand
CGCGTCGTCAGGGTGGATCGGTCGGCGGGATCGCTGGCCACGGTGCGCGCGCTCACCGCGCGGATCGGCCAGCTGTACCTGTTCTTCCTGACCGTTTTGCTCTCGGGCATGCTGCTGTCCAACATGCTCGAGGAGAAGTCGAACAAGGTCATCGAGGTGCTGGCCGCGGCGGTTCCCGTCGACGCGATCTTCCTCGGCAAGATCATTTCGATGCTGGCGATCTCGCTGATCGGCGTCGCGGTGTGGGGCGGCGGCGCGCTTTCGGCGGCGTTGGCGTGGGGTCATGGCGGCGCGGCGCTGCCCGAGCCAGCGGTCGGCTGGCCCTTCTTCATCCTGATGATGTTCGTCTATTTCAGCGCCAATTATCTGTTGCTCGGGGCGCTGTTCCTCGGGATCGGCTCGCAGGCGAGCAGCGTGCGCGAGGTGCAGACATTGTCGATGCCGATCACCATCGGGCAGATGCTCATATTCGCTTTCGCGTCGCTCGCCGCCAGCCATCTCGACAAGCCGGTCGGCATCGCCGCCGCCGTCTTTCCGTTCAGCTCGCCGCTGACGATGATCGCCCGCGCCGCCGAGGCGCCGGCGATCTGGCCGCACCTTCTGGCGATCGTCTGGCAGGGCTTATGGGTGATGCTGACCGTCAAGCTCGGCGCGATGCTGTTCCGCCGGAATGTGCTCAAGTCGGGGGCGGGCGGGGCGAAATCGGCGTGAATCTCCTATCTCGCTGCTTCCCAATCTTCGCAGCGTAGCCCGGGGACGCGTTCGAATTCGCGCAGATTGCCGGTGACGACGATCAATCCGCGGCTGCGCGCATGTCCGGCGATCAGCAGATCATAGCCGCCGATCGGCAACCCCTTGCGTTCCAGGTCGGCGCGAATATCGGCGGCATGATCCGCCGCTTCGGAGTCGAATGCGAGCACGTCGAGACGAGCGGCAAAACGTTCGACTTCGTGCCGAACATGGTCGGGCCTCGCGGATTTGGCTGCGCCGTGAAGGAGCTCGGTCAGGACGATCGTCGAGATGCACAGGCCGTCGGCGTTGGAATTGAAGCTTGCGCGCACGCCTGGCGGTCGATCGCGCAATACGCGGATACAGAGATTGGTGTCGAGCAGATAACGCAGCATCAGAAGCGTTCGCGAGTCTGCACCTGAGGCTGGTCGCGGTCGGGCAGGCCGATACCTGCGGCATCGAAGAAGTCATCCCACACCGCTTCCGCTGGAAGAACCAGACGCCCTTTCCCTTCCTTGACGATGCGCACCGCCCGCACGCCGTCGGGGAAGGCTACGCTCTTGGGAAGACGGACCGCTTGCGAGCGGTTCGATCGAAACAGGGCCGTGTGTGCAGCAGGTTCGCTCATGTCCATTCTTCAATTTGTATATACCACATGTATATCCCAAAAGCGCCGAAGGTCAAGCTCTGTTGAGCGGCTTTGGGTCAAATACCATCAATGGTCGAAGGCGGGCTTTGGCGCCTGGCGATTTCCCGGTCCTACTTGTAGTCCGGGTGATCCTCACCGCACCATCCGGGCATGAAGGAGGCCTGATGCGAACGGGCGAGCGAGAGAGCGGCCTTCACCGTCTCCTCAAACTTCTTTTCGAGCCGGCCCGGCTTGATCCGGCGTCGGAAATAGTCGGCCCAGATAAATTCGCTGAACGGCGTGGTTTCTTTCGCATAGCCGCCGACCTCCCGAACGGCTCCGGCAAGGGACCGATAGGGATCGTCGACCAGCTTCCCGATATGCTTCGGGATCGCCGAATAGTCGCAGCGCTTTCCTTCCTTGTCGAACGGATGGAGCCAACCGCGATTGTCCAGGAAGATCCAGAATGCGTCCCGACCGAGCAGGCTGAGATCGGCGACGATTGTGGTAAGCACTTCTTGCTGCCCCTCATCATGCAGAGCGCGCGCCAGATGATGATGATCGATCACATAGGATCTTTTCTTCGGCCCGAGGACGACCGGGATCATGTGCCGCCCGAGATACGCACCTCCGGCATCGCCCTGCTCGCGCCACCGGTGCCGCTTTCGTTCGACCTCGCGAAGGCCAATCGTCACCTGGGTCGGGCGAAGGTCGTGGATGGCGGCGGGGATAAGTACGGGCTCTCGGCTGTTTCTCATGATCGCACCTGTTGGCCTAGTTTCGATTTCGCTTTGACGACCGCCTCTGCCACGCTGCGGCAGCTGTCCGCGGCGAGTTCCTCGAGATTGCCGCCCGCACCCGCCATCAGTTCTCGAACCGGGTCCTTGACTCTTCCGAGCTGCAGCCGCCGGCCGCGGGCGTTCAAGCGTGTTGCACTTTCACTCAGGGCCTCGAGCGACGTGCTGTCGAGATCGTCGCTGAGTTCGAGGCTCACGACGATCATCCCGACCCCGGGAGTCGCCATGGCTTCAACCGAAGTCATGATCCTCTCGGCATTCGCGAAGAACAAGGGCTGGCGGGGGCGAACAACCAGGATCTCGCAATCCGTTATTGCTTCCGGATGACGCGAGACATCGACGTAGTTGCTCGTGTCAGGCAATCGGCCAAGCCGATCGAGACTGGGATCGGCGAGGCGGCGGACAATCGCGAGAACGGACAGCCCGATGGCCAGGAGCATGCCGTAGAGCGCACCCAGCACGAGCACGCCCAAGGCGGCGACCAGCGCGACATATTGGTCGCGATCGATCGACCATAAGCGAAGCAGCGGCCGTGGGTCGAGCGCATGGAACAGCGCTCCGACGACGACCGCCGCTAGGACAGGGGTGGGGACTCGGGCGATCAGCGGCAATCCGCACAGGGCGAGAGCCGTCAGCACCAACGCCGCGATCACCCCAGCCGAGCGTTCGGTGGCTCCGGCCGTCTCATTGGCTGACGAGGCCGAAAAACCCGCTCCTACCGGCTGTCCACCGACGCCTGCATTCACGAGGTTGGCGAGCCCGATGGCGACGAGCTCCCGATTGGGGTCGAGGCTATCGCCATGCCTCAACGCCAATGTTCGGCATGTCCCCCAAGATTCAACGAAAATGACAAGCGCGAGCGGAAAGCTCGCCGATGCGACGCCGAACCATCCTCGCACGTCGAGCCGCGGGAGGGTGGGGGCCGCGAATTGCAACGCAATGTTTCCGATGACGGGAACGCCTGCCGCGTGGAAGTCGATCCATGCCGATAACAGCGCGGCAATAACGAGCACGCCAAGCGCGGCCGGTATCCGGATGTACCGCTGAAAGAGACGGAGGGCGGCTAGCGACGCCAGGCCGGTGAGCAGCGCGAGAAGGTTCCAGGCCCTCACGTGGCCCAGGATATGGGCCAGCTGCGTAAGGACCGAACCTGCGGAAACCTGAATGCCCGTAACCCCAAAGAACTGCCGAAGCACGATGCTGACGGCAAGGCCAAACGCAAAGCCGCGCAGAACCGGCCGTGATACGAAGGCCACAGCAAATCCGAGGCGAAGCAGGCCCGCGCCAAGGAACAGCAAGCCGACGCAGGCGACAATCGCAAACAGCAGGGTGGTACGCGACGTTGGCGAGACGGCGCCAAGACTTGTGAGCGCGGCTGCGAGAACGGCCGCCGAGGCCGACGTTGGACTTACGATGGCAAAACGACTGCGGCCGATGATCGGATAGGCAAGCAAGCCGCCCAGGGCGGCGAGCAGGGCGTGCATTGGCGGCAACCCTGCAATGGCTGCATAAGCAATTGATTCCGGGAGAACCAGTCCTGCGACGGAAAGCCCGGCGATGGCATTTGCTCGCTTGTCCCGCCCAACAGCCATGGAACGCGGTCTACCATGGCCCGAGATGTCTGCAATGGGACGCTAATGGACGAAGCGCGCCACCACATCCCGGTAGCTGCGGCTGACCTTCACCTGGCTGCCTGAATCGAGCACCAGGAAGCATTCGCCGTTGGTGTGCGGCTTGACCTGCCGGACGAGGTCGAGGTTGACGATCGTCGAGCGGTGGACGCGCTGGAAGCGGCGCGGATCGAGCCGTTTCTCCAAATCCTTCATCGTCTCCCTGAGGATCAAAGTGTTGTTGCCGGTGTAGATGCACATATAGTCGCCGGCGGCGTCGATCTTCTCGATCGTGTCGACATCGACGCGGAAGATCTGCCCCTGGTCCTTGATGTTGATCAGTTTCTCGTAGCGGTTCGAGGCATGCGCCTCGTCGGGCTGATCGGTACTTTCGACCGCATCGGGCGCGACCTCGGCGAGAACCCCCTTGAGCCGCCCCACTTCCTCGACGCTGCGTCGCTCGGCGAGCCGCTGGCGGACCTTCTCGAGCGTGTCGGCGAGCCGTTCCTCCTCGACCGGCTTCATCAGATAATCGACCGCCTGCGCCTCGAAGGCGCGGATGGCGTGATCGCCATAAGCGGTGACGAAGACGAACAAGGGCGGCTCGACCTCCATCAGGCCCTGGATCACCGAAAAACCGTCGAAGCCGGGCATCTGGATGTCGAGGAACACCAGATCGGGCTTGTGCGTCTTGATCGCGCGAATCGCCTCGCGCCCGTTGCTGCAGGTGGCGACGATCTCGACGTCCTCATGCTTTTCGAGGCGGAGCTGCAGGCCTTGAACAGCCAGCGGCTCGTCGTCCACCAGGATCGTGCGAATGCTCATCTCTTTTCCTCGTCTCCGACTTGGTAGGGGATTTCTATGACAACGCCAAATCCCCCGTTCTTGTTCGTTTGAGTCTCAAAACGATGGTCGGCGCCATAGGCCTGCGCCAGACGGTCGCGAATGTTCGCCAGCCCGACGCCGGTCGACGGCTGGCCGGTGCCGCCTGCGAAGCCGTCCGCTCCCGGCCCGCTGTCCGAGACGGTGATCAGCACCCGATCGGCGACCTTGCGCGCGTCTACCGAGATGTCGGCGCCCTCCTCCTGCGGCGTGACCGCATATTTGATCGCATTCTCGACCAGGGGCTGGAGCAGCAGCGACGGCATGCGCGCCCTTGCGACCGCAGGGTCGATCTGAAAGTGCGGCCGCAGCCGGTCCTCGAAGCGCATCTTCTCAATATCGAGATAGAGCTTGAGCGTTTCAATCTCCTGCGCGACCGTCACCTGGCCGCTCGGCTCGTTGACGAGGGTGTAACGCAGGAAGGAGGAGAGGCGCGACAGCATGGCGTTGGCGCGCTCGGTCTGCTTGAGCAGCACCAGGGTCGAGATCGAGTTCAGCGTGTTGAACAGGAAGTGCGGATTGAGCTGGTAGCGAAGCATCGCCAGCTGCGCGGTGCTCGCCTGATGCTCGAGCTTGAGCAGCTGATCGGTCGCCTTCTCCAGGATCAGATAATAATTGATTCCGTAATAGAGCGCCGACCAGGCCGCGAGCAGCGAGAAATCGAGCAGGATGGCGCTGAAAAACTCGATCCCCTGCGGCCGCAGCCCGGGGCGGACGAAGGTGGCATGGCTCCACGTCTCGATCGCGGAGAAGCTTGCCGACGCGACGAGGACGATGACGATCGAGATCGCCCAGGTGATGATCGGCCGGATCCGGATCAGCCGGCGGAAGGCGGCCGCCATCAGCAGCGTCATCGAATAGCCGGTCGCGGTCAGCAAGGTCGTGTGGATGACGAAGGCGAAGCCGAATGCGTTGGCGACGCCCGACAAGGTGCGCAGCACGAAATAACCGGCCCAGCCGATCGACTGGAGGATCCAGAAGGCACGGTTCTTGTCCTCGAAGAACGGTCCGCGCGGCAGGCTTGCCGGGAGCGACGGCGGATCGGCCGGAGCGACCGCCCCAGCGAACGCATCGGAGCCTGCCGCGCCCGCTGCTCCAGGCAGCGTCAAGGGAATCGGATCAGTTGCCAACAGCGTCAGCTTTCTCGGGCAGGACGAGCATCGACCAATCCCCTTCGTCGGTCACAAAAGCGGCGACCGCCGCGCGCACCTTTTCCGCCGTCATCGCCTTATAATCGGAAAGATAGCTTCGTGTCTGCTCGATCAACTCGGGGCGGCTGGTCCAGTTTTCAAGCGCCGACACCCAATAGCCGTTGGTCTTGAGCCGGCGTTCGATCCCGCTGACGATCGGATTCTGCGCGCGCGCGAACTCCTCCGGGCCGACCGCCTTCGCAGCGAGCGCGGCGACCTCCTCGCGCGCGATGCGAAAGAAGGCGGCGACGCTTTCGGGCTTGAGCTCGGCCGCCGCAGTGAACACCCCCCATGCGGGAAACTCGTCGGAACTGGTTGCGCTCGCATCGGGGGCATAGCTTGCGCCTTCCTCCTCGCGCAGCCTATCGAACAGCCGCATTTCCAGCAGGTTGGAGGCCACCGACAGGGCGCGCCGTTCCGGCATCCTGCCGGTGCCGCCGAAGGTCGACCATCCGATCAGCGCGAACGCCTGGCTGCCATCGCCGTTGTGGGTGAAGATCCGCGGCTTGGGGTCGGGGCGGGGCGGCGCGGCGGCGATCGGCGGCGGCGGCGCAGCCCGCGTCGGGAGCGCGGCGACGCTCGCCTCCATCGCCTTCACCGCCGTGTCGAGATCGACGTCGCCGACGATGATCGCGTCCACGGGACCATTTGCCAGCAGCGGCGCGAAAAAGGCCCGGAAGGCGGCCGGGTCGGCAGCGGCGATCGCCGCGCGGTCCGCCGCCTTCCAGCGCTGGTCGCCGGGATGGAGCACAAATCCGATCTCGCGGCCGGCGCGCGCCGAGGCGGACGCGAAGCCGAGGTCGTAATTTTGCAGCCATGCGGCCTTGAAGCGGTCGAACAACGGGGCGTCCCAGCGCGGAAAGGCCTGTTTGGTCGCGAGCAGCCGCAGCTGATCGGGGAGATCCGCGGCATTGGTCGTTCCGCTCAACACGAAGGCGTCCTCGTCGACGCCGAAATTGAGGTTCATGCGCCGCCCCGTCATCAGCCGCTCCATGGCGTCGAGATCGAGATCGGCGAGGCCCGACGGCGCGACCGCGCCGTCCATCCAGCTGAGCGCGGGCTGACGCGGCGAAAGGCCGGCCAGCCCCGCGCCGAAGCGCAGCCGGACCTGCACCGAACCCTTGTCGAAGTCGGTCTGCTTGAAGGTCAGCGTCGATCCGTTCGCGAAGCGTATGATGGTCACGTCCAGATCGTCGATCCGCTGGCGGGACAGCTCGCGGCCTGGCGGGCCGAGCGGCGGAAGCGAATCGAAGCCGATGCTGCGTTCGGCCGCGCGCTGGACCGGCACGGCCTTTTCGGCGGCGCGCAGCGCGGCAGCGACCGCCGCCTCGCCGCCGGCGACGGGTTGCGGCGTCAAGAGCAGCAGGCGCGGACCCTCGCCCTTGAACAATTGGCGCGTCGCCGCCTCGATCCGTCCCGGAGTCATTTCCGGTGCGAGCCGGTCGAACACGGTCAGCATCGCCGGCGCGGTCGCGACCACGTCGCCGCTGTCCAGCGCATTCACCAGCTGCTGGGCGCGCTGCGGCGATTTCACGCTGGTCTCGGCGGCCACGCCCGCCACCAGCGCGATGCGAAGGTTGCTGAGTTCGCGCGCGATATCGGCCGCGCTTGGCGGCCTGCGCAACGCGTCGGCGACGATGGCGAGATTTTCGGCGAGCGCCTCGCGCCAGCGGCCTTCCTTGGCGCCGATCGAAAGCGTCGTGGTGTCGGCGACATGGCGGCTTTGCCCGATGCCGATGCCGGCACCTATGAACGACGCCTCGCCGCGCGCCTTGGCCTCGATCCGGCGGTTGACGATCTGCGCGGCAAGACGCTGCGCCAGCTCGGTGCGCTCGCGCGCCAGCGTGTCGGGAAGATCGGCGTGCGGCCGAAGCCAGACGATCTGCGCGGTTGGCGGCGCGCCCGGATAGGCAAGCACGGCGACGCGGTGATGGCCCTGCGCGATCCGTCCATAATCCGGCTCGGACGGTTTGAGGCCCTCGGCCCGCCAGCCGCCGAAATGCCTGGCGATCAGCGCGGTCGTCAGCGCCGGATCGGCGTCGCCGACGACGACGATCGTGGCCCGTTCGGGCCGATACCAGCGTTCGTAGAAGGCCCGCAGGCCGGCAGGCGTCGCCGCCGCGAGGGTCGCGTCGGTGCCGATCGTATCGCGCGATGCATATTTGAGCCCGGCATAGAAGAGCGGGCGCGAAACCGCGTCGAAGCGTACGGTCAGCTCCGACCGCCGCCGCTTTTCGGCGAGCACGACCTTGCGTTCGGCCTCGACCGAGGCAGGCGCGAACTGCGCGCTGTCGACCATCTCGGACAGGATGGCGAGGCTTCGGTCCAGCGAAGCGCGGTCGGCATGCGGCAGATCGAGCTGGTAGACGGTCTGGGTGGCACCGGTGTTGGCGTTGGTATCGCTGCCGAAGCTTGCGCCGAGCTCCTCCCAGATATGGCGGGCCTCGCGGTCGCCGAAGCTGTGTGTGCCGCGGAACACCATATGCTCGACGAAATGGGCCCAGCCGCGCTCCGTGTCGCTCTCGTTCAGCGCGCCGGCGTCGATGCGGATGCGGATCGACACCTGGCCTGCCGGCAGCGCGTTGCGGCGGACCGCGTAGCGCGCGCCGTTGGGCAGGGTGCCGAACTGCCAAGCGGGATCGGGCGCGATGTCGCTGCCGCGATAGAACCAGCCGGAATCGCTGCCTGCCGCCTGGAGCGGGACGGCGAGAAAGGCGAGGAAAGCGAGAACGCAGCGGCGCAACAGGAGCATCGGTCCCTAGCTAATGATGTTGGGCGGGCTTGGAAACCGGCGCTTGCTATCGGTTGACTCTTTGCCTGTAGCGTAGGAACATAACAGGAACAAACGAGTCGTGAGTCGTCATGCCAGCCCCTTCTTCCCTGCGGATCGAGCGCATTACCGTGTTGCGCGCGGCGGTACGCGCGATCGAGGCGGGCGGGGTGGGCGAAGGACGCGCGTTCCTGCCGTTCGGCCTTGCCGCGCTGGATGGGCGGCTCGAAGGCGGTGGGCTGGCCGAGGCGGCGCTGCATGAGATCGCCGGCGCGCTAGGCAATGCTTCCGACGATGCCGCGGCCTGCCTGTTCGCGGCGGGAATTGCCGCGCGTTGCGCGGCGGGGGCCGGAATCGCGGCGCGCGCCGCCGCGATGAACGGGACGGTGCTCTGGGCGATGGGCCGCC
Source organism: Allosphingosinicella sp. (assembly GCA_035248285.1). Taxonomy (GTDB): domain Bacteria; phylum Pseudomonadota; class Alphaproteobacteria; order Sphingomonadales; family Sphingomonadaceae; genus Allosphingosinicella. Next base: position 5,597 of record DATFHP010000114.1, on the reverse strand, counting down.
GCGATCTGTTCGCCCCCGGCCTGGCGCAAGCGGGGCTGGCGCCCGAACGGCTGATCTACGCCGAATGCGGGCGTGACGAGGATGTGCTCGCGGTGATGGAGGAGGGGCTGCGTCACGGCGGGCTTGCCGCGGTGGTGGGCGAGGTGGGCCGGGCGCCGATGGCCGCGACCCGCCGCCTGCAGCTCGCCGCCGAGCAGGGCGGCGCCATGGCGCTGATGCTGCGGCGCCGGCGGCGATACGGCGAGGATCCGCTCGGACTTGCGTCGGCGGCGATGACGCGCTGGCGGATCGGTTGCATGCCCTCCGGCGCGCTTTCCGTCCCCGGCGTCGGCCGCCCGCGCTGGCATGTCGCCCTCGTCCGTCAGCGCGGCGGCGCGCCTTTCGAATGTCTAGTGGAGAGTCCCGATGCCGAGGGTCGCCTCGCTCTACCTGCCCTTCCTCGCCACCGACCGCCTGCGGCGGAAGGGGAACGGAGGGCGGCGTGAACAATCCTCCCCACTTGTGGGGAGGGGGATGGGCAGGTGCGGACTGCCCCCGGCAGTCCGCAGCCATCCCGGGGGGATGGCGGCCTGCTCATCGCGTAGCGCGGTGGAGGAGGTTTCGGGGAGGCCGCAGAACCCCCTCCACCATGCTGCGCATGGTCCCCCTCCCCATGAGCAGATGCGCAGTGCCCCGCACTGCGCAGCCGTGTCCGGGGGACACGGCGACCTGCTCATCGGGGAGGATCTAGGCTGGCGGCCCGGTGCCCGCTGGGCGCGGCAAGACCGAGAGCCTGCCAAGCCGGCCTTCCACGAAAGTCGCACCTCTTTCGCACCCGCCCCGAACCCTCTCGTCATCGCCCATCGCTCGGGCCAGCGGATGACGATCGCCGCGGCCTGTCCGGTCGCGCAGGCCTTGGGGTTGGAGGTGGGCATGGCGGTCGCGCAGGCGCGCGCCGTGGTTCCCGGGCTCGCGGTCGTCGATGCCGAGCCCGAAGAGGATGCGGCGTTGCTTACCCGTCTGGCGCTGTTCGCGGCGCGGCGATGGACTCCGCGTGCGGCCGTGTCGGGCAATGACGGTCTGTGGCTCGACCTTAGCGGCGTTGCCCATCTGTTCGGCGGTGAGCACGATATGGCTGCGCGCATCCTGCATTTCTGCGCGCGGCTCGGCCTCGACGCGCGGATCGCCGTCGCCGGGACGGCGGGCGCGGCGCATGCGCTGGCGCGCCACGGCAGCGGACCGGCGGTCTTTTGCCCGTCGGGCGAGGAAGCCGAAGCGCTCGCGCCCTTGCCGATCGCGGCCCTCCGTTTCGAGGACGACATTTCGATCCCCGCGCGGCGTTTGGGCATCGATCGGATCGGCGATCTCGTCCTGATGCCGCGCGCACCGCTCGAGCGGCGCTTCGGCCGGACCCTGCTGCTCCGGCTCGATCAGGCGCTGGGCCGCGCCGCCGAAGCGATCGAGCCGGTGGTTCCCGAAGAGCCGCCGCACATTCTGCTCCGCTTCCTCGAGCCGATCGCCACCGCCGAAGCGATCGGCGAGGCGCTCCGCCGGCTGATGGCCCTGCTTGCCGCGCGGCTCATCGAGCAGGGTCTCGCCGTGCGGCGGCTCCATCTGGTCTGCGCGCGGGTCGACGGCGTGGATCAGATTGTTGCCATCGGCACCGCCCGCGCCACCCGCGACGCCGCGCATCTCCTGTCGCTGTTGGAGCGCAGGATCGAGACGATCGAGCCCGGCTTCGGCATCGAGGCGATGCGGCTCGTCGCCATCCGCTGCGAGCCGCTCGGACCGCAGCCGATCGCAGGCGCGCTTGGCGACGGGAAGCCGGCCGCCGATCTGGTTCCCTTGATCGACCGTCTCGTCGGCCGCTTGGGGCCCCGCCGGCTGTACCGGCTGAGCGCGGTCGAAAGCGACGTTCCCGAGCGAAGCCTGCGCCGGGTGGCACCACTCGATCCTGTGGAAGGCTGGCCCCCCGATTGGCCCCGCCCGGTGCGCCTGTTCGCGCGCCCGGAGCGGATCGACCAGGTGATGGCCTTGCTTCCCGACGGGCCGCCGCGCCGCTTCACCTGGCGCGGCGCGGTGCATGTCGTGCGCAGCGCCGACGGCCCTGAGCGTATCTATGGCGAGTGGTGGAAAAGGCGCGGCGAGGAACAGGCGGTGCGCGACTATTTCCTGGTCGAGGACGAGGCCGGCGCGCGCTTCTGGCTATTCCGCCGCGGCGACGGCGCCGATCCGCGCACCGGCGATCTGAGCTGGTATTTGCATGGGGTGTTCGGGTGAGCGTTCCTCCCCGGGACGGGGATGAACAGGTACGCCATGCCCCCGGCATGGCTGAGGATGTCCGGGGGACATCCTCACCTGATCATGACCGGCCGCAGGCCGGTGGAGGGGGTTCTGCGCGTGGCACGATCCCCCCTCCACCGCACTTCGTGCGGTCCCCCTCCCCGCTTGCGGGGAGGATTCCCTACGCCGAGCTTCAGGTCACCAGTCATTTCAGCTTCCTGCGCGGCGCTTCCTCTTGCGAGGAGCTGTTCGCCGCCGCCGCCCATCTCGGCATCGGCGCACTCGGCATCGTCGATCGCAATTCGGTGGCGGGAATGGTGCGCGCCTGGGAAGCCGCCAAGGCGACCGGCGTGCGGCTGGTGCCGGGTTGCCGCATCGATCTGGTCTCGGGCGAAGCCGTGCTGCTTTATCCCCAGGACCGGGCCGCCTGGTCGCGGCTCACGCGCCTGCTCACCGCCGGCCGGCCGCAGCAGCGCGTCGGCGAGAAATGGCTCGGCAAGAGCGCGTGCCGGATCGGCTGGGAGGAGCTTGCCGGCGCGGCCGAGGGCCAGATCGCCGCTTTGGTCACTGATCGTCCCGACGAAGCGGCGGCCGAGGCGCTGGGGCGCCTTGGCGCCTTGTTCGGCGACCGCGCTTTTGCTGCCATCTCCTATCGGCGCCGGCCCGGCGACATGGTCCGCATCGAGCGGCTCGACCGCCTGGCGCGCGCGGTGGGCGTGACGCCGCTCGCCACCGGCGACGTGCTGTTCCATGCGCAGGATCGACGGATGCTGCAGGATGTCGTCACCGCGATCCGCGAGAGATGCACGATCGACGAACTGGGCTTCAGGCGCGAACGCCACGCCGACCGTCATCTGAAGAGCGCGGCCGAAATGGAGCGGCTGTTCGCGCGCTGGCCGCATATGATCGCGGCGAGCGCGGAGATCGTCGGCCGCTGCCGCTTCGATCTCGGCCAGCTTTGCTATCAATATCCGAGCGAGGTCGCCGAAGGGGAAAGCGCGCAGCAGCAGCTCGAAGCGCGGGTGCGTGCGGCGGCGGCGATCCGCTTTCCGCAAGGCCTGCCCGAGGCGCATGAGGCGATGCTTCGCCACGAGCTGGCGCTGATCGAAAAGCTTCGCTACGCGCCTTATTTCCTCACCGTCCATGCGATCGTCGACCAGGCGCGCAGCTGCAAGATCCTTTGCCAGGGGCGCGGATCGGCAGCCAATTCGGTGGTCTGCTTCCTGCTCGGAATCACCTCGATCGATCCGGTCAAGCACAAGCTGTTGTTCGAGCGCTTCGTCTCGGGCGAGCGCAACGAGCCGCCCGACATCGATGTCGATTTCGAGCATGAGCGCCGCGAGGAGGTGATCCAATGGATCTACGACCATTATGGCCGCGACCGGTCGGCGCTGACCGCGGTGGTCAGCCGCTACCGCGCGCGCGGCGCGGTACGCGACGTCGGCAAGGCGCTCGGCCTGCCCGAGGATCTGACCGGCGCGCTCGCGGGCCAGATCTGGGGGTGGTCGAACGAAGGCGTGAACGAGCGTCATGCCGGCGACCTCAACCTCGACCTCAAGGACCCGCGTCTCGCGCTGACGCTCGATCTCGCGCGCCAGCTGATCGGCACGCCGCGCCATTTGAGCCAGCATCCCGGCGGCTTCGTGCTGACCCAGGATCGGCTCGACGATCTGGTGCCGATCGCTCCGGCGGCGATGGAGGACCGGCGCGTCATCGAATGGGACAAGGACGATATCGACGCGCTTCGCTTCATGAAGGTCGACGTGCTTGGGCTCGGCATGCTGGGCTGCATGCGTCGCGCCTTCGATCTGCTGCGCGCCCACAAGGACATCGACATGGAGCTGGCCTCGCCGGTGCTGCAGGAGGACGATCCAGCGGTCTTTGCGATGATCCGGAGAGCCGACACCATCGGCGTCTTCCAGATCGAAAGCCGCGCGCAGATGAGCATGCTGCCCCGCCTCAGGCCCAAGGAATTTTACGATCTGGTCATCGAGGTGGCGATCGTGCGGCCGGGACCGATCCAGGGCGACATGGTCCATCCCTATCTTCGCCGCCGCGAAGGCAAGGAGAAACCCGAATATCCCAAGGACGATTTGAAGGACGTGCTCGAGAAGACGCTGGGCGTGCCCTTATTCCAGGAACAGGCGATGAAGGTGGCGATCGTCGGTGCCGGCTTCACGCCCGCCGAGGCGGATGCGCTGCGCCGCTCGATGGCGACGTTCAAGCATAGCGGCGGGGTCGGCGCCTTTCGCGCCAAATTGATCAACGGCATGATCGGCAACGGCTATACCCGCGATTTCGCCGAGCGCACGTTCAAGCAGATCGAGGGTTTCGGCAGCTACGGCTTTCCCGAAAGCCATGCCGCGAGCTTCGCCAAGATCGCCTACGCCTCGTCCTGGATGAAATGCCATCATCCCGACGTCTTCGCCGCCGCGTTGCTCAATGCCCAGCCGATGGGCTTCTACGCCCCCGCCCAGATCGTCCGCGATGCCCGGGAACATGGGGTGGAGGTGCGGCCGGTGTGTGTCGCGAACAGCGGATGGGATTGCACGTTGGAGGATTTTTCCTCCCCCGGATTTCCGGGGGAGGGGGACCAAACGAAATTTGGTGGAAGGGGCCCCTCCACCGTTCTTCGAACGGTCCCCCTCCCCTCGAAATCGAGGGGAGGAAATTTAATCCCCCTCCGCCTCGGCTTGCGGCAGGCGAAGGGACTGTCCGAAGAGGACGCCGAGTCCATCCTTGCCGCCCGCGCCGCATCGCCCTTCACCTCGATCGAGGATGTCTGGCGCCGGTCCGGCGTGCCGCGTGCGGCGCTGGAAAGGCTGGCCGATGCCGACGCTTTCCACGGCTTCGGTCTCAGCCGCCGCCAGGCGCTATGGCAGGTGCGGGGGCTCGGCGAGACGCCGTTGCCCCTGTTTGCCGCGGCCGACGCGCGCGAGACGGTGCTGACCAGGGAACCGCGCGTCGCCTTGACCCCGATGACCGACGGCCGCGAGGTGGTCGAAGATTATCGCAGCGTCCAGCTTTCGCTTCGCGCCCATCCGCTCGCTTTCCTTCGCCCCGAACTCGAGCGGCGCGGCATTCTTCCCTGCGGCGCGCTTCGCGGCATCAGGGACGGGCGCAAGGTCGAGGTCGCCGGGATCGTGCTGGTGCGTCAGCGCCCCGGCGCGGGCAACGTCACCTTCGTCACCATCGAGGATGAGGCGGGAATCGCGAATGTGATCATCTGGCAGCGCGGGTTCGAGGCGCAGCGGCGGATCGTGCTGTCGGCGGCGATGATCGGCGTCAAGGGCACGCTCCAGCGCGAGGGCGATGTGATCCATGTCATCGCCGAC